>OZ255707.1:972572-1296763 GCA_965277075.1 Candidatus Lustribacter sp.
CGCGCGCGCGACGTCACGCTCGACGCCTTCGACAACGCGGAGTTGCCGTTCGAACATCTGGTCGAAGCGTTGCATCCGGAACGTAATCTCAGCCACACGCCGATCGTTAACATCTTCTTCGTCATGCAGAGCGGCTACGAAACGGCCCTGATCCTTGACGGCGTAATGGTGAAGCCGGTCGAATTCGAGCGAACGACGGCAAAATTCGACTTGACGCTGTTCGTGCGGAACGACGCCGATTGCCTCACGTGCACGTTCGAATACAACTCCGATCTCTTCGACGCTTCGACGATCGAACGGATGCTCGGACATTTCGAAACGTTACTGCACGCCGTCGCCTGCGAGCCGGACCGTCCGATCGCGCACGTCGGGCTATCCGATGCCGCGGAACGGAAACGCATCGCCGCGTGGAGCACCGGCCCCGCCGGCGCGGTCAATGCTGACGATGTCGGCGTGCACGTGCTCGTCGAACGCGCGGCCGCACGAAGTCCGCACGCCGTTGCGGTGCGTTATGCCGGCCGCTCGACATCGTACGCGGAACTCATGGCGAAGGCCGATCGGATCGCGCGCCGGTTGCACGCCGCGGGCGTGCGCGGCAACGTTCCGGTAGGCCTGTGTGTCGATCGTTCGGCCGATATGGTCGTAGCGATGCTCGGGATTCTCAAGGCCGGCGCGGCCTACGTTCCGCTTGACGCGGGATACCCGCGCGAACGCCTTGCGGCGATGACGGCGCATCTCGCGGTGATCGTCAGCGAACGCCGTTGCGCCGCGCGGCTACCCGGCGGTTTGGCAGTCGTGTGGCTGGACGACGACGCGGACGCTCCGGCGTTCGACACACCGGAGCACGCCGAGCGCGCGGCCGATCTGGCGTACGTCATGTATACGTCCGGCTCGACGGGCCGGCCGAAAGGCGTCGCGATGCCGCATCGATCGCTGCGCAATTTGGTCGAATGGCAACGGCAGCGCGCGCCGGCGATCGAGGCACCGCGTACGCTCGCCTTTGCATCGCTCTCGTTCGACGTTTCCTTCCAAGAAATTTTCTCGACGCTCGCCGCGGGCGGAACGCTCGTGATCGCCGGCGAGGAGATGCGGCGCGACCTTGGCGCCGTCCTCGACCTCGTCGTCTCCGAACGCGTGCAACGCCTGTTTCTGCCGTTCGTCGTCCTCGCGCAGTTCGTCGACGTTGCGCTGATCGCGAACACTATTCCGCGCGATGTGCAGCATGTCGTCACCGCGGGCGAGCAGCTCAAGGTAACGGATACTCTCCGCGCATTCTTCGCACAATTGCCGCAGTGTGTGGTGGAGAACCAATACGGCCCGACCGAAACACATGTCGTCACCGCGCACGCATTGACGGGCGCGTCCGAGCAGTGGCCGCCGCTTCCACCGATCGGGCGCCCGATCACCAACGCACACCTGTTGGTGCTCGATGCGTACCGGGAACCGGTTCCCGTCGGCATCCCGGGCGAATTGTACGTCGGCGGATGCGTCCTCGCGCATGGATATCTCGGGTCTGACGATTTGACGGCGGAACGCTTCGTGTGCGATCCGGCCCTGCAGAATCAGCGGCTCTATCGCACGGGCGATCTTGTCCGCTGGCGCGAGGACGGCGAGCTGGAGTATCTCGGCCGCCTCGACCGTCAGGTCAAGATTCGCGGATTTCGAATCGAGCTTGCGGAGGTCGAGACCGCATTGCGCGCACTCCCCGACATCCAGGACGGTGCGGTGGTCGTGCGGACGTCGTCGGACGGCAGTCCGCAACTCGTCGCGTACGTCGTCCCCTCTGCCGACGCGGCACGGCCGCCCGATGTACGCGCGGCTTTGGCCGGCGTGCTTCCCGAGCACATGTTGCCCGCCGCCGTCGTCGAGGTCACGGCGTTTCCGTTTACGCGCAACGGCAAGTTGGACGTGGAGGCGCTGCCCGCGCCGCATGCGAGCGCACCGGCGTTGCGCTGCCGCCCGGTGGAGAGTCCGCTCACACTCCAACTGATCGAAATCTGGCGCAGCCTTCTCGGCTTGGCGATCATCGCGCCGGAAGATAACTTTTTCGCCTTGGGTGGTCACTCGTTGCTGGCCGTGAAGCTGATGAGCCGCATCCACGAGACCTTCGGACGGCGACTGCCCGTAGCGACGCTCTTTCACGAACCGACGGTCGACGCGTTGGCCGCGCGCCTGCGCGACGAGGCGAACCGCGATGCGGCCGAGCGCCTCATCACCGTACGCGCCGATGGGATGCGCGCACCGTTGTTCTTTCTGCACGGCGACCTCAACGGCGGCGGATACTACTGTCGCGGTCTCGATCGATATCTCGACCGCGACCGTCCGTTGTATGTCTTCACTCCGCACGGTGCCGATGGAGAGACCGTACCGCCGACGTTCGAAGCGATGGCAGCGGAAAACATCGCCGTTCTGAAAGCGGCACGTCCGCAGGGACCGTACGTGCTGGGCGGATTTTGCAGCGGCGGACTGCTCGCTTACGAGATGGCGCGTCAACTTACGCGCGCGGGCGATACGGTCGAAGGTGTGCTGCTCGTCGACAGCGCCGGGCGGAATGCGCGACTCGCCGGATTCGGCTCCGCAATAGAGCGGCTCGCGCGCGCATTGCGGCTGCCGCCGGACGCGCACCTCCCGCTGATTGCGTTTGCGGCGAACCGGATGCGCGCGCTGCTTGCATTCGCCGAGGAAACCACGGCCGGGCGGAGAGACGAAATCGAGCGGTGGTTGCGTTCGGCCGCGGCGTTCGTCATACAGCGGCTCGATTCAACCGCCGCGGCGGCGGCGATTGAAGCCGAGCGCGTCAAACGCGAAGCGGATTCCGACCCGCTCGTATCGCTTTGGCAAAAGCGCAGCGCCGGTTACGTTCCGGGCTACTACGCGGGCGACGTGACCGTGTTTTGGCCGGCCAGCAAAGAGCCTGCGCTCCAGCGCCGTCTCACCTCGCATTGGGCGGCCGTCGCGCGCCGGGTGAACGCGATAACCATTACCGGCGACCACCTGTCCTGCATCACGCTCGATGTCGCGGACCTCGGCCCGAAGTTCAACGGCGTGCTTCGCGAGTGCCCGTGCTGACCGCGCCGATGCCGATGACGAGGCCTCCGATCGCGCCGATCGTCACCGGCCCGATGCTGCAGATCGAGCACGTGACGAAGTCATTCCCCGCGACATCATCGATTGCTGCGTGGGTTCGCGCCCGCGGCCGCGTATCGCGCCGTCGTGTCTTGCACGATATCGACTTTACCGTCGCACGCGGCGAGCTGTTCGGATTGCTCGGCGCGAACGGTGCCGGCAAAACCTCGCTGTTGAAAATGCTCGCGACGTTATCGATTCCCGACAGCGGACGCATCGTGCTTGACGGCATCGACGTCGTTCGTCATCCGCTCGAAGCGCGGCGCCGCATCGGGCTGTGCACCGCCGAGGAACGCAGCTTCTACTTTCGGTTGACAGGCCGCGCGAATCTCCACTTCTTCGGATCGCTCGTCGGTCTCCGAGGGCGCCGTCTTCGCGAGCGTATCGCCGAGGTCGCGGAGCTGGTCGATCTCGGCGACGCGCTCGACCGCGCGTTTCACGGCTACTCGTCGGGTATGCGGCAGCGCCTCACGGTCGCACGCGCGTTGCTCGCCGATCCGGACGTTCTGTTCCTCGACGAGCCGACACGCGCGGTCGATCCCGTTCATGCTGACGCTCTGCGCCGACTGATTCGAGACGAGCTCGTGACACGACGGCGTAAGACCGTCATCGTCGCGACCAATATTTTGGAAGAAGCGTGGGCGCTCTGCGATCGCATCGCTGTTTTCGGCGACGGAACGATCGTCGCGCTCGGCACACCGCATGCGCTCGCGGCGTCGATGCGCGAGCGGCAGCGCTACCACCTCTTCGTCGATGCGATCGGCGAGGCGACGCTGCATGCGCTGCGCGCGCTCTCGGGCGTGCTCTTGGCCGTACCGCATGCGCACGAGAGCGGCGGCACGCGGCTCGAAATCGAGCTCGAACCGGTCGACGACGCGCTAACACGTCTGCTCTCCATCGTGACGGCCGAAGGTGTCCGCGTGCACAACATTCGCTCGCTCGAACCCGAGCCGATGGACGTTTTCAAACATATCACGCATGGGGGTCCATCGTGAACGCCGTCGAGTTCGCGCCGCGCTTCGACATCCGCGGCATCGTCTCGCGGGCCTCCGCGATCTTCGTACGCGACGCGCGGCTCGCAACGTCGTACGGCGCCGTCTTCGCGCTGCAACTGTTGGGGACGCTCGTCAATGCCGCGGTGACCTACTTCATTGCGCTCGCGGCGGGAAATCCCGTCATGGCGGCAGGCGGCCATTATTTCGACTACCTCGCCGTCAATATGGCGTTTTACGGTTTTCAGTCGGCGGCACTGCTCAGTTTTGCCGAGGCGATTCGCGAGAGTCAGCTGGCCGGAACGCTCGAGGTGATGCTCGCGACGCCGACGAGCATCCCGGTGCTGGTGTTTTCGGCCGGACTATGGGCGTTCGCGTTCTGCGGTTTTGAGACGGTGCTCTTCCTTGGGGCATCGATGCTCTTCGGATTAAACCTCAGTCATGCCAACGTTTTGACGGTGTTCGTCGTCCTGGCACTGACGATCGCGTGCATCTCGCCGCTCGGCGTCCTCGCCGCGAGCGTGACGATGGTCTTCAAAAAATCCGGGCCGGTTGAGTTTTTCTTTAACAGTGCTGCACTTTTGTGCGGCGGTGTGTTCCTGCCCATCGATAAGCTCCCGCACGCGCTGCAAATCGTGGCGTGGTTCTTGCCGATCTCTCACGCGCTCACCGCTCTGCGTGCCGGCTTCAACGGCGCGCCGCTCGCGCACGTGATCGGCAATGTCGTGTGGTTGGGCGTTGCGTCCATCGCGCTCGTCCCGCTCTCGCTCGCCGTATTCGCGCGCGCCGTTCGATTGGCACGCGTTGACGGCACCCTCGGTTCGTACTGATGCGTCCGCAATCGCATCGTCATTCTCATTCGCGCAATTTTCCTTCGATCAACGAGGCATCATGATTCCAAACCATCGCTCGCGCACGTGGGCGTTTCTCACGCTCATGGCGACGGCTTCGTGCGGCGGCGGCGGTGGTTCGTCGCCGTCGCCGACGCTCGTTCAAACCGGAGCGGTTGCGCCCGCGGCGCCCGCAACTGCGACAGCGCCGACGCCCACGCCGGTCGCAACCGCGACGCCGACGGCCGCGCCGAGCGCGAAGCCGACGCCGGTTGTCACGACAACGCCGACACCGGTACCGACGGGCGCAACGGCTGCCCCGACGCCAACCGCAACGCCGACGCCGACGCCGGTTCACACGCCGACACCGGTTGCGACGGCGACGCCGACACCCGGTTCGATCGTGGTATCGCCTTCAACGCCGATCTCGTTCACCGCGACGAGTCAAACCACAACGTTTATGGCGCAGCAACCGAACTCGAGTGGAACGTTCTCCGCGGTGTCGAGCAATGCAGGAATCGCGACGGTTTCGACCAGCGACGGCCGGACGTTCACGGTCACGGCCGTCGCGGCCGGAACGGCAACGATCACCATCAGCGGCGGCGGCGGCAAGACGACACCTATCAGCGTGACGGTCACGACGACCACCTTCGGAGTGAACTGATGAGCGCACCCGGATTGCTGACGCGTTACGGCGCGATCTCACTGGTCACCGCGCTCGCCGCCTGTAGTGGCAGCGGCGGCTCGCATAGCGGGCTGGGGCTGGTGCCTGCGGCGCCCTTGGCGCCGGCTGCCAAGACGCGCGCAACGGCAACGTTCACGATCACCGTTCCACCGCACACGGCGTCGAGTTCGAACTTGCGCTCCGTGCAGTTCATCTCGCCGAACACGAACTCGATCAAGATCGAAACACTGAATCCCGACGGTTCGATGCCGGTGCCCGCGATCGCGCCGACCGTGGCCCAACTCACTGCCGGCGCACCCGGCTGCGTGAGCGGAACGTCCGGTGTCGTCTGCACCGTTAGCGCACCCGTCGCGGCCGGAAACGAGCAATTTCGTTTGTCGGTCTACGCATCGACCGACGCGTCGGGTACCGCGCTCGGCGTCGGTACGATTACGACGCTTGTCGCGGCCGGCCAGGCAAACCTGATACCCGTGACACTCGGCGGCGTCATCGCATCACTCGCGTTCGCAACACCACGCGTAAGCGAACCCGCCGACGGAGCGACGCATCAGATAGGTTTAACGCTCAGCGCGAAAGACGCGTCGGGAGCACTGATCATCGCGCCGGGCGACTTCTATACCGGTGTGACGGTCGCGAAGACCAACGATCCCAACAACGCGCTCACGCTCGGCGCGACCGCCGTCGTAACGCCCACTGCGAACGGTCTGAACATGATCGCCGTCACGTATGACGCCGGCAAAACGCTGGTCGACGGCACGATCACCGCAAGCGTACCGAGCATGTCCGGCGCACCGAACGTGACGGCCGTAACGGCGGATATCACACCGCTGGTCTACACCCTTTCACCGCAAGGCGCCTCTCTCGTTGCCGGAGCAGCGACGCCGTCGCTGACCCTCACCGTATCGGAAGCCCTGACGGCGGGACCGTTCACCGCGACGGCATCACCCGCTTCGACGGTGCAGATCGCCGGCAGCGGAACCGCCGGGTCGCCCGGTGGCAACGCGACGTTCACGTTGACCGGCGGCTCGTCCGGCGGACCGGCAACAATCGCGGTCGCAGACGGAACCGTTTCCGGAACGGTCACCGTGTCCGTCACCGGCACGGGCGTCGGCGTCAACGTGCCCGGGCAACCGACGGTTACCGAATTTGGTGGAACCGGCGCAAACCCGAACGACATCACGACCGGTTCCGACGGCAATCTCTGGTTCGTCGAAACGACGGCCGGAAAGATCGGCACGATGTCGACGTCCGGAGCACTGCTGCACGAGTACGCTGTCAGCACGGGATATAGTCCCGTGCGCATCACTGCCGGACCGGACCGAAACTTGTGGTTTTCCGAGTCGGACAGGAATCACAACAGCAAGATCGGGCGCATAACCACGAGCGGAACCGTAACCGAATTCGCCGTCCCGACCACGGGCGCGCACGCGATCGGCATTACGACCGGCCCGGACGGCAACCTCTGGTTCACCGAAGAGGACGCCAATAAGATTGGGACGATCACCACTGCCGGAACGGTGACGGCCGAATATCCTTCGCCGATGAGCTCCGTCGCTATTACAAGTCCACGCGACTTGACGGTCGGCTCGGACGGCGCGCTCTGGTTCACCGAGTTCAATTACAAAGTCAATCCCGCCGTCCGAAAGATCGGCCGGATCACGACGGCCGGAACGGTGAGCGATTTCCCCGTAAACACCGCCGCTCCAACAGCGCTCGCGATCGAACAACCGGCCTCGATTACGACCGGCGCCGACGGCAACGTGTGGTTCACCGAGTACGATCCGAACGGCGTGAACACCACGGTCGACATCGGCAAGATGACGACGACCGGCGCGGTGACGCTTTACACGGCGGCCCTTACGCCGGGCCTCAATCCCGACGGCATCAAGCTCCTACGTGACGGCAATATGTGGTTCACCGAATCGTCCGACGACAACACCATCGGGCGCATCGGGCGCATAACGTCGCTCGGCACGATCGTCGAGTTCAGCCGCGGCATTACGCAAGGCGGCGATCCGGCCGGGCTCACATCCGGTTCCGACGGGAATGTCTGGTTCACCGAGTACTCACTCAACTCGATCGGGAGACTGCAGTTCTGATGCGCCGTTCTTTTTGCACCATCTGCACGCTCGGCGCCGCTCTGGCAATCACTGGTTGCGGCGGCGGCACGACGACCCCGTTGCCGTCGACCGTCGTGCACAACGGCGCGCAAACAACCATACGCGTACGTATCCCGGGGGCGACGACAACGTCTGCGAGCGGGACACGGTCTCCGGCGTATGTGTCGCGATCAACGCAGGGCATCGGCGTCAGTTTCGTCACGACGACCACGCCGCCGACCGCTTTTCCCAGTCCGGCCACGCCGGCGGTCGCAGCCGACGTCTCGCCGAGCAGTTCGTCGTGCATCGCCAACTCCGACGGCAGCCGTTCGTGTTCGGTCACGGTTCCGGCCGCGCCGGGAACGGACGACTTTCAGGTGACGGCATGGGACGCCGCTCCGGCAAGCGATTCGTTCGCGAATGCGCACGCGTTGTCGGGCGCGACAATCCTCGCCCAAACCATCGCGCCGGGACAACAGAACGCACTCTCGTTCACGCTCGACGGTGCCGTCAGCGGCATCTTCGTCGCCGTAAGTCCCGCGGCGCTCGCGCTCCAGCCGGCAGCGGGCCCGGCGGAGACGGCATCCGTGACCGTCAACGCGACCGACTATCAGGGCGATATCATCATGGGAAGCGGGAACTACACCGACGCGTCCGGCGCGCCGCTGACGATCACGCTCGCGCAGTCGGGAGCAAACGGCGGACCGCTTTTAACGACATTCCCTGGGTCGAGCACCGGCCCGATGACCGTCACACCGACGACGGGTCCGATTACCATAACGTATTCCGGCGGAACGACGAGCGGCACGATCTTTACGGCGACGACGAGCGTTCCGATCGCCGGATTGAACGCGCCCGGAACGCTGACGATTCGGTGAGAATGCAATGATGCAAACGGAAGAGCGCGTCCGGTTATCGTTCCTCGCCGACGAACCGGCGTTGCCAGCGGTCCTCGAACCGCTGGACGCGACGATCGATCTTCCCGCGTGGTGCATCGAACATCGACGCGAGCTCGACGCGCAGCTGCTCGTCTCCGGCGCGATTCTCTTCCGCGGGTTTAACCTCGCGACACTTCCGGCGTTCGAGTGTGCCGCCGCCGCCGTGTCAGGCGATCTGTACGGCGACTACGGCGATCTCCCGAAACACAGAGCGGGCGAACGCATCTATCACTCCACGCCGTATCCCGCAGATCAGATGATCCTCTGGCACAGCGAAAGCTCGCACCTGCCCAGCTGGCCGATGCGCATTACCTTCTTCTGCGTTACGCCGGCGCAAAGCGGCGGCTGCACGCCGATCGTCGATACGCGCGAATTGCTCGAAGCGATCGATTCCGACGTCGTCGAAACGTTCCGGCGCAACGGACTTTTGTACGTTCGCAATTTCACCGCGGGAATCGAGCCGACGTGGGAGCGCTTTTTCAAGACCGGCGATCACGCAACGGTCGAAGCGGCGTGCCGTTCAGCCGGCAGCGAATATGCGTGGCGCCCGGACGGCGGACTGCGGCTGCGTCAGCGCGCGCCGGGCATCGCTCGGCATCCGCGGAGCGGCGCCGAGGTCTTCTTCAATCAAGTGCAGCTGCATCACATCGCGTGCGTCGACGAGGAGACGCGCGACGGCTTGCGCGCGCTCGTCGACGATAACGACTTACCCCGTAACGTTACGTATGGCGACGGTTCGCCCATCCCCGACGACGTCATCGACCACATCGTCGCGACTTACGAGCGTCTCGCCGTTCGATTTGCGTGGCAGCGCGGCGATATGCTCGCCTTGGATAACATGCTCATCGCGCACGCGCGCGACACCTATACCGGGTCCCGAGCGATTGCGGTAGCGATGGGTCAGATCGTCGGCGCATGACGACCGTGACCGACCTCGTCGACGATCGCATCATCGCGGCGTCCGATGCGATCGCGGTGACCTGCGCGAACGGACACCTCACGTACGCCGAACTCGGTGCGCGCGCCGATCGTTTGGCGCAACGTCTGCGCGTGGGCGGGATCGGGCGTGGGTCGCTCGTCGGCATTTGCGTCGAGCGATCGGCGAACATGATCATTGGACTGCTGGCGATCTGGAAGGCGGGCGCGGCGTACGTACCGCTCGACCCCGCATTTCCACCCGCACGCCTCGCGTTCATGGCCGGCGACGCACAGCTCGCCGCCGTCTTGACGCAAAACGCATTACGGCCCATCGTCGACGTCGTGCTCGCGCGTGCGAACGCGGATGCGGAGATTGGCGCACATACGGCGCCTGCCGTCGTATGTATCGACGACGCGACGGACATTCCCACCTCCGCGCGCGGGCCGTTCGCGGAACGTAACGCGGACGATCTCGCCTATGTCCTGTACACGTCCGGCTCGACCGGGCGTCCGAAGGGCGTTCCCGTAGCGCATCGCGCTCTGGTGAATTTCTTGGGATCGATGGCGCGCGAGCCGGGCCTCGGCGCGAACGACACGCTGCTCGCCGTCACAACGCTATCGTTCGATATCGCGGGCCTAGAGATCTGGTTACCGCTCACCGTCGGCGCGCGCATCGCGCTCGCGACGCACGACGAGGCCGCCAACGGCCGGCGGCTCGCATCGCTTCTCGACGACGTCGGGGCGACGATGCTGCAGGCGACGCCGGCGACATGGCGGCTTCTGCTCGCCGCGAATTGGGACGGCGCGCCGGAGCTGACGATGCTGTGCGGCGGTGAAGCGCTGACACGCGATCTCGCGGCGGCATTGCTCGCGCGCGGCCGCGCATTATGGAACATGTACGGCCCGACGGAAACGACGATTTGGTCGTCGTTGCAACGTGTGCGAAGCGATGAGCCGATCGGGCTCGGACATCCGATTGAAAACACGCAGCTCTACATCGTCGGCGAGGACGGCGAACCCGCCGCGGCCGGCATCGCCGGTGAACTGCTCATCGGCGGCGACGGCGTCGCAGCCGGCTACCTGCGACGGCCGGATCTCACCGCGCAGCGCTTCATCGCCGACCGTTTCCGCGCCGTTCCCGGTGCACGCTTGTACCGGACGGGCGATCTCGTGCGCCCTCACGCCGACGGACGCCTCGAATTTCTCGGCCGCATCGATCAGCAAGTCAAAATCCGCGGTTTCCGCATCGAGCTCGGCGAGATCGAAGCGGCGCTCGCCGCATATCCGGGCGTCCGGCAAGCAGCAGCCGGGGTACGGCTCGATGCCGTCGGTGAACCGGCACTCGTTGCGTATTATGTCGCCGCCGGCGACGCGCCGCAGGCCGACGCGCTGCGTGCCCATCTGCGTACCTCGTTGCCCGACTACATGGTGCCCGCGCGCTACGTGCGCCTCGGCGCGTTTCCGCTGACGCTCAACGGCAAACTCGACCGCGCCGCGTTGGCCGAGACGACCGGCGATGCGCAGCGCCTGGCGACACCGTTCGTCGCTCCGGGCACCGCGCTCGAGTCGGCAATCGCAGCGTACGCGAGGGAGTTGCTCGGGCGCGAAAGCATCGGAATCGATGACGACTTCTTCACGCTCGGCGGTCATTCGTTGCGTGCGATGCGGCTGCTCGGACGCGTCGCGTCCGCGTACAAGGTCGACGTTCCGATGCGCGCGTTCTTCGACGCGCCGACGGTTCGCGCGCTCGCGAAACACGTCGAAGCAGCGCCGCGCAGCACCGGCGGCATTGCACGCGCTCGGCGCGCGATCGATGCGCCAGCGCCACTCACGTCCGCCCAGGAAACGCTCTGGCTATTGGACGGCGCGACGCCGGGCGGGGGCGTGGCGTACAACCTCTCCGTGACGCTGCAGGTGAACGGACGGCTCGATCGAGTCGCCCTCCAGCGCGCGCTCGACACGCTGGCGGTGCGGCATCCCGCACTGCGTACGACATTCACCCGGCGCGAAGCGGTCGCGGAACAATGGGTCGGTCCGCCGCGCGCCGTCAATCTGCACATCATCGATCTGAACGGGTTCGCCGTTGACGAACGCCGGGACGAGGCCATGCGCGTCGCCGGCGCATACGTCGGAGAGCCGTTCGACTTGACGCAAGACGTCCTCGTTCGGGCACTGCTCGTCGACTGCGGCGCCGACGCGTCCTTTCTCACCTTACTCTCGCACCACATCGTCACCGACGGTCTCTCGTTCGAAATTCTGGTACGCGATCTCGCCCGGCTCTACGCTGATGCGATTCGGGGCGCTGACCCCGACGCACCGCGCACTGCGCTCGATTTTAGCGACGTCGCCGCCTGGCAGCACGAACGGCTCGACTCCGCTCGCACCGCATTGCTGACGGCGTACTGGCGCGAGCAACTGCGCGGAGCCGGCACGGCGCTGGCGCTTCCGACCGACCGGCCACGACCGCTTGAGGCCGACTACGCCGGCGCGCGTGCGTTCGCGTTCGTTCCACCGGCGATAACCGATGCGTTGCGCGCGTTCGCGCGGCGCCAAGGAACGACGCTTCACATCGTTCTCGTCGCCGCATTTGCGACGCTTCTCCATCGCTATACGCGTCAGGCGGACCTCGTCATCGGGTCGCCGCTCGCGGGACGCACGCGACCGGAGTTCGACGACCTCGTCGGTTACTTCGTCAACACGCTGCCGCTGCGCGTGCAGTTCGCTGACGATCCGTCATTCGCCGACATCGTTATGCGCGTGCGCAACGCGTGGATGGACATCGTCGAACATGGGGACACGCCGTTCGAGGTGCTGGCGAACGCATGTGCGGACGTGCGCTCGGGCGGGACGCCATACCAAACATTGATCACGCTCGATGACGGCTTCGCGGAACCGGCGCGGTTCGGCGCGCACGAAGCGAACGTCGTCGAGATCGAGACCGGCACCGCAAAATTCGATCTCAGCCTCTACGTTACGGACATGGGAGCCGGTTTACGGCTCCTGATCGAATATCGGACTGCGCTGTTCGACGCCGAAACCATCGAGCGTTTCGCGCAACACTTCATCGTACTCTTAGCGGCGGGCGTCGACCGTCCGGGTGATCGGGCCGGCGCCATCTCGATCTTGCCGCCGGACGAGCGCGCGCTGCTGACGGAACGCTGGAGCCTGCCGCTTCGAGCCGGCGACGCCTGCGACATGACGCTCGTTCAACTCGTCGAAACGCAGGTTGCACGCAGCCCGGACGCGATCGCCGTCGTCTTCGGCGACGTCGCGTTGACGTATCGCGCGCTCGATGAACACGCGAACCGACTGGCCCTCCGATTGTGCGATGCGGGCGCCGCTCCGAACATTCGCGTCGGCGTGTGCCTCGATCGTTCCGAGCGGCTCGTCGTCGCGCTGCTGGCGATCGCGAAAGCCGGCGCTGCCTACGTTCCGCTCGATCCGTCCCTACCGCCGGCGCGACTCGCCTTCATGGCCTCCGATGCGGCACTCCAGATCGTGGTGACCGAGCGCGCGCAACGTGACCTCCTCGGAGCCGTCGCGACGGCAGCGCGGACGATCGACACCGCGTATGTCGAACCGCGGCTGCTCGACGTTGGTGTCGCGGGAGCGACGAACGACGAGGTCCTCGCTCCGGCGCCGGCGCCGTATCGCGCCGGCCCCGACGATCTTGCGTACGTCCTCTACACGTCGGGCTCGACGGGCCGTCCGAAGGGCGTTCCCGTTACGCACCGGTCGATCGCCAACGTGCTGCTGTCCATGCGGCACGAACCGGGCATCGCGTCCGGCGACGTGATGATCGCGCTGACGACGCTGTCGTTCGATATCGCCGGCGTCGAGATGTGGTTGCCGCTTTCAGCCGGCGCCTGCATCGCCGTTGCACCGCGCGAGGCCGCAACGGACGGCCACGTGCTCTCGAAGCTGCTGGCCACGGCGCAGGTGACGCTCATGCAGGCGACACCCGCAACGTGGCGTCTCTTGCTCGCCGCCGGCTGGCCGGGACGGCCGGACCTGCGCATGATCAGCTGCGGCGAGGCGCTTCTGCCAGACCTGGCCGAGGCGTTGTTACAACGCGGCCGAGCGCTTTGGAACATGTACGGCCCAACCGAAACGACCGTCTACTCATCATTGCAACGCGTCGAGCGCAACGAACCGATCGGGCTCGGTCATCCGATCGCGAACACCCAGTTGTACGTGTTGGAAGCCGGTGGAGAACCGGCGCCGATCGGCATCCCGGGTGAGCTCGTCATCGGCGGCGCCGGCGTTGCCGGCGGCTATCTGAACCGCCCCGACCTCACGGCACAACGCTTCGTTCCGGACCGCTTCGGAGCGACACCGGACCGGCGAGTCTATCGAACCGGAGATCTCGCGCGGCGCCGCGCCGACGGGCGCCTCGAGTTCTTGGGGCGCCTCGACCATCAGGTGAAGTTGCGCGGCTTTCGCATCGAACTCGGCGAAATCGAAGCGGTGCTAGCGGCGCATCCAAGCGTACGCGAAGCGGTCGCGGTCGTGCGCATCGACGCAACCGGCGACTCCGTCCTCGTCGCCTATTGCGTTCTCTCGCAACGCACCGACGATAATGCGATCAGCGTGCTGCGCGCGCATGCGCGGCTCGTGCTTCCCGACTTCATGGTGCCGGCGCGATTCGTCGTGCTCGACGCGATGCCGCTTTCAGTCAGCGGCAAAGTGGACCGCGCTGCGCTGCCGGAAATTGATTCGTCCGCGTCGGACCTGGGCCCATTCGTTGCGCCGCGAACCGAACTCGAACGCGCGATCGCGCGGCTCGCCGCCGAGGTTCTCGGTCTCGACACCGTCAGCGTTGAGGATAACTTCTTTGCACTGGGCGGCCACTCGCTGCGTGCGATGCGTTTGCTGAGCCGCGTCGCGGCACACGCCGGCGTCGTAACGCCGCTGCGCGACTTTTTCGCTGCGCCGACGGTTGCCGCGCTCGCGGCGACTGTGGCCGGTACAGCGCCCCGCGCAGCACCCGAATCCGCCGTGCCGGCCCGCGGTGAGTTCGACCCGGCGCCGCTTTCGCCGGCTCAGGAGGCGCTCTGGCTCCTCGATCGCGCGACCTCCGGCGGACGGGCGTACAATCTGCCGGTCGCGTTTCGCGTCCGCGGTCGTATCGACGATGCGGCGCTCCACGTGGCGCTCGACGTGCTGGTCGAGCGCCACGCGGCACTGCGGACGACGTTCCACTCCCGGGACGGCGTGACGCTGCAAACCGCCGGAGCGCCGCGTGCGGTGCCGCTTGCGGTCGTCGATGCGAGCGAAGCGGATGTATCGCATCTGCTGACCGCGTTCGCGACCAAGCCGTTCGATCTCGAACGCGATCTCCTGCTGCGCGCGTTTCTTCTGCACGCGACGTCCGGCGACGTCGTGGCATTGGTTTCGCATCACATCGTCACCGACGGCGTCTCGTGCGACATCCTCCTCGAAGAGCTTGCGACGGCATATGACGCCGCATCCCGCGACATGACGGCCGAACTCGGCGTCCCGCCGGTTCGTTTCTCCGACGCCGTCGTCTGGCAACGTGAGCGCCTCGCCGGTGAACGTTCGACGGCACTCACCGCGTATTGGCGCGAACAGCTCGCCGACGCAACACCGCTCGTCGCACTTTCGATCGACGGCGCGCGCCGTCGCAACGCGGAGTACGACGGCGCGCACGTCGTTGCGTCGACCGCTCCCGAAATACTCGCGCAATTGCGCGAGCTGGCGGCCGCGTGCGGCACAACGCTCTATGTCGTTGTGCTCGCCGCCTTTGCGACGTTTTTGCACCGCTACGCGCGTCAAGACGACATCATCGTCGGTTCGCCCATCGCCGGTCGCGACCGCACGGAGTTCGAACGGATCGTCGGGTATTTCGTCAACACGATTCCTCTGCGCGTGCGGTTTGCCGGCGATCCGGCGTTTACGACCGTGCTCGCGGACGTTCACCGAACGTGTCTTACGGGATTCGAGCACGCCGAGATCCCGTTCGACGTGCTCGCCGCAAATCGCAGCGGCGGCGCGACCGGGGCACCCTTTCAAACGCTGTTCACCCTCGAACACGCCGCCCAGGCGCGGCGTCTCGGATCCTTCGACGTCGAGCCGCTCGACATCGAAACCGGAACGGCCAAGTTCGACTTCAGCTTAGCCGCCGCTGAACGCGATGCAGGGTTGCATCTCTCGTTCGAGTACCGCACGGCGTGCTTCGAACGAGCGACCGTCGAACGGATGGCGCGACACTTCGATGCATTGCTCGAGTCGATCGCTGTGAATCCGCACCGGCCGGTCGGGGCGCTCTCGCTCCTCGCGGCCGGAGAACGCGAGCGCGTTCTGCGGACGTTCAACGCAAATACGACCGCATATCCGCGCGACGCGTGCGTGCACGAGCTCTTCGCGTCCTGGGTTGAGAAGACGCCCGACGCCGCGGCGGTCGTGTGCGGCGACAAGACGCTCACGTATCGCGAACTCGGTATTCGCGCGGATCATCTGACGCAGCGTTTACGCGCGGTCGGTGTCACGCGAGGAACGCGGGTCGGGTTGTGCCTCGAACGCTCGGTGGAGTTGCCGGCCGCGCTTGTTGCGATTCTCACGGCGGGAGGCACGTACGTGCCGCTCGACCTGTCGTATCCGGCGCAACGCATCGCATACATGCTGCGCGACACGCGCGTTCCGCTGATCGTCACGCACAGCGATCTTGTTCCGGCGCTCGCCGACATTCTCGCGTCGGCCGACGATGCTGCGCCACCGATCGTGGTCGCCATCGACGACGAGACGTCCCTACCGGGACGCGCGGAGCAGCCTGACAGCGATCGAGGGGCGGCAACCGATGCCGCCTACGTTATGTACACGTCGGGTTCGACCGGGCAGCCGAAGGGTGTTGCGATATCGCATCGTGCCATCGTGCGGCTCGTACGCGATACCAACTATGTGCGTCTCGACGCCGCCGAGGCCGTGCTCGGGTTTGCGCCGGCGTCGTTCGACGCGTCGACGTTCGAGATATGGGCGCCGCTGCTGAACGGAGGTCGCAGCGTTCTGACCGTAGCCGGGCAGCCGTCGCTCGACGTCCTCGGCGAGACCATCGAACGGGAGCGCGTCACGACGCTCTGGTTGACGGCGCCGCTCTTCGAGCAGATGGTCGACACACAACTGCACCGGCTCGCTTCGGTTCGGCAGATTCTTTCCGGCGGCGATGTTCTCTCGCCGCTTCACGTTCGGCGCGCGTTGGACGCACTGCCGAACGCTCGCGTCATCAACGGTTACGGCCCGACCGAAAACACGACGTTTACCGCGTGCTTCGACGTCCCGCGCGACTGGTCACCGGAGGCCGCTCTGCCGATCGGCCGTCCCATCGCGAATACCACGGTCTATCTCCTCGATGCGTACCGTGAGCCGGTACCGGCCGGCGTGTGCGGCGAACTCTACGCCGGCGGCGACGGCGTGGCGCTCGAGTATCTTCAGCAGCCGGAATTGACGGCGGAACGCATTTTGCCGGACCCATTCTCGACGGCGCACGACGCGCGGATGTACCGCACCGGCGATTATGCACGCTGGCGCAGCGACGGCACCCTCGAATTCCTCGGCCGAATCGACGGGCAGCTCAAGATCAACGGCTTTCGCGTTGAAACCGGCGAGATCGAACACGTTCTGCTCGCGCATAAAGCCGTGCGCGAGGCGGCGGTCGTCGGCCGCACCGATGTCAACGGCGCAAAACAGCTCGTCGCGTTCGTCGTCCCCCGCGACGGCCCGATCGCGCCGGAGGACGTGCGTACATTTCTGTCCGTGCGCCTTCCGTCGTACCTCGTACCGGCGCGCATTCTCGCGTTGGATGCGCTGCCGCTAACGCCCAGCGGGAAGCTCGATCGGGAACGTCTGCCGGATTTGGGCCAGTTCGCTGCGGCAGAACGTCCGGCGCACGTTGCACCGCGCACGGCGCTCGAGCGCTCGATCGCCACGTTGTGGTCGGAGATTCTGCGCGTCGAACCGATCGGCGTCGATGACGACTTCTTCGCGCTCGGCGGACACTCGCTGCTCGCAATGCGTTTGCTTGCGCGGCTGCGCGATCTGTTCGGCATCGAGTTGCCGCTCGGCGTGCTCTTCGACGCGCCGACGATCCCGCGACTCGTGCGCGCGCTCGAAGCGCGTGAGCCAACGCCCGGACGCGCTGCGCGCGTCGCGCAGATCGTCCTCGACGTCGAGGCGATGTCGGCTAATGACCTGCGTGTCGCGGTCGAGGCGTACACGCCGGCCGGCTGACACGCCGAAGGAACCCTCTTCGAGGCTTCCCATCACCGCGAAGCAAAAGCGGCGAAGATGACCCTCGACGAACTCCGCCATACGGCGGCGCACGTACTCGCGTATGCGGTGCAAGATCTGTTTCCCGAAGCGAAACCGACGATTGGGCCGGCGATCGAGAACGGATTCTACTACGATTTTCAACGCGACGAACCGTTCACGTCCGACGATCTGACCCGGCTCGAGACGCGCATGCACGAGATCGTCAAAGAGGACTATGCGATGACGGGGCGCCGCGTCGAGCGCGCTGAGGCGCTCGAGCGCTACCGCAACAATCCGTTCAAAGAAGAACTTGCGCGCGATATTCCCGAGGGCGAACCGATCACGCTCTATACGATCGGGGACTTCACGGATCTGTGCCGCGGTGGGCATGCGCGTACGACCGGTGAGATCGGCGCGCTCAAACTCACGACCGTCGCGGGCGCGTACTGGCGCGGGGACGAGCACAAACCGATGCTGCAACGCATCTACGGTACCGCGTTCCCGACGCAGCACGAACTCGACGAATATCTCGCGTTTCTCGATGAAGCGGCCAAACGCGACCATCGTAAGCTCGGCCTGGAACTCGACTTGTATTCGATCGAGGAGGACGCCGGCGGCGGCCTCGTGTTCTGGCATCCGAAAGGCGCGACCGTTCGGACGCTCGTCGAAAATTTTATTCGCGAAGGCCTCGCCGAACGCGGCTATCAGCCGGTGATCACACCGCACATCGTGCACGAGAAACTCTACGAAACGTCAGGGCATCTCGACAACTTTGCGGCCGGCATGTTCGGTCCGATCGAAGTCGAGGGACAACGGTTCCGGCTCAAGCCGATGAACTGTCCGGGCCACATTCTCATCTATAAATCGCAAGGGCACTCATATCGCGATCTGCCGCTGCGCTATTCGGAGTTCGGCACCGTGTATCGTTTCGAGCGCAGCGGAACGCTTCACGGTCTGACGCGCGTACGCGGCTTCACGCAGGACGACGCACATCTCTTCTGCACGCCCGAGCAGCTGCAAGGCGAGTTCGAGCAAACGCTCGACGAGGCGCTGCGATTGATGCACGCGTTCGATTTCGACGATTTCGAATATTTCTTGTCGACGCGCGAAGAACGCGGGCCGACCGACGAGATCGCCGAGACGGCGATCCGCAACGCCCTCGAATCACACGATCTGCCGTATAAGATCGACGCAGGCGGCGGCGCGTTCTACGGTCCGAAGCTCGACATCCAATTGCACGACGCGATTGGCCGCCCATGGCAACTCGGCACCGTGCAGGTCGACTTCATTTTACCCGAGCGCTTCGATCTCAAATACCGGGGTGCCGACGGTACCGACCATCGACCGGTGATGATTCATCGCGCGCTCGCCGGATCGATGGAGCGCTTCTTCGGCGTGCTGATCGAACATTTCGGCGGCAACTTCCCGGCCTGGATCGCACCGGTGCAAGCCGTCGTCGTTCCGATTTCCGAACATCAGCTCGACTATGCGTACGACGTTGCAGCGCAACTTCGTGAAGCGGGATTTCGCATCGTCGTCGATGAGTCCAACGAGAAGCTCGGCTACAAGATTCGTCATTGGAAAACGCAAAAGGTTCCGTATATCCTCGTCGTCGGCAAATCGGAGGCGGCCGATGGAACGGTCAACATCAACGAACGCGGGAATGACGTGAAACGAACGATCGCCGTGCCCGCGTTCGCCGACGAGTTGCGCGCGGTGATTGCCGGGCGCCGGTAGCGTCAGCGCAAACCCGCGCTTACGGCTCGGGAATCCGTTCGAGCACCGCGGCGATCGCCGCGCACGTTTCGCGAACGTATGAGGTGAGCGCCGTCGTGTGATTGCCGCCGATGCGCTGCACGTTCATCGTTCGCACAAACGGCTTCCAGCGCAGCACAATCTGCGCATCATCGATGCCGCCGGTCTCATCCTGCGAACAAAGGAATGTAACCGGGGCCGCAGCCTTCCGCCACCGATGGATGTTCAGTGCACGGTCATACGCCGGAGCGACGTGCGCGGTCGTCGGGTCTATGACGATATTCGGCACGTGGGCGGTCTGCAGATCGGTGCGCCGAACCGCTTTGCGTACGACGTTCAGGAGGCGTCGTAACCCCGTGCGCGGTACGATTTCATGTGCGTCGATCGCAACGATGTGCGACACACGTTCGCCGCCCCTGGCGAGCAGTTGGGCAACTTCAAGCGCGACGATCGCGCCCATGCAGAATCCGCCGAGAACGTACGGACCGGTGGGCTGCACCGCTCGAATCACTGCAAGGTGGTCTTCGGCCATTGCGCGCAGCGTCGGGGGAACGTCGCCGCCGTCGGCACCGTGCGGCGGAAGCGAGAAGATCGGCCGATCGCCGTCAAGCAAGCCCGCAAATCGGCGAACGTACAGCCCCACCCCCGTGTAGTCGCCGTGCAGGAAGAAGAACGGCGACTTCGTTCCGGTCGCGATCTGCACGATCGGCGCAAGCGTCGCGCGTTCGTCGGAGCGCAGCACCGCCGCCAACTTCGCAATCGTCGCGTCGGCAAAGAGCACGGCGATCGGAATGCGCCGGCCGAATTGTTCGGCGATCTGTGCGGCGCATCGTGCGGCGGCAAGCGAGTTACCGCCGAGCGTGAAGAAATCGTCGTCCATGCCGAAATCGGCGTGGCCGAGAACGTCCCGCCAAATACGCGCGATCGCATCCTGCAGCGTGTCCCGGCCGATCGCGACGTCGCGCCGCTGTTGCGCGAGGCGACGCAGCGCCGCCACGTCAATTTTTCCGAGCGGCAAGAGCGGCAACGCGTCGATAACGTCGATACGTGCGGGACGCGCCGCGACCGGCAACTGCTCCGCGGCGATCTGCGCGAGGGTTTCCGCGAGACCGTCGCCCGGGTTGCGGGACGCGGCGAACGCGATGAGACGTTCGTTGCCGTCCTCACCGTCGAGCAACATCGCCACCCCGTCGACGCGCGATTCCCGGGCAAGGACGTGCTCGACTTCTTCCAACTCCACGCGCACGCCGCGAATCTTGACTTGGTTGTCGACACGTCCGATGAACTCGAGCGCTCCGTCGTGACGTTCGCGAACGATATCACCGCTGCGATACATTCGTGCACCGGCGCCGGCGCAAAACGGATTCGGGAAAAAACGCGACGCGGTCAGCTCGGGGGAATTGAGATAGCCGCGGCCCACACTGCGGCCGCCGATGTAGAGTTCGCCTTCCGATCCGCGCGGCACGGGTCGGCGATCGGCGTCGAGGACGTACGCGTATGTGCCGTCGATCGGAAAACCGATCGGAATGCGAGCGTCGGTGTCCGACGGCAACGTGCGGTACGTCGTCGCGAGGATCGCCGTTTCCGTAGGCCCATAATGATTCTGCAGCGACAGCCCGAGTCGCGTGAGCGCGCGGTCGCGCAGCTCACCACGCGCGACGGCCCCGCCGGAACCGATCATGCGCAGGGAAGACTGACCGAGGCGCCGCTGATCGAGCAACGGTCCGAGTATTGCGGGAGCGGTATCGAACACCGTCACACGCCGGTCCACGATCTCGTCGGCGATGGCCGCGAAATCGAGGCCGTCGCCCGTTCCGTTGAGAACGACGCACGCACCCGCGCCGAGCGTGCCGAAGATCTGAAAGACGGCCGGATCGAACGTCCACGCGGCAAGCTGGTACACCCGATCGTCCGGCGTGTAGTCGAAAACGTGACGCACGGAGCGCAGCGTACTGACCGCGGCGCGGTGCTCGATCATGACGCCTTTCGGCGCGCCCGTCGTTCCGGACGTATACATGACGTACGCGATATCGGCCCCGGTGGCCATGCCGTTGTCCGAGACGATCGAGCGCGCCGCACGATGCGTCCGTTGCAGAATCTCTTCCAGGGCCAGCGTTTTTCCATCGGTATTGCCGATCAAATCGCGGAACCGCTCCGCCGCAACGACGTGCGACGGTCGCACGTCATCAAGGATCAGCCGCAGGCGCGCGCGCGGCCAGAACGGATCGAGCGGAACGAACGCGGCGCCTGCCATCGAAATCGCGTACAGAAACGCGACCGACTCCGGCGTTCTGTCCAGCGCGACCGCGACGAAGTTGCCGCGGCCGACCCCGGCATCGCAGAGTACGCGACCGAGGTCGCAGGCGAGAGTTTGAAGCTGACGGTACGAGAGGGTCCGTCCCCGGTGCTCGATCGCCGCGTGCTCCGGACGCAGGCGAACCTGTGAGCATAGTAGGCCATGAAGCGTCGCGCGTGCGCGGCCGGGCGAGACGTCCGAATACAACCGCCGCTCGACCGGCGACGGAACATCAGGGATCAGGGACATACAACGCCATCATTACCAACTTAGACGCCAGCCGATCTCCGGCTGAAGCGCGCAAGGACGACAACGATTAGTCGCACGGCGACGATCAAAACGACCGTCATCGAAACGGGCACGGCGCGCCCTTCGCGGAACGCATGGTAATGCTCTTGCTCGGCATCGAAACGTCGTGCGACGACACCGCCGTCGCGGTCGTGCGCGACGCGCGTCACGTGCTGGCGAACGTCTCGACCAATCAGGACGCGTTCCACGCAAAATTCGGCGGAATCGTGCCGGAGATCGCGAGCCGGCGCCATGCGAGTGTTCTCTCCGCCGCGGTCGAAGACGCGCTCGAACGATCGGCAACAGCGCTGACCGATGTCGACGGCATCGCGGTGACGGCCGGCCCCGGTCTCATCGGCAGTCTTGTCGTCGGCGTCGCGACCGCGAAGGCGTTGGCTTTCGCTACCGGCAAACCGCTCTACGCCGTCAACCATCTTCATGGCCACGTCTTCGCCGCGTTCCTCGAGCGCGACGTCGAGCCGCCATATCCATTCTTGGCGTTGCTGGTCTCCGGCGGTCATTCGCAGCTTGTCGCCGTCGACGGGCCGACGGAACTGCACGTCATTGCCAAGACGCGCGACGATGCGGCCGGTGAAGCGTTCGACAAAACGGCCCGTCTTCTCGGCTTGCCGTTCCCCGGCGGACCGGCGCTCGAGGCACTCGCACGCGAGGGATATCCCGCCGCCGTCGCGTTTCCACGCTATCGGCCGGAGCCGGGAACGCTCGATCTCTCCTTCTCCGGGTTGAAAACGTCGGTGCGTTACTTTCTCGAATCGGAGGCCGCGCGCAAGGTTTCACGCGCGGACGTCGCCGCATCATTCCAAGCGGCCGTCGTCGACGTGTTGATCGATCGCGTCCGCCGCGCGCTCGCGGGGCGGACGTATCGCGCGATCGTTCTCAGCGGCGGCGTCGCGGCCAACGTCGCGCTGGCCGACGCGTTTCGTGCGCTCGGTGCGCGTGCCGATTTGCCGGCGTACGTGCCGGAGCTCCGGTACTGCACCGATAACGCAGCCATGATCGCCGCGACGGCCGACCGTCGCGGTACGGCAGCGCTTGCAGACCCGCTCGCGCTCACCGCCGATCCGAACCTGCCCTTTTAGCCGGCTACGCGATCGCGGGGAGCAGCCGTTCTTTCGCGGCGTCCTCGATCGAGACGCTGCGCGGCGCGTGGAAGTCTCCGGAGCGCACGTGATAAGCGGCAGCGTTCATCGGCTCCGGCGGCTCGACACCGCCCGCGAGCGCCTTTGCGCTGGTGAGGAGCCGCTTACGCCACGTGATGATGGCGCGATCCGAGCTGGTCAGGTATTCGCGGCTGCGGTCCGCGATCGTCCCGAAGCCGCCTTGATCTTGCGTTACCGCCAGATCTTGTGCGACGAACGAACGGATGCCGGTGAAATTCTGCGTCGCCTGCTTCGCTCGATCGATCAAATACTCGTTCGACGCATCTTCTTTCATGTGAAACGTTCCGGAAATCATCTCCGGCACCGTTACGCCGTCATTGAACGTCGCGTAATCTTCGGGGGTGAATGCGCGCTCCGCGAGCGACCAATGGCGGAAATGCATCGCATGATCGTCGTCGATCGGGACGCGAATTTGGGAGAGCACCGGCACGCCGGCCGGCGTCGCGATGATCACGATGAACGGCATCAAAAACTGGTTCACGCGCCAGTGGAACTCGTCCGGACCGGCGTTGCGCTGCGCGGCGAGCATCAGACCGTACGGCGTCTCCGACGGAAACCAACGCGGCTGCGTGTCGTGGAACGTGTTCGGATCGACCCGGTTTCCACCGACCGGCGCATTGTCGAAGCGGCGATGCAGAAACGCGACGTGACTCGAATCGATGTCGCCCTCTTGCAACTGCGCGTAGTTGCCGTCGCTCATCATCTTCGTGATAAAGCGGCGATCTTCGGGTACGGAAAACGCTTCAGCATCAGGAAACGGGGGTCGCCGCTCGCTCGGCCCGAGATAGGCCCATAATAAGCCGCCGCGGTCCAGCACCGGATACGCGCCGGTCCGAACTTTATCTTTGAGCGTGCCGCCTTCCGGCGCGTTCGGCAAATCAACGCAGCGGCCGCCGACGTCGAATTTCCAGCCGTGATACACGCAGCGTAGACCCGCTTCTTCGTTGCGGCCCCAGAACAAGTTGGCGCGCCGGTGCGGACAATACGCGTCAAGCAAACCGAGCGCTCCGTTCGAATCGCGAAAGGCGACGAAGTCTTCGCCCAAGACGCGAATCGCGACCGGCGCCGAGTTCGGCGGCCCTACTTCGCTCGCGAGTGCGAACGGGACCCAGAAGCGGCGGAACAGTGCGCCCATTGCGGTGCCCGCACCGGTGCGCACGAGCAGTTCGTTGTCGGCAGGAGTCAGCATCGGGTTTTTCTCTATCGGGTTGGTTGGTAGATGATCTCTTGCGCGGGGAACGCGGCGTCGATCGCCTTATACTTCGCCGTCACGTCGATCGTCGGCTGCACGAGCGCCGGCGTGAGGTTCTCCGCGAATCGCGCTCGCGTCATGGTCGCCGCTGCCTTCGGATCGATCTGGGCGTACTTCGCGAGGATGTCGGCCGACTTGGTCTGATTTGCGTTTGCCCACACCGCGGAGTCGCGCATCGCGGTGATGAAGCGCGCGACGAGATCGGGATGCGCCTTCGCCCATGTCGCGGACGCGAACCACGAGCCGATCAAGAACTGATCGGCGACCGCCGAATACGCCTTCCCGAGGACGCGCGTCGTCGCTTTTGCATCGCTGAGCGTCGGTTCGGCGATGATCGCCGCATCGATGCGATGCGCGGCGAGTGCGCCGGCCATTTCCGGGAACGGCATCTCGACGAATTTCACCGTCGCCGAATCGCCGCCGTTCTTATCGATCCATGCTGCGGGCGCGAATTGACCGATGTTCTTGAGCCCGTTCGTCGCGACGATCTTGCCGTTGAGATCCTTGCCGGTTTTGACCGCCGAGCTCTTGTCGACCATCAGCAACGTCGTCGGTGCCGAGTCGAGATACAGGCCGGCGGCAGCGATAACGACGATCGAGACGCCGCGCTTATATGCCGTCTCGAGCGAAACCAGATTTGAGAAGCCGATGTCGATTGCACCGGACGCGACGCCTGCGATGATCGCAGGTCCGCTGGTGATCGACTCGACCTTTGCGTCCAATCCGGCTTTTTCGAAAAAGCCCGCATCCTTTGCATAGAACGCCTGCGAGCCGGAGTCGATCGGGATCGTCGCGACGTTAACGGACGGCCGCGTCTGCGCGAGCACGGGCGAGCCGAGAAGCAGCGTCATAGCAACTGCGATCAACGAACGGCGAAGGATCATGCGACTTTGTTCGTTCCCGGCCGTTCGTTTCCGGTCGATCGCGTTACGGTCGCTCGAAGGTCCAACGCCGCACCGCTTTTTCGACCGCCGCGTGCTCGAGCGGCCGCAGCAGGGCGCGCAATTCTTGGAGCGTCGTGCCTGGCGCGAGCGGAACGGGCGTGCGGACGAAGATCTCGCCGCGATCTGCCGCGGGCGTGATGCGATGCACGCTCGCGCCGCTCCAGCGCACCCCGGCCGCCAGCGTCGCTTCCGGCGAACGCGCGCCGCGAAACGCGGGGATGCGCGAGCCGTCCGGCATCACCACGTCGTCCCGCGACGGATCGAACGGCAAGAATGCCGGATGCACGTTGAGCGTCTCGGGGAAGCGTTCGAGAAAAGCCGCCGGTAACAGGTGCATCCAGCCCAGCAGCAAGACGAGATCGGGCGTGTGCGCGTCGACGGCGGCGATCACGCGTGCGTCGAACGCCGTACGCGATTCAACAGCGCGTTGCCAAACGACGGCTTCTTCGGTCACACCGGCCGTGCGCGCCCGCTCACGCACGCGCGCCGTAGCGTCGTTCGTCACGACGTGCAGGTCCAGCGCGAGCCGCTTTGCGCGCACCGCGTCGAAAACGGCCTGCGCGTTCGTTCCGCTCCCGGATGCAAGCAACGCCGCTCTCGCGGGACGAACGCCGTAACTGAAACTGTCGGCGATCCGCGCTCCGGTTCGCTCGACGTACATCGCGATGAGCCGCTCGCCGCTGACCGCGGGAACCAACGCGCTCGGCGCGCGTTCGGCCAGGCTCGCAAACGCAGCGGTGAGCAGCGCCGCGCCGATCCCGGTCTTGCGATGCTCCGGTGCAACGCCGTAGGGGCCGAAAACGGCAACGTCGCCGCGTTCGCGATAGGCGCGTAGCCACGGGTATGCATGTGCCGTGTTGCCGAACGATGCGAATCCGGCGATGTCACCGCTCGCGGTTTGCGCGTACCAGCCGTCGCTCGCGCGCGCTTCGCTCGACCACCAGCTCGGCGCGAACGTCCAGTCGATCCAAGCGGCGAGCCGCTCGTCGGGCGCGGCGGCGCGCACGAGCCGAAACCCGCGCGCATCCGCCGCGCGGCGCGCTTCCGCGAGCGCATCGGCGCCGTAGCGGTCGCCGAGCGTCGCGAGGAGGTTGACCGCCACCTATGTGCGCGCGAGGTGAACGACGACCGCGTCGCCGCCCGGCGGACGTGGTGAGACGAAACCGACGACGGTCGCGCGCGGCACCGCGGTAAGCGCCGCGGCAACGTCCATGAACGGCACGATCAGCGTGTAGCCGACGCCCATGTTGAGCGTGCGATAACGTTCTTCGGATCCGAGCGCGCCGCGTTTGACCAATTCCGCCATGATCGGCGGCACGGTCCAGCGCGTCTGCTCGAATACGGCGCGCATGCCCTCGGGCAACGTGCGCGGCACGTTGTCGATCAAGCCGCCGCCGGTGACGTGCGCCATCGCTTTAACGTCGGCGACCCGCTGAATTGCGCGTACCTCCGAGGTGTACGCCGGATGCGCCGCGAGCAGCGCGTCGACGAGCGTGCCGTCGCCGAACGGCGTGTCGTATTCGCTCGCCGGAATGAGTGCGCGCGCAAGGGTATACCCGTTCGTGTGCAAACCGATTGCCGGCAGACCGATGATTGCATCGCCTTCCGTAACGCGCGAGCGATCGGGGATGTCGGCAACGTCGACGATGCCGACGATCGTACCGGCCAGATCGAAGTCGCCCGGCTTATAGAGTCCGGGCATCTCCGCCGTCTCGCCGCCCAGCAGCGCCATCCCCGCGTCCCGAGCTGCACCCGCAACGCCGCGTACGACCTCGGCGGCCATCGCCGGATCGAGTTTGCCGACCGCAAGGTAATCCAAAAAGAACAACGGCTGTGCGGACACGACCAGAATGTCGTTGATGCAGTGGTTCACCAGATCGCGACCGACGCCGTCATACCGGTTCACCGCAGCGGCGATGAGGATCTTCGTACCGACACCGTCGGTCGAACCGACGAGCGCACGCGTTGCATCGCCGGGCAGACGAAAGAGGCCGCTGAAGCCGCCGAGTTCGCTCAACTGGTCCGGATGACGCCAACCGGCGGTCACCTCGCGATACCGCATCACCGCCTCGTTGCCGGCGTCGATGTCGACGCCGGCGCGAGCGTAGGCGTCAGACATCGCAGGCGGCGCCTTCACAACACGCCAATCGCTCACACTTCCGCATTTTTTCTCGCCGTTCCATTCAGCGAAAGGAAGCTCATGCAGGTTCGCATCTCGACCGATGCCGCGGCATCGATCGCGACCGGCGCCCTCGTTCTCCCGGTGTTTTCCGACAAGCAGCTCGACAGTATCGCACGCGATATCGACGCGCTGACCGGCGGTGCGCTCGTCGACCTTTTGTCGGCGGGGGAAATCTCCGGCAAGCTCAACGACTTCGCTCTCGTGCACGCAAAGGATACGCCGTTTCGTCGCGTCGCACTCATCGGTCTCGGGGACCGCGAGAAATTCACGATCGGCATCCTCGCGAAATATGCCGGAACCGCGGTGCGCTCACTCGGCAAACGGAACGTCGCCTCACTCGCGTTCGTCTTGCCGGCGGAGGCAGCGGCGAACGTGCTGCTCGCGAGTTCGGCAATCGCCGAGGGCGCGATCGCCGCAACGGTCGACACGACGACCTATCGCACCGAACCGGACCAGCCCGTGGTCGCAGATGCCGTCTCGATCGTCGCGGGAAGCTTCGATCGGGCGGCGCTCGACGCCGGCGTGAAACGCGGGACGATCGTCGGTGAAGCTGTCAATCTCGCGCGCATCATGGCGCTGACGCCGGGCAATGACATGACGCCGACGCACCTTGCGAACCGGGCGAAAGAACTCGGCGCCGAAGCCGGCCTCGAGGTCGACGTCCTCGACGAAGCGCGCATGGCAGCAAAGGGCATGGGATCGTTGCTCGGCGTGTCGCGCGGTTCGGACGAACCTGCGACCCTCTCCGTGATGACCTATCGCGGCGATCCGTCGAACACCGAGGTGCTCGCGCTTGTCGGGAAGGGGCTGACGTTCGATTCCGGCGGCATCTCGATCAAACCGGCCGAGAACATGCACGAAATGAAATATGACATGTCGGCGGGCGCCGGTGTCGTCGCGGCGATGTACGCGATCGGCAAACTCAAACCCAAGCTCAACGTGATCGGCCTCGTGCCGTCGAGCGAGAACTTGCCCGGCCCGCGCGCGATGAAGCCCGGCGACGTTTTGCGTGCGATGAACGGTAAGACGATCGAAGTGATCAACACCGATGCCGAAGGGCGGCTGATCCTCGCCGATGCGCTGTGCTACGCGCGCGAATTGGGAGCAACCAAGATCGTCGACGCGGCGACGCTCACCGGAGCCGTCGTCGTCGCCCTCGGTCACGCCGCGAGCGGCGTAATGTCGAACGACGAGGGATTCGTGGCCGACTTTCTGCGGGTCGTCGGCGACGTCGGTGAACGGTATTGGCGCCTGCCGCTCTACGACGACTTCGACAAACAGATCAAGAGCGACATCGCCGACCTCAAGAACACCGGCGGTCGCCCCGGCGGATCCGAAACGGCCGCCGCGTTCCTCAAGAACTTCGTTGCGAACGTGCCGTGGATTCATCTCGATATCGCCGGCACGGCCTACCTCGACAACGAGTCGGCGTTCATGGCGAAGGGCCCGACCGGGACGCCGGTACGCGCGTTCGTCACGTTCGTCGAACATCTCGCGGCGCAGCCGGGCGCCATTCCGACGAACGGGACGGCGAGCCGCGCCACGAGCGGCGTCGGCTAAACGGCAGCAGTTTTCCGCTCGATCGGGGAACGATATCCCACCGCCCTCTGCGAGGAATGTCCGATGATTGCACCGTCCGCTCGGTCTCGCGAAGAATACGTCCGCCGCATCCGCGACCAGCATCTGGCACCGCTGTGGGAAGCGCTTCCCTATCTCGTCACCGCGGAGCCCAAGACGGTCATCGCGCCGTACCGGTGGCGCTATCGCGACATCCGCCCGGCGCTGCTTGAGTCAGCTACGGTGATCACGGCAAAAGAAGCGGAGCGTCGCGTGCTGGTGCTCGAGAATCCGAAGCTTCCCGGCGAATCGAAGATAACGAACAGCCTTTTCGGCGGCTTACAGCTCATCATGCCGAACGAGGTTGCGCCGCCGCACCGTCACATCCAAGCGGCGCTACGGTTCATCATCGAGGGACACCGCGCATACACCGCGGTCGACGGCGAACGCACGATGATGGAGCCGGGCGACTTCGTGATCACGCCGTCCTGGACGTTCCACGATCACGGCAATCACACGGACGAACCGATGGTGTGGCTCGACGGCCTCGACATGCACATGGTGCGTCTGTTCGAAGCAAGTTTTCGCGAAGGCTGGATCGACGAAGAGCCGATCGAACCGACGAAGCCGGAGTTCGACTCGATCAATCGCTATGGTGCGAACCTCGTGCCGGTCGAACACAGCCATCATCGCAAGACCTCACCGATCTTCAGCTATCCGTACGATCGTACGCGCGAAGCGCTGCTCGCGATGCAACGCGCCGAGGGACCGAGTTCGCATTTCGGTTATAAGATGCGGTACATCAACCCGCTCACGGGCGGCGACGCAATTCCGACGATCAGCACGTTCATGCAACTGCTGCCGGGCGGTTTCGCGACCGCGCCGTATCGCGCGACCGACAGCACGGTGTTCGTGCCGGTCGAAGGCACAGGAACGACGACGGTCGGCGGCGCGACCTTCGACTGGGAACCGCATGATATCATCGTCGTGCCGAGCTGGATGAAGTACACGCACACCGCATCGAGCGACGCGATCCTCTTCTCGTATTCCGATCGCGGACCGCAGGAACTGCTCGGGTTTTGGCGCGAGGAGAAGTAACCGCCCCGGCATAGCATTCCGCCGCGGCACCGGTCGTGCCATGCGTATGGCACTCACCGATGTTAGCGTGATTGCGTGCTCATCGCGCAGATCACCGATACGCATATTCGGCCCAAAGGCAAACCGTTGCATCACATGGTGCACACGGCACACTACTTGCGCCGGGCGATTGTGCATATTGAAGCGCTCCGTCCGCGTCCCGACGTCGTCGTCGCGACCGGCGACCTCGTCGACCGCGGCAAGGGCAAAGAATATCGTCGCTTTCGAAAGATCGTCGAAGGTTTATCGATGCCCCTGTTCCTCGTTCCCGGCAATCACGACGCGCGCGACGCGCTACGCGAGCACTTCGTAGACCACGCGTACCTGCCGCCGAGCGGACCCATCTGCTACGCGGTCGACACGCTTCCGATGCGCCTGATCGGGCTCGATTCAACGCGTTCGAAGCACCCGGGCGGCGCGCTCGATGACGCGCGCCTCGACTGGTTCGAAACGGCGCTCGCCCTCGCGCCGCATCGGCCGACATTCGTTTTCATGCATCATCCGCCGTTCGCGCTCGGCATCGCCCCGATCGACGCGCACGGGTTCCGAAACCGCGATCGCTTTACCGCGATCGTTCAGCGCAATCCCCAGATCGTCCGCGTCGCATGCGGCCACGTTCACCGGCAGGCGACTTCCCACATCGGAAGCACGCTCGTCTCGACCATACCGAGTACGTCGCACCAACTCGTCTTGGCGCGGACGTCGCTGGGCGTCCTAGGATTGCGCCTCGAACCGCCGGCCTTCGCGCTACACGAGTGGGACGGCCGCCGGATGCAGACGACGATTCATCCCATCGAAACGATCGCCGTCGGCAACGTCGCATCGTTACCGCACGTGTCCTGACGCCGGCTTCCCGGGTACGTGGCAGACATGCAACCACAAGAGCCGTTCATCAACGATCCCGACGTTCCCACCGTCGACCCGCCAACGGAGATCATCAACGATCCGGAAATCACGACCGACATGCCGGTCGACGACGTATCGGGAACATCGACCGACGCGCTGGCCGATGTAAGCGACTAAAGCTTCAAGGCCGGCTGGCGGTCGCCGCTGCTTGCGGCGATCACCGGTTCGCTCGGATACGCGCCGGTAAGGCAGCCAAGACAAAAATTATCGCGTTCGCGGCCCGTCGACTCGACCAGACGCTCCACGCTCAGATAGCCGAGTGAATCCGCGCCGACGCGTTCGCGTATCTGGTCGACGGTGAGATTCGCTGCGATGAGTTCAGCGTACGTTGCCATATCGACGCCGAGATAGCACGGGTGGACGATCGGCGGTGAGGTGATGCGAAGGTGGACCTCGCGTGCGCCGGCATCGCGCAAGATTGAAACGATCCGCGGGGTCGTGGTTCCGCGAACGATCGAGTCGTCGACGACCACCACGCGCTGTCCGCGCAAGTTTTCAACAATTGGGTTGAACTTCAGGTGCACGCCCTGATTGCGCATGTTTTGATCCGGGCTGATGAACGTTCGCCCGATATAGCGATTCTTTATCAGCCCCTCGACGTACGGCAACCCGCTCTCCGCAGCATACCCGATGCCGCCGGGAATCGCTGAGTCCGGTACCGCCATAACGACGTCCGCATCGACCGGGTGTTCACGCGCGAGTGCGCGTCCCATCGCGTAACGTGCCATATAGATCGACCGGCCGGAGAGTACCGAGTCGGGACGCGCAAAATAGATATACTCGAACATGCAGAGGGCCGGCGGCTTCTCGATCTCGATGCGTTCGGTCCGCATGCCGCTTGCGTCCACGATCACGATCTCGCCGGCTTCGATCTCGCGCAGATAATGTGCGCCCACGGTCGCAAGGGCGCACGATTCCGACGCGATCATATAGCCGTTCTCGCCGTAGGTGCCGATGCACAAGGGACGCACGCCCCACGGGTCGCGAAACGCGATCACCGACGTCGGTGTCGTCATCACGATCGAGTACGCGCCCTCCGCGGTCCGCATCGCCTCTTTGATGCGCTCGACGAGCGTCGGTGCGGTTCCGCTGGCGATCGTCTTCGCAAAAATCTCGCTGTCGGACGTCGCATCGAGTTCGGCGCGTTCCGGTAACGTGGCGAGCAGCGCGTCGGCGTTGGTGAGGTTTCCGTTATGCGCAAAGCCAAACGGTCCGATGGTGCTCTCTTCGATAAACGGCTGCGCGTTGACGACAACCGACGAACCGCTCGTTGAGTACCGCGTATGCCCGATTGCAAAGTCACCGAGCATGCCGCCGAGAATCTCCTCGTTGAAGACCCCGGTGAGCAATCCCATTTCACGGTGGCTCACGATCGCTCGGCCGTTACCAACCGCGATCCCGGCGCTCTCTTGCCCGCGATGCTGCAGAGCGTAGAGTCCGAAGTACACTAAACGCGCGACATCGAGCCCCGGTGCGTAAATCGCCGCGATACCGCACATGCAGGAAGCTCTTCTTCAGTCGTCGCGGCTTCGCATCCCGAACAGCTGGAGGAGGGCGATGAAAATGTTGATGGTGTCGAGATAGATCGATACAGCGAGATCGACGGCCGTAAGACCGTCACCGCCGGCGCGGATGCGGCTGAAGTCGACCAACGTGATCAGCGTGAAGATACCGAGCGTCGCCCACGCGTACACGCCGGGCTGCAAGAAGTGGAAGAACGCCGATGCGACGCCGACGAGAACGAGGAGCAGAAGCGCGCCGAAGGCGATGCCTTGAAATCGGCGCCAGTCGATCGAAAACGTATAGGCGACACCACCCAACACGAGCATGCCGAAGCCCGTCGTCGCTGCGGCATTGACGACAACTTCCGGACCGCTGATGTTCACGTAGCGCATGATCGTCGGCGCGAGGCCGACGCCCTCAACGAACGTGAACGCGTAAAACCAGAGCAGCGCGACTTGCGGATTACGTCGAACGGCGCTCATGATGAAGAGCATCCCCAGTCCGACGAATACGGCAATCAAGCCGACAAGGGGCGAGACACCGCGGAACACGTACGCGGCGATCGCGGTGACGATGAAGCCGACGCCCGTGATGCCGAGGACTTGCCCGAGCAGGGCCGAGCTGCTCACGGCAGGTCCGGCCATGGGCCGATAGCTCGAGTAGCGCGGATTATTCATGACGATTTCTACTATACACCGGGAGGCCGAAAGTTACGTAAATCGAACGTATGTTCGATGACGGTGGTGCGCCGATTCGGTGCGGTCGAGGTAACAGAAGTCGTGGCTAAGAGTATCCTCAACCGCGTGCGCGGCATGCCTTTTGTCTGGTCGATCAACCCGTATCAAGGTTGCTTCCACCAATGCGTCTTTTGCTACGCCCGTTCGACCCATCGGTACCGCGAACTCGACGGGGTCGCTGCTTGGGGCTCGCGGCTCACCGCGAAGGTCAACGCGGCGAGCGTCTTACGCCGCGAACTCAACCGGCGTTCGTGGCGCAACGAAGAGGTTGCGATCGGCACGGCCACCGATCCCTATCAGGCGATCGAGGGCCGCTACCGCCTCACGCGCGCGATCATCGCGGAACTCGCGCGCGCGGCGACCCCGGCACACCTCATCACGCGTTCGCCGCTGATCGTGCGCGACGTCGACGTCCTCTCCGAGCTCTCGCGCGCCGCTGCGTTCAGCGTCTGCGTCAGTTTGCCGACGCTGGACGCCGCTCTTGCGCAGCGTATCGAACCGACAGTCGCGCCCCCACGTCAACGCCTCCGTGCGGTGCGCCGCTTGGCCGAGGCCGGCATTCGGGTCGGTGTCGCAGTCGCTCCGGTCTTACCGTATCTCACCGACGCACCCGACGCGTTGCGCGACGTCGTGGCCGCAGCACGCGACGCCGGCGCATCGTTCGCATGGCACAGCGTGCTCAATCTGGGCGACGTCGCTCGCGATGCGTATTTCCGATATCTCGAAGCGGATCAGTCGCACCTCGTCGATACGTATCGCGCGATGTATCGCAGCCGGTATGCGCCGGCCGCGTATCGTAGCGGGGTCGAACGCGAACTGAACCGGGCACGCGTCGTGCCGTTCGCGCCGCCGCCGGCGATCGAGCCGCGCGACACGCGCGAGATGCGGCTCCTGTAACCTAGAAACCTCGGCTACGGGCGAACTGTTCGGCGGCGTGCAGTGCGCTCTGACCGGCGCGCAAATCGCTAATGGCGATTTCACGATGGCCGCCATACTCACGCTCGTCTTCCGAGAGTTGGGCGATCAATCGGTTCACCCAACGGTTGACGCCGAGGAGGTAGTTGTCGCTCGCGCCCTGCCCGTAAATCTCCGACTCGAAGGCGTGTTCGTCGAGCGTAACGGCCGGGACAAAACACCCGGGATTCGCACCATCGTTGTGGATTGCGAACCCTCTGGCGGCGGCGAGCTGGTTGCGTGCGCCTGAGAGATCGTTCACCGCGGCAACGCGGTGTCCGCCGTAATCGTGGCGGTCGTGATTGAGCTGTTCGATCGCGTCGTTCAGGCGGCTGTGGACGTGCCAGATGTTCGCATTCGATGCGCACTGCGGCGTCGCAAGGGCCGGAACAGCCGCCGCCCCGATGAAGCCCACCCCACCAATGAGCGCGCAAGCGAGTGCCAGCGCCTTGATTTTGAATAATTTCGTCATTCGAACGTTCCTTATGGAAGTGATTGAATACTCGAAGAAACGAACGTTTGCGACGCGAGCTCTCAGCTTTACGCAGCTCTCATCACAGTTTTACGATCGTTCGCCGGCGGCGGCAACGCTCGCTCGCAACGACGGCTCCGGCCGAGCGATGTAATAACCTTGAACGAATGATGCGCCGTGGTCCCGGAGCCACGCGTATTCGCCCTCCGTCTCAACGCCTTCGGCGATCACGCCAAGACCGAGTGCGCGGCCGGCTTCGATCAACTTACCGGCCAACATCGCTTTGAACGGATCGTCCTCGACGTTGCGTACGAGGTCGAGGTCGAGCTTGATAAAGTCCGGCTTGAGCGCATGCAGCAGATTGAGCGACGCGAAGCCGGAACCAAGATCGTCGAGTGCAACGCGAAAGCCTGCACGCCGGTAGAAGTCCAGCGTATCGAGCAGATGCGGTACGTCCAACACTTGATCGCTCTCAACGACTTCGAACACGATGCGATCGTGTGCCAACCCCAGTTCGTCGAGCATCGCGATCGTCGTACGCAAGCAGGATGCGGCATCGTAAATCGACGACGGCATGAAGTTGATAAACAGCGCGCCCTCAAAGCGTTGCGCGGCCGCGGCCGCGATGATCGTGCGGCGCGCGGCGAGATCGGCGTTCGGTAGGCAATCGGTGTCGTAGGCGAGCCGGAAGAAGTCGGCGGGCCGCGCGATGGGGCCGCCGGGCGGCAACCGTAAGAGGCCCTCGTGCGCGAAGACGTCGAGCGTCTGTGCGTCGACGATCGGCTGAAAAGCAGCCGTCAACGCACCGCCCTCGATCAAAGCGGCAATGTCGCCGACCTGAGCGCGCGCGATCACGCGCTCCAGGGTGTCGGCCTCGAGATAATCGCTGAGGGTCGGCGAACGATCTTTCTCGATGAAGAGCGCTCGGATCGTTTGGCGCTCTACGCTCGTGAACGCTTCCCCCAAAATGCGGCAGCGCGTCGAAAGTTCGCCGTCGCCGATCTCGATGCTGAGGATGCCGTCGGCTTCCACATAGACCCATTGTGCGTCGCGGACCGCGCGCCGGGCTTTGACCCGCGTCGAGATGACCGGCAGTCGCAGGTGGAGCGTCCCCGATCCGTTGCGGGGGGTTGCGATCACCTCACAACGGGCGCAACGAACGTCGTCTTCCGACGCAGCGCCGCTAAAGCACGACCTCACTCTACCTGTTTCGTCCGAAGGCCCCGAAATATTTATCAGCAAGGGTCGTCTCGCGAACGCGGAAAAGAACTGGGCTATGCGATTGCGGGTGTTCTCGTCGCTGGTTTTTGTCATGTTGTGCGCGGCGTTCGGAGGGTCTGCGAACGGCGCAGATCCGCCGCCGGATCTGCCCACGTTACGCGCGCGGGTCACCGTCGCCGAGGGAACGGTGCCGTCGAACGTCCGCGACGTGGTGCATGGGCGCGGCACGCTCGGCGACGTCGTGGAGACGACGTATCGCAGGGGGACGAACGAGCGCACCGTCACCGTGCACGGGCCGATCACCGTTGAGAACGGCACGCTCGACGGTGAACGATGGAAACGCGATGCGAACGGCGTCACGGTCGCGATCGAACCCGAGCCGCCTGAAGCAATCGGCGAAGCGCACGTCGTGAACGTTGAACGCAGCACGACGCCCGACGCCTACGTGATCGCGGATCTCACAAAGGGCCGGTTACGGCACCAAAACGTTCGTTGACCCCGTCACATCGCGCATTCTTCGGCGCGACCGCATCAGCGCGAACGAAACCATCACGACCACGTTCATAGCGTACGATACGTTTGCAACGGCGACGCTGCCGACGAGATGGCAGGTGCAGAACTCGCGCACGAAAGCGACGATGGAGTACGAGCGCAGCGACTACACGATCGGCGCCGTGCAACCCGCGGACGTCGCTGAGCCGGATGCGCGAAATGTGGTGAGCATGCCACCTGGCGTAGACCATGCCGATTTACCGGTTACGTTCGATCGCGGAAAGATCGTCGTGCATGCAACAATCGAGGGTCGCAAGATCGAACTGCTCCTTGACAGCGGCGCAGATGGCATTACGATTTCACCGGCCTGGGCGAAAGAGCTCGGATTGACGGTCGTCAACGCGAGGAACGTGCTCGTCGCACGCGCGGTCGACATCGGGCAGGCCATCGTGCCGTCGCTGAATATCGGGCCGGTCTCGATGCACGACGTCGTCGTTGAAGTTTTACCGGCCGGTGGTCGACTCTCGCAATCCTCGTTCGACGGTTTGCTTGGTTTCGATTTTCTCGCCGAGCTTGGGGTGCAGGTCGACTACCAGCATGGGACGGTACGCGTCGTACGGGGCGATTCCCAGGCGCCACCATCGGATCCCTCGACCATCTCGTTGAACGTTCGCCTCGGCGATCTGGTGCCGCTGACGAGCATTACCATCGACGGTGCACGAGCGGATCGTATGGTCATTGACACGGGGGGCTCCGGCTCGTTGTTGTTATTCGATTATTTCAGCCGGCGGCACCCGGAAGTTTTCCGGGCGCGTGCCTACAACGTGCCGACTCTGAGCGGTGTGGGCGGCAACGTTGACATCGACGCGTGGAACCTGAACAAGATCACACTCGGGCGCATCTCGTTCACGAACTTTACCGGATTTCGCGTCCTCTCGAAGCAAAGTTTTGCCATCAACGATGACGGCCTGATCGGTTACGACTTCTTACGCTATTTCACGGTTGTCTTCGACTACACGCACGGACACGTTTATCTCACTCGCAATAGCGGAGCGGCACCGCCCGATCACTGACGCGCGATGTCCGAACGATAGGCGAGAGGGATGCCGCTCGGAAATTGTGCTTTCAATGCGGCGATTGCCTCATAGACGCGCGTGCGCGCGCCGGCCACGTCCGTTGCGGTGGCGGTAATCGTGAGGACGCGTCCGCCCGGTGACGAGACACGGTCGCCGTCACGCGTCGACGTGCCCCAAAACGCCGCCACGTCGGGCGGTAACCGGAGCGTCGCCGGCAACCCGGCGATCTTCGTGTTCTCGTACGGATAACGATCCGTCGCGAGTGTAACGCCGACGCACGCATCTTCAGAAAAGTGCGCCGCGTCGAGCTCGAGCGCGCCGCCGGCGGCACTCGCAAGAAACCGCGCGAAGTCGCCGGTGACGCGCGGCATCAGGACTTGCGTTTCGGGATCGCCGAATCGCGCGTTGAACTCGATCACGCGCGGGCCGCGCGCCGTCCACATCAACCCGATATACAAAACGCCGCGATACGCTTCGCCTTCTTCGAGCAAACCGCGCAATGTCGGCGCAACGATCGTCTCGCGCACGACGTCCATCGCATCGGCCGGGAAACCCAGCGGTGGCGAGTAGGCACCCATACCGCCCGTGTTCGGTCCGCGATCGTCGTCGCCGGCGCGTTTGTAGTCGCAGGCCGCCGCGATCGGTACCATCGCGCGGCCGTCGGCGATCGCGAACACCGAGAGCTCGCGGCCTGCGAGCCGCTCTTCCAAGACGACGTCGTGCCCGCCGCCCGGTACGGCATTCTTCTCATACCACCCGCGCAGCAGCGCATCGGCCGCCGCGGCGTCGTCGCACACCGCGACACCCTTGCCGGCTGCGAGCCCGTCGGCTTTGACGACCACGCCCTCGCGAAATGTCGCGAGCGCTTTGCGGCACTGCTCGAGGCCGTGCACGACGGCGAAGCGCGCCGTCGGAATACCATGCCGTTCCATGAATCGCTTGGCGTACGCTTTGCTCGATTCGAGCCGCGCACCGGAGCGGTTCGGTCCGAACACGCTCACGCCGCCGTCACGCAAGCGGTCGGCGACACCGGCGGCGAGCGACGTCTCGGGACCGATGACGACCAGATCGATCGCGTTCGCGCGCGCACGATCGAGGATGGCGCGCGAATCGGTCAGCCCGACGTCGTTGAAATTCATTCCACGCGATGCGGTCCCCGCGTTCCCCGGAGCGTGAAAGAGCGCGTCGCACGACGCCGACTGCGCGAGCCGCCACGAGAGCGCGTCTTCGCGTGCCCCGCTCCCGACGATCAAAATACGCAAGCGGTTATTCCCACTCCACCGTCGCGGGCGGCTTCGACGTAATGTCGTAGGCGACGCGGTTGACACCCGGCACTTCGTTCACGATGCGCGTCGAAATGCGTTCGAGAAGCGCGTGCGGCAAGCGTGCCCAGTCGGCCGTCATCCCGTCCTCCGACGTGATCGCACGAACGCCGACGAGATTCGCATACGTGCGTTCGTCGCCCATCACGCCGACGCTACGCACCGGCGTGAGCACGGCGAAATACTGCCACGGCCGCGGCGCGAGGTCGACAGCCGCGTCGATCTCGCTCGTGACGATCCGGTCGGCGGCGCGCACGGTCGCAACCGACGCGCGCGTCACCTCGCCGATGATACGCACTGCCAAACCGGGCCCGGGGAACGGCTGGCGTTGCACGATCGCGTCGGGCAGCCCTAGCACGTTTCCGGCGCGGCGGACTTCGTCTTTGAAAAGCGCGCGGAGCGGTTCGATCAGTTCGAGTGCCATCCGGTCGGGAAGACCGCCGACGTTGTGGTGCGACTTGATCTTGTGCCCGGCTTTCGAACCCGGCGTCTTGGACTCGATCACGTCGGGATACAGCGTCCCCTGGACGAGATACTTGACGCCGGCGATCTTCTTCGACTCTTCTTCGAAGATCGCGATGAACTCATGGCCGATACGGACGCGCTTTTCTTCCGGGTCGATCACGCCGGCGAGGCGTTCGAAGAAACGGTCCTGCGCGTCGATCGCGATGACGTTGAGATGCAGCACATCGCGGAACGCCGCGAGAACCCCAGCCGATTCCTCGGCGCGCATCAATCCGGTGTCGACGAAGATGCAGGTGAGCTGTTTGCCGATCGCTCGCGAAACAAGCGTTGCAGCGACGGCCGAATCGACGCCACCGGAGAGCGCGCAGAGCACGTTTGCATCACCGACCTGGGCGCGGATACGCGCGACAGCATCGTCGACGAACGACGTCATCTGCCAGTTCGGCGCGATCGCTGCGACCTGGTGCAAGAAATTTTCGAGAATGGCGCTGCCGGCTTCGGTGTGCACGACCTCCGGGTGGAACTGGACGCCGAACATGCGCCGTGCGTCGCTGCCCATCGCGGCGATCGCACAGCGCGACGTGTGCGCAAGGGCGACGAAGCCCGGCGGCGGTTCGGTCACGCTGTCGCCGTGCGACATCCAGACGCGCGACTCGTGCGGCACGCCGAGGAACAACGCCGATGCCCCGTCCGTCGTCAGTTGCGCCGGTCCGAACTCGCGGTGCGCGAGCGGCACGAGGACGCCGCCGAGGTGTTTTGCCATCAGCTGCATGCCGTAGCAAATTCCGAGCAACGGCAAACCGCTGGTGAAGACGGCCGGATCGCATGCGAGCGCGTCAGGTCCGAGTGTGCTTTCGGGGCCGCCGCTCAGCACGATCGCCGCGGGATCGCGCACGGCGATTTCATCCCACGGCGTGTCGTACGGCAGCACTTCCGAATAGACGTTCGCCTCGCGTGCGCGCCGCGCGATCAGTTGGCTGACTTGCGAACCGAAATCGAGGATCACGACGGGCTGCATCAGGTAAGCACGTCGTCGAGGCGCCCGGTGTCGCGCGCGCGGACGACTTCGCGCGCGATCCGCTCGCCGACCGACATATCACGGCCCCAGCGATAGGCGCCGTACGGCGTGTAGCGCGTGCCGGGCGATCCTGGAATGCGTAACGAGACGTCGTAGCAGACGAACGTCTTCGGCGGTCCGGCAACGATCACGCACTGCAGCGCGAACGGGCCCAGCACGCCCGGCGGATCGGCAGCCTGCGTCGCACGGACGAACCGTTCCCCCATCTCGAACGCCTTTTCGAGCATCGATTCGGTCAACGTCGTCGCGATGTGGCCGGCTTCTTCCATCCGCACGGGCTCGTCGATGAGCTGTTGCGCTTGCGCGAACGGCAAACCGCGCAGACCGTCGAGGTTGGTCTGACGGCGCGTGTCGGTGCCGAGCAATTCGAGTTCGCCGAGCAACGGTGAATAGAAAAAATTGAGGTTCACCGTGGGACCGAGCGCGAACTCCTCGATCACCGCGCCGTCGAGCCCCGCGCGGGTGACGATGCCCGACGCAATGAGGCGTTCCGACGTCGTCGTGTATTCAGCCGGCGAGCGCACAAGAAAGAACGCGCGTTCGAACGAGATCTTCGCGTGCGGCGCTTTGACCATCACGAGCCGGTCGATTGCCGCCGGCTCCGGAAACTGCAGCGGAAACCGGATGCCCGCGCGATGCATCAGATCGTACTGGTTGTTCGCCTCGTCGCGTTCTTCGGCGCGCAGGAGCCGGCGATTCCCGAAGAACGGCACGAGCATTCGACGCTCGATCTCGTCGTAGGTGTAACGCTGGTGCAGGTACACTTCGAACGACCGGTTCGCAACGAAAACGACGTTGGCAGCCAGCATCGCGCTCTGCACACGCTCGTCGAGAATATCGCTGAACCGGTCGAGGACGATCGTCGCGTCGACGCAGCCGCGCGGCGGATCGTCGCACTTCGCGAACCACTCGGTGTACGTCCGCTCGCGTCCGCGTTCGGCGACGATCAAATTGCGCAAGCCGGCCGCATTTGCGCCGGCCGCGACCTCGAGCGCGGAATGGCTGCCGAGCGAACATAGCGTCAACTGCTGCATATCGTACGACGCGAGCGTCGCAGCGATCGCGGGACTTTCGCCGATCACGAATTCGCCGGCGCTTCCGGCAGCAGCGTCCGCGCCTCCGGTGAGGCATTATAGTCGACCGTCAGTTCGCGCCGGACTTCGGCGCGCGCCTTGATCGCATCGGGCGATTCCATGCGTCCGAGCGTTTTGTAGGTTTGGAGCAACAGGCGCGGCAGTTCGTAATCGCGCGGATACTGGTGCTGCCAGTCGTCGAGAGAATCGATCACCCAGAGCGCATCTTGCGTCATCCGGTCGCCCCAGCCGGCATCCAGATATTTTGTAATGCGCAGCAATTCGTTGTGCACGCCCAGCGGCGACAACTTCGTGTGGCCGAAATATTCGTCGGCCGGTGCGGTGATCACGAGATACGCGTTGTGCGAGAGGACGCGCCCGATCGTCGGTGTGTTGTGCGCTGACGCGCGATGGGAAAACATGACGCGTGCCGCGGCGCGGTCCGTGTCGCTGTAGCCGGCAGCGCCCTCACGCGCCTCGCGCGCAGCGATCCACAGCGCGCTCGTGCCGTCGTCGGTAACGAGACCGATGGGAAACACCGACTGCGCGGCCGAGAGAAGCGCCTGCGAGCGGAACGCCGGCGTCTTGGTGATCAGGTACGCGCGCATGTTGGCATCGACGTAATCGATGAGCGCTTCCGCATCGCCGGGATAGGTGGTCACGTTGGCCGCCGCGTCGGCGACCGCGTCGCGCGCAAGGAGCTGCGCGTCGCTTTGCTCGGCGTCGAGCTTTGCCAGCACGGCCTTCGCGCGGACGCCGAGGGCCGGATCGTCGACGTTGGCCTCAGCCGCTGCGCGCACATACCATGCGGCGGCATCGCGGTTGAGCAGCGGATCGTAGTGCAGCCGTGTCGCGAGGTCGATCGCGTAGCCTTGCAATACCGCGTTGTCGGGATCGTCGTGACGGACGAGCTGAAACGCACGTCCCGCATCAAGTACGGTGGAGAAATAGTAGAGCTCGTCTGCGAGGTGCCAACCGCTGCGTTCACCCCGATCGAACGCCGCGCGCATCGTGCGATAGAGCGCAAGCGGATCGGTTTGCAGGGTAGCCGGCGCACCCGCCGGGACGAGAGCGATCAGCAGCATGATGGCTGCCGCGAGCTTAGGAAACTTGCGTCGAATCGTCGAGAACCGCATTGAGGGCGTTCGAGAGCAAGGCGTTCTTGATCTCGCGCGCGATGCGACGGCCGGTCGACATCGGTTCGCTGTAATTCAGGTACGAGTACGGCGACCCGTCGATGAAGAGATTCGTGCCGGCAACGATTCGCGCAGACACTTCCATAATGTAGAATTGCGCGTCCGGCGTGATGATCGTCTCGATGCAAAAGGCGCCGAAAAGCCCCTTCGGACCGCATATTTCCTGGCTGACGCGTACGACGTCTTCACCCATCCGGTACGCCTCGGCCAACATCGATTCGCGCAGCGAGAGCGGTGAGTTTCCGACGACGACATACGAAGGATCGATGTCCATGCCTTCTTGCGCGCGCGACGGAATCCGTCCGAGCGAATCGACGTTCGTCTCGTAGCGCCGATCCATCGACATGATCTCGAGCTTCCCGGTCAACGGCGAATAGAAGTAGTGGATGTAGAACGGAACGCCGATCACGTACTCTTGCAAGATATAGTTCTGCCGCGCGAGCAGCCCCGCTCGCTCCTCGAAATCCATCGCGTTGCGCAGAAACATATAGCCTTTGCCGCCTTGCGCACCGTAGAGCTTCACGATGACGGGACGATCGATCTCCGCGCCGGTTCGAAACTGACGCGGCACTTTGAGACCCGCGCGCGTCAGCCATTCGCGTTGCAGTTCGCGGCTGGCTTCCCAGTCGAGGACGGCCTTGTTCCCGAAGTACGGGATTGCCATCTTTTTGTGCTCGTCGAGCGAGAGGTAGGCCACGAACGAGCCGTGCGGTACAATGATGATCTTGCGTTTTTCGAGTTCGGGCACGAGGTCCATGAACTCCGAATACTTTTCGATGCGGATGACCTCGTCGATGAAACCGAACGATCGGTAGAGACGCTCCGTGTCGGGATTCGCGATTGCCAGCGTCTTGAAGCCCTCGTCGCGCGCGCCCTTGAGAATCTGCAGCGCCGAGTGCGAACCGAGCGTCGCGATCGTGTAGAATTCGGACGACGCGTTCTCGCGCGTCCCGGAAGCCGCGAACGGCTCGACGGTCATCGTCATAATAGTGCCTTTTGGAACGCCGGATTACAAAGAAACGTCTCGGTTGCCCGATCGAGGATCGCGAGCGGGACGTCGCCGCCCCGTGCATCGAGGAGCCGCCACGCGGTGCGCCGGCGCACGCGCTGCACGCCGTCGACCGCGCGACCGCCGATGGTAATCGCGGACGTTTCGTCGCGCTGCATGATCCATACCTCGCCCGGCCTCGGCGCGGTATCGGTGCGAATCTCGAGACGGTGTTTATTGGGGTTGAAGACGCCCTCGACGGTCGGAATCATCGCATCGAGCGCGGCGGCACGCGTTTCGTCGACCGTGACGACCCACACATCCGCGCGCACGGCGCTCTCGACGGGGAGACCAATACGGGCCAGCGTCGTGAGCGCCGTGTACGCCTCATTGTCGGGAATCGTAAGCGACACGACGTACGTGCGATCCACGGTCACTGGTGCCCCGCCCGTGCAAGGCCCGCGGCAAACGCCGCAAAGAACGCGATGCCGCCCGACGGTGCGAGCATCGCGGTCAGATTGCCGCGCGCGGCCGCTTTGACCGCGTCGCCGTCACGGTGCATGAACGTCCACGCGTCGCGCTCGGGATGCGGCATGATCGCGAGGACGTTTCCGCCTCGATTCGTCAGCGCAGCGATGTTCCGCGCCGAACCGTTCGGCGCGGACACCGCTTTCCCGTCGGCATCGCAGTACACGAACGCGACGTGGCCGTCGCGTTCCATGTGATCGAGCTCCACGTCGGTCGCCGCGAGGCGTCCCTCGCCGTGCGAGGCCCACGCGGGAAGCACCGCGTCGGCCGCGAGTCCCGCGAGCACCGGAACGCGTGACGGCACGACCGTCAACCGTACGTAAACGTGCAGGGATTGGAATTTGCCGGATGCGTTCGGCGCGAACGCGGCCGTCGGGCGCCGGAGCGCACCCGTTCCCGGAACGAGACCGGCCTCGAGCAACGTCTGCGCCCCGTTGCAGATGCCGATGACGAACTTGCCGCTTTCCGCGCCCTCGATCACGGCGTCCATCACCTCGTCGTGTGCCGCGACCGCGCCCGCGCGGACGCGGTCCTCGTACGAAAAGCCACCGGGCAGCACGAACGCGTCGAACGGCCGCAGTCCGTTTGCACCACGGCTCCAGTGCACGATCTCGGCGTCGATTCCGACCGCGCACAACGCACGCAGCGTTTCGCCTTCGCTGTTCGTCCCCGGAAAGACCACCACGGCGACGCGCGCCCTCATCCTTCGACACGCTCAGGATCGACAAGCTCAGGATCGACCAGCCCAGGATCGACCAGCCCAAGATAACGACGGTGCTCTGTCACCCTGAGCTTGTCGAAGGGCGGGACGCGCTTATCCTTCGACAGACTCAGGATGACGGTCCGGGCTCGGGTTGACTGGGGGGTGCGTAGAAGTCGCGCAGGGGTGTCGACCAGACGTCGTAGAGCGCGTCGAGCGACGCGGACGCGCCGTCGGCGAAGCGCATCGTGTAGGCATTGCTCGTCGTTCCGACGCGCTGATGCGGGACGCGCATCGACGATGCCAGCGCGGCAAAGCGCCCGTCGTCGCCGGCTTCGATGAGAAAGCCCGCCGCTTCGGCGAACGCATCGTCCGTATGCACGCCGTCACGCTCGCTCGCGACGAGCGTCACGCCGATGCGCGCGCTCTCGTGGGTCGCGAACGCCATCTTTGCGAGCGCGACGAGCGTGCCGCCGTCCGAGACGTCGTGGGCGGCGAAAATCAGATCGCTCCGGTAGCCGGCAAGCACGAGCGAATGCGTCCGCTCGACGTCGCGGTAGTCGATGCGCGGCAACGTCGCGCCGGCGATGCCGAGCAACTCCGCATAGACGGAACCGCCAAGACCCGCATCGCACGCGCCGATCGCGTAGATCGCGGAGCCCGCGCGTTTGAATCCCATCGTCGCGATCTTCGCGATGTCGTCGATGCCGCCGACGCAGGCGACGATCGGCGACGGCGCGACGGTGCGTCCCGACTTCGACTGATTGTAGAGGCTGACGTTGCCCGAGACGAACGGCGTGCCGAGCCGCCGCGCGGCAAAGCTCAGGCCGTCGATGGCGGCGATCATCGCGCCGAGGTGATCGGCATCGGTCGGATCGCCGAAGTTGAGGCAATCGGTCAGACCGAGCGGCCGGGCACCGACGGCGACCACGTTTCGCACCGCTTCCACGACGGCATGTTCGGCTGCGACCTGCGGGTCGAGTTTGCCGTAACGCGGATTCCCGGCGACGGCGAGCGCGACGCCGAGCGGTGCTCCGGGAATCGGGCAGATGACGCCCGCATCGGCATAACCGAGCGGGATCGCCGTGGTTCCGCGCACGACGCCGTCGTACCGCTGATAGATCGGCCGCCGCGAACACACGTCGCGGTGCGCGAGCAGCGCTTCGAGCGCAGTCGCCGGATCGGCAAAGCGCGTGAACGCCGGCGCGCCGCCGGGCGCGTTCGGCAACGCGATGGCATAGGGGCGATTGTAGCGCACCCCGCCCGTCAGAAAATCGAGATCGACGTCAATCACGACCTCGCCATGGTAGGTCGCGTGATAGCGTCCGCCCGAAACCACTTTTCCGACAACCGCCGCGCACGCCCCGCGCGAGATGCGCGGCAGCGAAAACTCTTCGTTGTAAATCGCGAGCAGCTGCGACGTGAACGACGGCGGCACGATCCAACACAGCCGTTCTTGCGTCTCACCGATCGCGACGACCGCCGGCGGCAGGTCGGGTTGCGACGTGGGAACGCGGTCGAGTTCGACCTCCGCACCGACGCCCCCGGACGCGCACAACTCCGCGCTACAACCCGCGAACCCCCCCGCGCCGAGGTCCTTGAAGGCCGCCTCGATGCCGTCGCGGCGCAGCTCCGCGAACACGCGATATGACGCACGCATGATCACGTTTTTGAGAAACGGGTCGGGGACTTGGACGGCACCCTTGTTGGTTTCGGCATCCGCGTCGTCGAGCCGGAGCGAGGAGAAGGATGCGCCGCCGAAACCGCTGCGATCCGTTGCTTTCCCGACGAGCACGATGTCGTGTCCGACGGAATTGCGGGGCGCGCGTGAATGAATGATATCCTTTTGCTTGACGAGCCCGAGCGCGACGACGTTGACCAGCACGTTGTCGTCGAACGATTCATCGATGTAGACGTCGCCGCCGAGATTCGGGACGCCGATCGCATTACCGTAAGCGGCGATGCCGTCGACGACGCTCTGCGCCACGTAGCGGCAGTGCGGGTCGTCGAGCCGCCCAAAGCGCAGCGGGTCCGCCAGGCCGATCACTTCCGCGCCCATGCACAGGACGTCGCGCACGATCCCGCCGATGCCGGTCGCCGCGCCTTCGAACGGTACGACTTGTGAAGGATGGTTATGCGATTCGTGCGCGATGACGACCCCGTAGGCTTCGCCCTTCCATGTGCCGAGATGCAAGATACCGGCGTCTTCCGCCGGTCCTTGCATCACGGTCGGCCCATCGGTCGGTAACTTTCGCAAGTGTTGCCGGCTCGATTTGTACGAGCAATGCTCGCTCCACTGCGCGTCGAACGCGAAGAGTTCCGTGTCGGTCGGCAGGCGTCCTAAATGTGCGACGATCGCACGAATTTCGTCGGGCGTGAGCGCCACGCCGATGCGTCCGCGTTCGGCGATGAGGCGCTCGACGTCGATCATTACGCGAGGCGTCCGGCACTCGGGGGCGGGACATTGAGCGCCGCATCCGCCTGCAGGACGTTGGACCGCGCGTTTGCTTCGATCAGCAGCACGCGACCGAACAGGACGGTATCCTCGAGCGCAAACGCCTTCGCGCATTGCAACGCAACGAGCTCGACGTCGGCCGTCGCGGGCGCCCGTACGACGGGCGTCGCCGACGCAAACTCGACGATGCCGGCAAGTGCACCGTCGCCGCTGCCGGCGGTGATGAAAATCAGGCGTGCGAAGGTGGCGTCCAGTTGGGTAACGAGCTGCAAGACGTATCCGGGCGTTCGCGTTGCCGACGCGATGTGACGCGCCGTCGGTAGGCCGAACGTCCCGAGCGCGCGCGCGATTTGCGCGGCACGTTCACTGAAGTCCGGACCGTCGGCGAGAATCGCCACCATGCCCGGCCGCATCAACGGAAACGTCCCGACGGCTTCGGCGACCTGCTCGTAGTTCGCGCGCACCTCGGCGAGATCGGCCGGCGTGACGGCCGGGAGATTGCGGTAGCGCTGTTTGTCGAGCATCAGTTCTTCGCGGCCTTGCGGCCAGATGCGCCACGAATCGTTGTCGACGACGTCGGCGATGACGAGTTGCCCTTTGCCCTCGCCCGACGCGATGCGGCCGAACTCGATCTTCAGATCGACCAACAACGTCTCACGCCGGCGCCATGCGTGCGCGAGAATTTCGAAGGTGATCCGCGCGAGCTCGCCGATCGTGCCCAGTTCCTGCGGCGTCGCGATGTTTTGCGCGACGATTGCGTCCGCCTCGACAAGCGGATCATGGTTCGCGTCGTCCTTGAGAAAGAATTCGATCACACGCGGGACGAGTACCGTACCGCGAAGAACGGCCGGGCGGCGCTTGACGAACGATCCGGCGGCGACGCCGCGAACGACGACTTCGAGCGGCACCATCTGCGCCCGGCGCACGAGCATTTCGTTGTTGTCGTCGTCTTCACCACCGCTGATATAATGCGTCGGCAAGCCGCACAGATTGAGCAGACGGAAAACGCGCGCGGTCGTCTTGGCAGCGATGCGCCCTTTGCCCTCGATCTCGTCGCGCCGCGCACCGTCGCCGGCGGTAATCGCATCCGTCTGCTGCACGACGAGCAAATCCGGATTGCCCTCCGCCTCGAACAAGACTTTGGTCTTGCCGCGCGCAATTTCGCGCCCTTTTTGCACGGTTACGCGTCGATCGTGTCGCGGATGCGCTGGGCGAGCCGGCGCGCGCGGACCGGTGCGTCGCCGACGTGGCCGGTCGGGTCGAGTTGCGAACGCACTTCGGCCGGATCGACGAACGTCACGATCCGCTCGTCGTCGGCGAGGAGACGTGCCAACGGGTTCGTCTCGCCGCGTCCGAGTGCCGCGTATGCGGTCATCGCATTTTCGCGAATCGCTTCGTGGAGCTCTTGGCGGTCCGCGCCGGCCCGGGCGGCTTCCATCAGCACCGCTTCGGTCCCGGAGAATGGTCCGTACGTGCGCAAATTCTCTGCGATCCTCCGTTCGTCGATCCGCAAGCCGTCGACGATCGTGCGCGCCAACCGGAGGATTTCATCCGTGCACAAGATCGCCTCGGGCAAGATCGTTCGCCGGTTCGCACTGTCGTCGAGCGTGCGCTCGAGGAAATTCGTCGCTGCGTTCTGCCACGCGACGTCGGCGTACGACGGCAGGAGCCGCGCGAGTGAATCAATGCGCTCCGACATGACCGGATTGCGTTTGAACGGCATCGCGGAACTTCCGACTTGGCGCGAACCGAAGGGTTCGAACATCTCGCCGAAACCGGGCGAACTCTGGATGCGAACGTCGGCAGCGAATTTCGAAAGCGACGCACCGACGCCGGCGAGGGTCGTGAGCAAAAGATAGTCGAGTTTGCGCGGATACGTTTGCGTCGCGACGTCGCGAGATTCGAGTGCAAACCGCGCGAGCACCTCGCGCTCCTGATCGCCCGGCGTACGACCGCTGCCTTCGAGCAAACGTGCAAATGAAGCCGACGTTCCGACCGCACCGCGGATGCCTTTCGCGGTGAGCTGCGTCATTGCAAACGCGAGCGCCGCGCGATCGATCATGAGATCCTGCGCGTAAATTGCGAGCCGGTAACCGACCGTCGTCGGTTCGGCCGGCTGCAGATGCGTATAGCCCATGCATACGAGGTCGGCGTACCGGTCGACGTGCGCTGCAAACGCGAGTAACAACGCATCGATCGACGCGAGCAGCGCGGCGACGCCCGCGTGCAGACGGAACATCTCAACGGTATCCTCGATGTCCATGGACGTCGCGCCGAGGTGCAGTTTGCCGCCGCCGATGGTCGCTTGCGAGGCGTAAACGCGGATCTCCGCCATCAAGTCGTGGCCGATTTCGCGTTCGATGGCGAGCGCCGCCGCGATGTCGATATCGTCGCCGTGCGCCCGCAGATCGTCGAGTTCCGCTTGGGTGACGAGGCCGCTGCGGAGCTGCGATTCGGCCAGCGCGATCCACACGGCGCGCCAAAGCGTGCGGCGCTTGCGCTCGGAGAATAGCGCCCGCAGGTCCGGATGTCCGTACCGCCATGAGAACGGCGACGCATACGTGTCGTCGTTCACGACGCCCGTCGCACCGCGGTGACTTTCGCAGCAATGTCCGCGGTCAGCATCTCGATCATCGCACGCGGATCATCGATTCGTCCGGTGACGACCGCCTCGAAACCGCGGACGGCCGCTTCGTAGCCGTAGCGCGCGCGGCGCTCGCCGATGCGACGCGCGATCGGGACGAGCGCGCGCTCACGCCAGCGATGTCGCGGCGGTAGCGGGCCGCCGCCCGGACGCGCAAGTTCCCACAACAAACCGAGGTCCGTCGCGAGCGCGCTCGCGAGCGGCACGGCCGCGCCGCGCGGATCGTTCGCAAACAGGTCGAACGCCAGCGCCAACGCTTCGGCTGCGCGGCCTTCGATCAACGCGCTCGCATAGTGCCAGGCCTTCGGATCCTCGATCGAGAGGCTTTCGCGCTCGAGATCTGCGAGCGTGATCTTCGAGCGGAGCAGCGCGAGCTTTTCGATATCGTTTGCGATCGAACCCAAATCGGCGTCGCTCTGGGCGAGCGCGGCAACGGCGCGCGGCTCCGCTTTCGCGCCGAGCCGTTCGAGCGTTTCGCGCACGAAGCGTTCGCGCGCATCGGCCGACACTGTCGTATCGATGCGCAACGCCTTGCGGCCGGCAAGCATGCCGAACGGTTCCGGCTTCGTCTTTTTGTTCGGCGGAAAAAGATCTTCGAGAATCAACGTGTTGCCGGCCGGAACGCGCTCCGCCGCCGCCCAAACGTCGCGCCGCGGCTGGGCGCGCAGCCGTTCGCAGCCGCGCACGACGACGACGCGCCGCTCGGCAAGGAACGGCATTGCCGCGGCCGCGTCGGCGACGGCGCGACCGACCTCGTCCGTTGCCGGGCCGTCCAGAACGTCGCAATTCATCGCGCGAAGGTCGGGCGGAATCAGCCGGTCGAGCAGCGCTTCGAGGGCGCGTTGCGCGAGAAGAATGTCGGTGCCTTCGATGACGACCAACGCGCCGATCTTCGGCGAACCGTCGAGGAAATCATAGTACTTGATGTTTACCGTGCTCCGGCCGCGGCAGTTCGCTGCATCACCGTGCTGCCGTGAGAAGACGCGCGCGCGTTTGGAGATCGGCGATCGAATCATCGTACGGCGGCCGCAGCACGCCGTACTCGGTGATCATACCGGCGATCAAGCGGCCCGGCGTCACGTCGAAGGCGGGATTGTACACCGGATCGTCGGCAGCGACGCGAATCTCGTCGGCGTCGCGTTCCTCGATCGGAATCTCCGCACCGGTCGCGAGATCGAAGTCGAACGTCGAGCGCGGTGCGGCGACGTAGAACGGAATGCCGTGGTGGGCCGCCGCGATCGCGACGCCGTACGTGCCGATCTTGTTCGCCGTGTCGCCGTTGCGGGCAATGCGATCGGCCCCGACGACGACCGCTGCGACGCCTCGCCGTTGCATCGTGATCGCGGCTGCGCTATCGACGATCAACGTGCACGGCACGCCCGCTTCGCGCAACTCGAACATCGTGAGGCGGGCACCTTGCAATAGCGGTCGCGTTTCATCGACGAAAACGTGCAGGTTTTTGCCCGCACGATGCGCCGCGATAAACGTCCCGATCGCGGTGCCGTCGCCACCGGTCGCCAGCGGTCCCGCGTTGCAGTGCGTGAGCACGTTGCCGCTGTTCGGAAAGAGCGCGATACCGTGCGCCGCAATGCGCGCGTCGATGTCACGCTGCTCCGCATGGATGGCCCGCGCTTCGTCGAGATACGCGCCATCGCTGCGAGCAAGGACGCGATCGACCGCCCACGCAAGGTTTACCGCCGTCGGGCGTGCCTCACGAATACGACGGGCGGCTGCGCGAAACGCCTCGCCGTGGTGAAGCTGCGCAGCGAGCGCAACGCCGTAGGCACCGAAGATGCCGATCGCCGGTGCGCCGCGAACGGCAAGCGTCCGGATCGCGTCGACGATCGCGTCCACCGTCCGCGCACGCTCGCGCAAAATCCGCTCCGGCATCGCACGCTGATCGACGAACCCGACGGCATCACCGTCAAACCAAACCGATTCCACGCTCCCGACTTCGCGTGCTAGCGGAAACCGACCCGCGGGCGTTCGATTTTGGGGTCGATCGCAACGACGGTCGCCGCAGCGACTGCCGCCTCATACCCCTTGTCGAGACGCGCCGGATCGGCGCGCTCCCGCGCCTGTTCCAGCGTTTCCGTCGTCAAGACGCCGAAACCGATCGGCACGCCCGTCGCAAGCTGCACGTCCATGATGCCGCGCGCACATTCGCCCGCGACAAATTCGAAATGCGGTGTATCGCCGCGCACGACGATGCCGAGTGCGACGATGCCGTCGAAATCCGCGCCGCGGATCAAGCGGCGCGCCGCGATCGGCAGCTCAAAACAGCCCGGAACCGCGACGACTTCAACCGCATCATCGGCGACACCGCAATCGCGCAAGCCGCGGCGCGCACCGTCTTCGAGCCACGCCGCGAGGTCCGCATAGAACCTCGCGACCACGATCGCGAAACGTTTTCCAGCAACGTCGGGAAGCGTCGCCGCAACATTCTTCTCCAGCTTCACTGCGGCGTGCCCAGCTTCACTGCAGCGTGCCGAGCGTGCCGCTCGGGGCCAAGATATGACCCATCTTGTCGCGTTTCGTATCCATATAGTACGAGTTGTACTTCGTCGGCTCGGTCGCGAGCGGAACGCGACCAGTGATGCGTAAACCGAAGCCGTCGATTCCGGCGATCTTGCGCGGATTGTTCGTAAGCAAACGCAACTCGCGCACGCCGATATCGGCGAGAATCTGCGCACCGATGCCGTAATCGCGTTTATCCGCCGGTAAACCGAGCAGGACGTTCGCCTCGACGGTGTCGGCACCGCGATCTTGCAGCGCGTACGCGCGCAGTTTGTTGGCGAGGCCGATGCCGCGCCCTTCCTGATGGAGGTAGAGCAAAACACCGCGGCCCTCGGCGGCGATGGCGGCCAACGCCGCGTCGCGTTGCGCACCGCAATCGCAGCGCAGCGAGTGCAGCGCGTCGCCGGTCAGACATTCGCTGTGCACGCGCACGAGCGTATCGAGACCGTCTCCGATGTCGCCCATGATCATCGCGACGTGACAGACGTGGTCGACGGCCGACTCGAATGCGATACCGAAAAACTCGCCGTAGGCCGTCGGCAGAGCAAACTCCGCGATCCGCTGCACGAGTTTTTCGTGACGTAAACGGTACGCGACGAGATCCTTCACCGTGATCAGCTTGAGACCGTGTTTGAGACCGAACTCGCGCAAGTGCGGAAGCCGCATCATCGTGCCGTCGTCGTCCATGATCTCGCAGATCACGCCGGCGGGCGCGAGGCCGGCAAGCCTTGCCAGGTCGACCGACGCTTCGGTTTGTCCGGTGCGTACGAGCACGCCGCCGTCGCGTGCGCGAAGCGGGAAGGTGTGGCCGGGACGCAGGAAATCGCTCGGCGTCGCGGCCGGATCAAGCAACGCGAGAATCGTGTTTGCCCGGTCGTGGGCGGATATTCCGGTCGTCACACGGCCGCGCGCTTCCACCGAAACGGAGAAGGCCGTTCCGAGCGGCGCCGTGTTGTCGGCGACCATGTTCGGAATCTGCAGGTCGTCGAGCCGCTGCGACGTGAGCGGAACGCAGATCAACCCGCCCGCTTGCTTCCGCATGAAGTTGATCGCCTCGGGCGTGACCAGCTCCGCAGCCATCACAAGATCGCCTTCGTTTTCGCGGTCCTCGTCGTCGAGAACGATGACCATCTTGCCGACGCGGATGTCCGCTAACGCAGCTTCAATCGAGTCCACGATCCTTTGACCCTCCGCACGGTAGATCGGTTGTCAGCCTTTCGCGGCGACCCCGGCCCGCGTCAGATTTCGTAGGCCCAGGCGAGTTCAGCGGTCGTCGTGCCGCGGTCGTCGAGGCTGCGGTACGCGTCCATCGCACCGATCGCGTAGCGGGCAACGGGATCGACTTCAAGGTTCACGCGAGCGCCGGCGAGTTTCATCCCGAGCGTCGTTCGGCGCGATGTTTCCGGGATCAACGCGATCGTGAAACGTCCGTTGCTCGCTCCCGCGACGGTCAGACTGACGCCGTCGACCGCGACATAGCCCTTTTCGACGATGAACGGCGCAATGTCGGCCGGGCGTTCGATCGTTAGGCGGTGCCCCTGTCCCTCGACGTCTTTCGCGATAATCGTCGCGTTTGCGTCGACGTGCCCGTAGACGAGATGGCCGCCCAGCCGGTCGCCCAAGCGTAGGGAGAGTTCGACGTTGACCACGTCGCCCGCGACGAGCGCGTCGAAACCGGCGCGCCGAATGCTCTCCGGCACGACGTCGAACGACATTGTCGTGCGGTCGTGGTCTACCACGGTGAGGCAAACGCCGTTGATCGCGATCGAATCACCGTCGACGACACCGTCGGCGATCGCGTCGGACGCCTCGATCGCGAGGCTGATGCCTTCGACGGCGCCGCCGCGCACCGCGGACACGCGACCGAGATAGGCGATGAGGCCGCTAAACATGCGGCAGTCGAGCGGTCATCATGAGGTCGTTACCGGCCCGTTCGACTCGCTCGAACGTCCATCCGTTTGCGGCACTCGCGAGATCGGCGCCCGCGAGAACGGGCACCGCATCCGGCGAAAGCAGCATCATCGGTGCGACGAACCATATGATCCGCGCAACGAGCCGCTGCGCGAGCAACCGCGCTGCCAGCGTCGGTCCGCCTTCGCAGAGCACCGTCGCGACGCCGGCTTGGCGCAGGGCGAGCATCGCCGCGACGAGGTCGAACTCGCCCGCATCGGGCATGCCCGCGAACACGACGTTCGCGTGCGCCGTGAGCGGCGCGAACGCGCCGGCGCGTCCGGCCGGCGCCAGCACGATCGTCGGTGCGTACCCGCCGGGGGGCGCATCCACGGGTGGGGAGAGAACCCGGCTCGTTGTGGGGACCGGTGCCGTTTCGCACACGACGACGCGCGTGTACGGCTTGCGCCGCGTACGATACGGACGAATCGTCAGCAGCGGATCGTCGACGCGCACGGTACCCGCGCCCACCATCACGGCGTCGTGATCGGCCCGCAGATCATAGACGTGCTCGCGCGCGACTTCGCCGGTGACGCGAAACGTTCCGGAGCGCGGTGCAACGTAGCCGTCGACCGACATCGCCATCTTCAACGTGACATAGGGCAACGCCGAATCGACGATCGCCGCGAAGCGCTCGACCAGCGCACGACACGACGCGTCGTCCGCGACCTCGACGACGACGCCCGCCTCGCGCATGCGCGCGATGCCGCGTCCGTGCGTGCGCCGATTTGGATCGATCGTACCGACGACGACGCGTGCGATCGCCGCGTCGATCACCGCCAGGCTGCACGGCGGCATCGTCGAGACGTGATCGTGCGGCTCGAGCGTGACGTACAGCGTCGCGCCGCGCACGTCTTCCCCGGCCTCGCGCGCCGCCCGCAACGCCTCGGCTTCGGCGTGCGGCTCACCTTTACGATGATGCCAACCTTCACCCAGTGTACGCCCGTCGCGCACGATCACCGCGCCGACCGGCGGGTTCGGCGACGCGTCGGCGATCGCACGCGACGCCAGTTCGACGGCGCGCGCGAGAAACGTCGCGTCGCTTCGGTCTACGGTTGGACCTCGACGCCCTTCCAGAACGCGACGTAGCCGCTGATATTTTTGGCCGCGTCTTTGGGCGCCGGATAGTACCACGCTGCGTCGGCGTTTTGTTTGCCGTTGACATCGATCGTGTAGTACGACGCGGTGCCCTTCCACGAACAGACTGAGTTCGTCGCACTATCTTTGAAAAACTCGCGCTTGATCGAATCGCCCGGGAAGTAGTGATTTCCCTCGACGACTTCGGTGTTGTTGCTCTCGGCAAGCACGGTGCCGTTCCACATGGCTTTCACGTTTTGTGCGACCGCCGCGCACCGAGGGAAGTTTCGCGCAGTGGGGCACGAGCGATCACGACCGCTCCGGCGACGATCGCTCCCGCGGCTTCGAGGGTCGCCGCGGCGTCGAGCAGCGTTGCGCCGGTGGTGACGACGTCATCGACGAGCACGACGACGCGTGGAAGCGACGCACCGGGCCGGATGTCGAAGCGTCCGCTCGCGGCCAGCCGGTCAAGGCGGTTTCGCCCGCGTTGCGGACCGCCGTGCTTACGCAGGACGTCGGCGACCGAGCCGCCCTCCACGCACACGGCGCGCCGTACCAACTCGCGGGCCTGGTCGAACCCGCGCTCGGCCGCGCGACGGCGCGTCGTCACGACCGGCACCACCGTGGCGCCGGGCGGCAGTCGCGTCGCGAGAAGGTACGCAAGCGGGTCGAGATACGCCCGTTCGCCGCGCTTCATCGCCAATACCGCGGCACGAACGTGACCGTCATACGCCGCCGCCGCCGATACGTCGAGCTCACCGATGCGAACGGCAACCGGCTGACGGAACGCCGTGCATGTTGCGCAGAGTGCGGTGTCCATCGCACCGCAGCCGATGCACCACACGGGAAACAGCCAGCGTCGAACCGCACGCCACACGCATCTCAATCACGCTTCCGGGCCGCCGGAACAAGCGCCGGGGCGTCCCGGTAACGCTTCGGAGCGATCCCGACGACGCGTTTGAACGCATTGCTGAAAGCACTCTCCGACGTATAGCCGAGCGACTGCGAAAGAGCCGACACGGTCGTCTTCCCCTCGCGCAACGCGTGCTCCGCGATACGCATACGCCAGTTCAGCAAATAGGTGAGGGGCGGAACGCCCGCCGCGCTTTTGAAGCGCAACGCGAACGTGGTCCGAGACATGGCCGCGGATTGTGCGAACGCGACAGATTCGCGAAACGTGAATCTTCTAGAGCGGGGCGCCGCCCATTTTGCTGACGCTCACGAAATCCGACTTGTCCGGATCCCACCGCATGATCAAGAGATTTTCGGGGCCGAGCCCGCGTTGGCTGCCGTCGCGGAAATCGTAGGTGCCGGTAATGCCCTGATAGCCGTGCACGGTTTCGAGATAATTCCGCAGTTGCTCCGGCGTCGCTGCCGGTCCGATCTTGCGAAGTGCGTCAATGACGATCATCGCCGGATCCCAGACCATTCCGCCTTGGAAATCTTGCGAAATACCGGCTTCTTTGATCGCCGTCGTGAAGACTTGGTATTGCCGCGTTTCCGTTCGATGCGGAACGCCGGCGATGTACGCTAAACCTTGGAAATAGACGTCCTTCGGCATGAACGCCGCATACGATTCAATCTGCTTCGTGACCATGTTCGCGCTCGTCGTCGCAACGGGGATGTTCAATCCAACGTCTTGCACGCCGTGCAGCGCCGTACCGAACGGCGTGCCGGGCGCCCACAGGATGATCGCTTGGGGATTGAGCGCTTTGATCTTGGAGAGTTGCGCGGTGGTGCTGGTGTCCGTCGGATTGAAATGCTCGGCCGCGACGAGCTTCATATCCTTGAACTCAGGCAACGCGAGATTCCGGGCTATGTCGGCGTCGGCGATTTGCCCCGAACCGTCGGTCGTATTGAGCGTTGCGATATTTTTCCAACCGCGTCCGTGGAAATAGCGCAACGTCCCCAGAATCAGATCACTGCCGCTGACGCTGCCGGAGAAAACATAACTGCCCTTCACCGTGCGAATGACCGGCGAGAAGCAGTAGTTCACCGGGCCGTTAGCGACGAACGCCGGCGTCATCGCGTTGCACAGCGCGCCGAGTGACGAGCCCAATACCACGGCAGGCTTCTTCGCGATCGCCTCGTTCGCAAGCTGGAGCGAAACCGACGGATTGGTTTGATCATCGTGGAAAACGAACTTCACGGGCCGGCCCGCGATTCCACCGTCACGATTGACGACGCCCTCGAGCGCAACGAGCTGCTTTTGGTGAACCGCGCCGATGAAGGCGCCGCCGCCCGTGATCGGCAGGATGACGTCGATCGGATAGGGATCGCCGGTCGCCGGCGCCGCGTTCGCGAGTGACGACACGCAGTACGCCGACATAACGGCGACAACCGAAACGAGACGTCGCAAACGCATGCGTAGGCCTCCCCCAAACGGACGGCGGCCGGCGCTCGAAAAAATGTCCGTCCGCCGACTATCTACGTGAAAGAAAGCTCAACGGAAGGCCTGCCGGTACCGTCAGCTGGGGATCGGCTCGTTTGCGACGATGCGGTCGACGAGCGACGTATCGGCGGGGACATCGAAGTTGACGCCGACGATCGAGTCGCGCAACACCGCGCGCGGGCCGAGCGTGACGCCGTCCCACAGGATCGAACGTTCGATCGTAACGTCGTCGCCGATCCGCACCCCGTCGCCGATGACCGAAGGACCCGTGATTCGCACATGCCGGCCGATCGTGACGTTTTCCCCGAGCCGCACGTCGCCCGCAAGCTCCAGGTCGTCGCCGAGCTGTGCGCCGCTCGGAATACCTTTGGTCCGTGCGCCGCGCAAGTGAACGCGACCGGCCAACACGTCTTGTGTCGCCGAACGGTATTCCGAAGGCGTACCGATGTCACGCCAGTACGCGCCGTTCAGACGCATGCCGTAGAACGGTGCGCCCTTCTCGAGCAGCGACGGGAAGACACCCTTGCCGAAATCGTAGAACGTATTCACGGGCACGTAGTCGAAAATCGCCGGCTCGAATACGTAGATGCCGGTATTGACGAGCTTTGAGCGTTCCGTACCCTTCACCGGTTTTTCCTGAAATTCGAGAATCCGGCCGTCATCGTCGGTGATGACGACACCGTACTGGTCGACTTCTTCGGCCGGGAGCAAACCGATCGTCGCGAGCGCGGCGCGCTTTTTATGAAACGCGACGAGCGTGTCGAGATTTGCGTCGGTCAGATCGTCGCAGCCGCAGACGACGAACGTATCGGTGAAAAATGATTCGAGCGGTTTGATCGCACCCGCGCTGCCCATGAGCACATCTTCATGCAAGTAATTCAAGGTCACACCGTAGCGCGAGCCGTCGCCGAACGCAGCGTGAATCTGATCGGCAAGATAGTGCACGTTGATCGCAACGTCCGTGTACCCGAACGAGCGCAGCCAGCGCAGGATGTGCGCGCTGATCGGTTCGCCCGCGATCGGAACGAGCGGCTTAGGGACTTGCTTCGTAAGCGGGTAGAGCCGCGTGCTCATGCCGCCCGCGAGAATCATCGCTTTCGTCGCCTTCACCGTCGTACCGTTCCTTTGCGCTTCAAGGCTTCCCGCATCGCTGCAACGGCGAACTGCGGAAGTGCGAGTTGGCGCTTCAAACGCGCCGGCTCTTGCAGCAAGCGAAACAGCCACTCGAAGCCAAGCCGTTGCACGATACGCGGCGCCCGTTTTTTGATTCCCGCAATGACGTCGAACGAACCGCCGACACCGATACCCACCGAACACGCCGTTGCGAGCAAATGTTCTTCCAACCAAATTTCTTGTTTCGGACTGCCGAGACCGGCCAGCAGCACGTTCGCTCCGCTCGACGCGATCGCTGCAATCACCGCGCTGTTTTCACGCGGAGAAAAATAACCGTTCCGAATACCAGCGATGCGGACGCCGGGATAACGCGCGATCAATGCGGCGGCTGCACGCTCGGCGACGCCCGGCGCGCCTCCCAAGAAATAGAGCCGAACGTCCCCGGTCCGTGCAGAGCGTTCGGCGAGTGGTCCGATCAGTCCGACGCCGGTAACGCGTTCGCGTAACGGTCCACCGCGCAAGCGTGATGCGAGTAAGATGCCGATCGTATCGCACACCGACAAATCGGCGCGCGCGATCGACTCCCGAAAGCGTGCGTCGCGCTGCGCGTGCATCACCATCTCGACGCCGAGCGTCACGACGCGAAACGCCCCGGGCGACTGCGCTGCAGCGACGATTCGTGCGACCGCGTCGTCGCGGCTGACGGCGTCAACGCGAGCGCCGAGCACGTCGATCGAAGCGGGGCGGACAGCAATCATGCAGGCCGGTACGCAGCGATCAGCGGCTCGAGTTCAGCCTTGAGCTCATCCGGCATGACGCCGAGCGGCGAGCGGCATTCGCCGTTACCGAACCCGAAGCGGCTCATCGCCCACTTTACCGGAATCGGACTCGAAACGCGAAAGAGCGCGTTGATGAGCGGGAGCACATCGCCGTGAATGCGGCCGGCGGTGTCGACGTCGCCGCCATCGAACGCTTCAGCGAGGGCACGCAACTCACGGCTACACAGATGACCCGCAACGCTGACCAGACCGTACGCCCCGAGCGCCAACGCCGGCAAGAAGAAATAGTCGTCGCCGGACCATACGGAGAAATCTTCACGCACGCGGTCGCGCACGAGCGCGCTAAATTGATCGCTGCTGCCGGTCGATTCTTTCACCGCAACGATATTCGCATGTCGGCGGGCGAGCTCGTGCACGGTCGCGGGCAACATATTGCTGCCGGTGCGGCTGGGGACGTTGTAAAGCACGACCGGCAGCGACGTCGCTTCGGCGATCGCGCCGAAGTGACGCAGAAGTCCGTCTTGCGGTGGGCGGTTGTAATACGGCACGACGGCCAAGATCGCATCGACGCCGACCTGCTCCGCTTCTTTCGTCAGCTTGACCGAATGTCGCGTGTTATTGCCGGTCGCGCCGGCGATGACGGTTGCGCTGCCGAGTGCGGATTTCACCTCACCGAAGAGCGCGAGCTTCTCGTCGATTTCGAGCGCGGCCGACTCGCCGGTCGTTCCGGCGACGACGACACCGTCGTTGCCACGCTCGATGAGAAACGTCGCCACCCGTACCGCTTCGGCGACATCGGCCTCGCCGTCGATATCGAACGGCGTGATCATCGCGGTGAAGATGCGCCCGAGCGACTTCATACGATCGCGCTTTCCGGTCCGAGGGCGAAGAAGTCGTGCAGCGCTTGTTCGGCCGTGCCGGCTTGGTCGTCGGGAACGAGCACCGAGATCGTGATATTCGAGTCGGTTGAATGAATGATTTCGACGCTGGACTCGGTGACCGCGCGCACGACGCGGGCCATGACGCCCGGTGTCCCCCGCATGCCCGCGCCGACGATCGAGAGCTTCGCGCAGTGCGGACGAACGCGCAGCGCAAGATTGAGGTCGTGGAGTTCGCCCTGCACGCGCTCGACGTTTTCATCGTCGCACACGAAGAACACGCCGGCGTCGTTCACGTTGATCATGTCGATCGAGACATTCGCCGCGGCGAGCCGATCGAAGAGCGCCCGATCGAGCATCGCGCGGCCGCCCTCGCTGCTGAGTCCTTGGATCACGCGAAAGAACGCGACCGAACGCAGCGCCGTGATCCCGGTGACGGGCCGATCGCGATCGACCGGTGCCGCTTCGTCGATCGACGTTCCGACGTTGCTCCGCAAGCCGCGCACCGCGTACGGCGTCTGCGTGGAGTGCGCGAGCTCGGCGGCTTTCGAATGCATCACCTTGGCGCCGTTGCCGGCGAGCTCGACCATCTCGGCAGGCGTCACGCGCTCGACGGTATGTGCACCCGCGACGCGCCGAGGATCGGCCGTCATCACACCGCTCACGTCGGTATAAATGTCGACCGACGCCGCATCGAGCGCGTCGCCGATCGCGACGGCGGTCAGATCGCTACCGCCGCGGCCGAGCGTCGAAATCGCGCCCGCGTGCGTCGTGCCTTGGAAGCCGGTCACGACGGGAATGATTCCCGCTTCGAGCGCGCTGCGTAGCGGGTCCGCATACACATGCACGATGCGCGCATCGCCGAACGTGTCGTCGGTGACGATTCCGGCTTGGCCGCCGGTCATCGCTTGTGCGCGAAAGCCGAGCGACGTCAGCAATTCGGCGAAAACCGACGCGGAAATCATCTCGCCGACCGCGAGCAGCAGATCGCGATTCGGGCCGCCACGAACCGGGCCGATCAAACTCAGCAGCGTATCGGTGGCGTAGGCGTCGGGTGCACGGCCCATCGCGCTCACGACCACGACGACCGACGAACCACCGCGCGCGGCGTCGAGCACGCGCGACGCCGCGATTTCGCGCAGTTCCGGCGTGGCGAGTGACGAGCCACCGAATTTGTGTACCACGACGTGCATGCGCGCCGGCTATCCCGCGCTTACGCGCTGGAAGCGACCGGCCGCAACAAGCAGTTCGAGGATCTGAACGCCGTTCGTCGCCGCGCCTTTCCGCAGTTGATCGCCGACGACCCACATCTGGAAGTGCGTGTCGTCGTCGCCTTCGGGCCGCAAACGCGCGACGTGCACGACATCGGTGTTCTCCACGTCGAGCGGCGTGACGATGCCGCGATCGTGAAACACGACGCCCGGTGCGCTCGCAAGAGCAGCGCCGAGTTCGGCGGCACTCGTGGGGCGCTCCGTGGTAAAGAACACTGCCTCGCTGTGCGCGCGCCGCACCGGCACGCGCACGCAGGTTGCCGCGATATGCAGATCGGGACGGCCGAGCGTCTTGCGCGTTTCCGCAGCGACTTTTTCTTCTTCGCCGGTGTCGCCGGCACCGGAGAACGTCCCGACCTGCGGGACGACGTTATGCAGAATCGGCGCGGCGAACGTCCCGTCGGCCGGGCCCCCTCGCTCTTCCGACGCAAGCGCGTCCAAACCGGGCCGGCCCGCGCCGCTGACGGCCTGATATGTTGCCACGCGGACCGCTGAGAGCCCGGCGGTGCGTTCGATCGGCGCGAGGGCGACGCACAATACGATCGCGGTGCAGTTTCCGACCGGAAAGATGCGATGACTCTCGTGGACGGCGTGTGCGTTTACCTCGGGGACGACGAGCGGGTACGCGGGGTTTAGCCGAAACGTCGACGAGTTGTCGATCACGATGATACCGGCGTCGGCGAGTGCCGGCGCGATCTCGGCGCTGGCGTCATCGCTCGATGCGAAGAACGCGACGTGCGGATGATCGGCGATGATGCGCGCGGCCGTTGCGACGGCGACCGGCAGCGACGCACCATGAAACATCACCGCGTCGTCGCGTTCGCGCGATGCATAGGCAAGCAACGTCTCGACGGCGATCTTCCGTTCTTCGAGCACGCGCAGAATCGTCTCACCGACGACACCCGTTGCTCCGACCACCGCGACCCTCACGGCACCGTCTCCCCGAACAACAACGACTCGAGTCCGATCCGGCAACCCGCCTGCCGCCGTACGTTGCGCACGGCCAACACGATTCCCGGCCCGAATGATTCGCGCGAGAGCGAGTCGTGCCGAATCGTCAAGGTCTCGCCGTCGCCGCCGAAGAGCACTTCTTGGTGCGCGATCATTCCCGGCAGGCGCACGCTGTGGATCGGCACGCTCTTCGGACCGCCGCCGTCGGCGAGGCGTTGCGCGGTCAGCTTCGCCGTGCCGCTCGGTTTGTCACGCTTTGCATCGTGATGAAGTTCGATGATCTCGACGTTCGGCAACACCTTGACCGCCTCGACGGCGAGCCGCATCATGACGGCCGCGCCGATGGAAAAGTTCGGCACGAGCATCGCTCCGAGGTTCGTGCGCTCGCAGTCGTCGGTGAACGAGATGATGTCTTCGTCCGTCCAGCCGGTCGCACCGATCACCGGCGATACGCCGTTGTCGATCGCCGCGCGAGCGACGTCCAGCGAAACCGGATAGACCGTACAATCGACCACGACGTCCATCCCGACCGCGAAAAATGGATCGAGATCGTCGAACAGCCGAGCGTCGCCACCGACACCGACGCGCTCCGCTAACGGATCGCCCGCGCCGTCGCGCCCGAAGCCCGCGACGAGCGTTATGCCGCCTGCCGCAGCGAGGGCCGTGCAGGCGACGCGCCCGAGCCGTCCGAGCGCGCCGGCCACGCCGACGCGCACCGGACTAGACTCGCTCTAAGGGCGCGTACTTGAGCATCACCATTTTCTGCCCGACATTCGGGAAGTTGATGGTTAGCAAGCCGTCTCCACCGGCGCCTGCGACGTCGACGACGAGGCCTTCGCCCCATTTCGGATGACGCACGCGGTCGCCCGGGCTCAAGTTGAGTCCGACGCCCGCGCCCGCATTTTCGTGGATCGAGACTTCACGCCAACGGCCGCCGCCCGGCCGCGGACCGATGCCGATTCCGCCGATCACCTCGATGGACGGCATCTCTTCGATGAAGCGCGATTTCGGATGCGAGAACGTGTTGCCGAAGAGCGTCCGGCGGGCCGCGAACGACATGTAGATGCGATCCATCGCGCGCGTGACACCGACGTACGCGAGACGCCGTTCTTCTTCGAGTTCGGTCATGTCGGTCAGCGCCCGCGTGTGCGGGAAGACGCCTTCCTCGAGACCGGTGAGGAACACGATCGGAAACTCGAGGCCCTTGGCCGCGTGCATCGTCATCAGCGTAACGAAGGACACGTCCGGATCAAGGGTATCGAGATCGCTGACCAGCGCGATGTTCGCGAGAAAGTCGTCGAGCGTCGAACCGGTTTCCGGATTCGCTTCAAACTCTTTCGCGACGCCGATCAGTTCGTGCATGTTCTCGACGCGCGCGCGGCCCTCGTTCGTGTCGTCGGCCTGCAGCTCGCGCAAGTATCCTGACTCTTCCATCACGGCGACGAGCAGGTCGCTGATCGAAAACGTCTTCGCTTTCTCGCGCAGGTCATTGATCAGTTCTGCAAAGCGCTCGAGCTCGCGCTGTTTCTTCGGCACCGCCCGCTTGAGCAAACCCGAATCGAACACGGCTTGGCCGACCGAAACGCCGGCGGCGTTTGCGGCATCGAGCAGCGACGTGAGCGTTTGCTGGCCGATCGAGCGGCGCGGCACATTGACGATACGGCGAAACGCGACGGCATCCGACGGATTCACGATGTAACGCAGATACGAGAGCATGTCTTTGATCTCGGTCCGCGCGTAGAATCCGACGCCGCCGACGACGCGATACGGGATGCCTTCGGCGAGAAAGCCTTCTTCGAAATAACGTGACTGCGCGTTCGTGCGATAGAGCACGATGAAGTCGCGGTACGCCGACCCTTCGCGTACGTGCTCCTTGATCTTCTCCATCACGTAACGAACTTCGGCGCGCTCGGATTCGGCTTGGAACGCCGTGATCTTTTCGCCTTCGGCACGCTTGGTGAACAGTGACTTCGGCGCACGGTTCGGATTGTTCGCGACCAGTTCGTTTGCTGCGGAGAGAATCGTCTGCGTCGAGCGATAATTCTCTTCGAGTTTGAAGATGGTCGCGCCCGGAAAGTCTTCTTCGAAGCGCAGGATCATGCGGTAATCGCTGCCGCGCCATGAATAGATCGACTGATCGTCGTCGCCGACGACGGTGATGTTCTTGTGCTCGTCCGCAAGCATCGCAACGAGTTTGTACTGCGCGTAGTTGACGTCTTGATATTCGTCGACCAGCACGTAACGGAACTTCGATTGATACCGGACCCGCGTCTCTTCGTCGTTTTGCAACAACTCGATCGTGCGGGAAATCAAGTCATCGAAGTCAAGGCCGTTCGATTCTTGTAAACGCCGTTCGTATTCACGATAGACTTGCGCGTAACGCTCGCCGATGAACGACGGATGCTTCTCTTCGTAGGCATCGGGCGACCACAGGTTGTTCTTCGCTTTCGAAATCTCACCGAGCGCTGCGCCCGGTGCGACTTGGCGCTCGTCCATGTCGAGGTCGTGCAAAATGTCGCGCACGATCTGACGCTGGTCCGTGTCGTCCATGATCGCGAAATTGCTCGCGATGCCGATCTTTTTGCCGTCGCGGCGCAGCATGCGCACGCACATCGAGTGGAACGTTCCGACCCAGAGGTCGCGCGCAGGAGCGCCGACCATGCGTTCGAGCCGCGCTTTCATCTCGCCGGCAGCCTTGTTCGTAAAGGTGACCGCCAGAATGCGATCCGGGAAAACCTTCTTCTCGTTGAGCAAGTACGCGATGCGATGGGTAAGCACGCGCGTTTTTCCCGACCCGGCTCCCGCAAAAATCAAACACGGGCCATCGGTATGCTCGACGGCGGCGCGTTGTACGTCGTTGAGCAGTTCCGTCTCGACAATCATCAGGTTAAGATTCGCCGTGTCGGGCAATTTGGCCTAGAACGTTGGTTTCTACCGAACCAATCGCAAATCGTTACGGCGTTCTTCCGCTAACGTTACGGCACTCATCAGGTAGGCGAGCGTTGATTCGGCGCCCATGTTTTCGCTGGTCCGGAACTCGTCGATACCATCGCGGCAACCGCCGTTCTCGACCATGACCGCATTGTGCGTGTTCCGTCCGAAGAACCAAGCGTAGGCGGTTTCGGCGGCACGTCGGTCGCGCACGTCGCCGGAAACAGCCTGCGCCGCGAGGGCGGCGTCGATGAAGGACGCCGCTTCGAGCGGTTGCTGGCCAAAGCGCGCACGCACGCCGCCACGCGGATACCACCCGTCGTTCCCGATCGGAACGAACGTGTCGTTCTCGAGGACGATCGACGCCAGAAAGGCGAACATTTCGAGGCCGGGCTGCGTCAAGCGGTCATCACGTAGCCGGTTGCCGGCCCGGATCAGCGCTTCGCAGAGGCGCGCATTGTCGTAGGTCAGTTCGTCCTGACACCAGCGCCAGTCGGGCGTTGACCGGGCGTGATACGCCTCTGCGATCGGCGCAACGGCGTTTCGTAAGGCCGCGTCGAGCGCTGCGTGCGGCGCGGCCGCCGCAAGGGTCACGATGCCGAGCGAGGCGTATGCCCGCGAGCGAAGGTGCGGCAGCGCGGCGACTTGCGGCAGACCTGCGTCAAACATCGCGCGCGCTACGGTGCGCCACGACTCGCGCGGCGCCCGGGCCGCCGCGTAACCGAGACCCCACATCGCGCGTCCGAATGAGTCTTCGGTACCGCGTGCATCTTGCCAGCGGCGATCGTAGCCCATGAAGTTGTGGAACCAGCCGTCGGCTTGCTGCGCGTCGTGCAAAAAGCCGAGATACGTCGATACCAGCTTCGCGCCGACCGCTTCGGTCGAGCGGCGGCGCGACGCCTCAACCGCGACGATGAGTGCGCGCCCGACGTCATCCGTACAATAACCGAAGCTCCGATTCGGAATGCTGTGGCGCGCATGCTGAAAGACGCCGACATCGTCGGTCATCGTGACGAGATGATCGAGCACGGGGAAACCGGCGTTCGGCACGCGCAACACTACGCCGGCGTCGCGAGCGCGCGCGGCGGCCGAATCGGTAGCAGCGAGGAGAACAATTTCCCGTACTCTCCGGCGACGTTCCCCCACGTCATCTGCCGTCCGAAACGGTACGCGCGACGCTCGGTACTCGAGCGCAACGCCGGATCGTCAAGGAGTGCCGTTACCGTGCGCGCGATCGAGTCCGCGTCGCGAAAATTCACGAGAAAGCCGCGTCCGTGCGCGAGCAGTTCTTCGGCATACAGGTACGGCGTGGAGACGACGGCTTTCCCGCAACCGACGGCGTAGGCAAGGGTACCGCTTGCGATCTGCACCGGGTTGAGGTAGGGCGTCAGATAGATATCCGTCGCTTGCAAATATTGCACCAGCTCGTCGAAATCAAGATAGCGGTCAATCAGTCTGACGTTATTCGCCAAACCGTATTGCGCGATCAGTGCTTCGAGCGATTCGCGGTACACTTCGCCTTCGTAGCGGCGCACGACCGGGTGCGTCTGGCCGAGAATCAGATACAGCGTCTCGGGATGCCGCGCGACGATCGCACGCATGCCTTCGATCGCGTATTCGAGACCCTTCCCCCGGTTGATCAAGCCAAACGTGGAGATAACCATGCGATCTTGCAGGCCGAACGAGCCCTTCGGCATGTCGGTTTCGCGAAACGCGACGTCGGGCACTCCGTGGTGAACGACGTTGATCTTGCTTGCATCGACGCCGTAGCGTTCAACGAGAATATCGCGTCCGGTCGCCGAGAGTACGACGATCGCCGACGCACTCGCACAGATGGCACGCGCAACGCGCAGATGCGTCGGTGTCGGCTTCGGCAGCACCGTGTGCAGTGAAACGACGACGGGCTTCTTCACGAGCGTGATCAGATCGACGATCCACTCGCCCTCTTCGCCGCCGAAGAGCCCATATTCGTGCTGGACGTTGAGCGCATCGCATGGATGCGTGTTGACGAAGTCAGCGATTCTGCGATACGAGGAGCGGTCGTCTTGGATCAGGTGCGCGATCACGTTCGGGGGGTAGTCGCGGGGTGGGGCGCCGGGTTCCTCGATCGCGATGACCTCGCTTGCCCCGAGATATCGCCGATCGTAACTGTCCACAACGTCCTTGGTAAACGTGGCGATCCCACATTCACGCGGGGGGAAGGAGCTGAGAAACAGCATGCGAGGCGCGTTCGGAGTCACGAGAATCCCCTTCAATCAGCCGGGAGCTCCGGCGTATGCGAACGGAAACCGGTCGGACGGACCGGCGGTACGAAAGTCACATAGTCGGGTATTTCGTACCCAGGAAAGCGACGGCGCTAACGAGCGCTAGTGTGCCATCGGCACGCGCGCGTTCTCGTCAAGCGATTCGCCGTCGGGGATATCGGCATCATGCCCGATGACCGAACCACGCGGGACGACGGCACCTCGGCCGATGACCGCCCGGCTGGCTACAATAGCCCAATCGACGACGGCACGCGGCTCAACCGTTACTCCATCCCAAAGCAGCGAGTCGCTGACGACGGCGCCCGAACCGACCGCACATCCGTCCCCCAGGACCGTGTAAGGGCCCACTTTTGCATCCGGGGCAACGCGAACGTCGCGACCGATAAAAACGGGGGGGACGAGAGCCGAGGCCGGCACCCCTTCCCAACCCGGGCCGTCAATCCCCGGTTGCAAGCCAAGCGGCATCGTGCCGTCGAAGATGTGCCGGTGCGACGCGAGGTACGCCTCCGGTTTGCCCAAATCGATCCAGTAATCGGCGGTCGTGAACGCATACATCGGACGGTCGCCGGCGATGATCGCCGGGAACGTCTCGCGTTCGATCGACACCGGGCGAGCCGCCGGAATGAGATCGAGGACCTCGGGTTCGAGCAGGTAGGTGCCGGCGTTGATCTCGTTGCTCGGTGCTTCGCCGCGGCTCGGTTTTTCGACGAACGCCGAAATGCGGCCCTTGGCGTCGTGTACGACGCAGCCGAACGCCGACGGGTCCTCGACCCGAATGAGGTGGAGGCTCGCGACGCCACCTTTCTCTTGGTGGGCATTCAGCATGACGCGGAGATCGAGGCTCGTGAGGATGTCCCCGTTGAGCACGAAGAATGGGCCGGTAATGTACTGCTGGAGATTCTTGAGGGCGCCGGCCGTGCCGAGCGGGGTCTCCTCGATCACATACCGCACGTGCAGCCCCCAGGCGGAGCCGTCGCCGAAATAGGAAGTGATCGCTTCGGGCAGATAGCCGGCCGGGAGGATGACGTCTTCGATGCCGGCGGCTTTGAGGCGGCGCAGCGTGCGTTCGAGAAACGGCATGTTCATCACCGGAACCATCGGTTTCGGCGTCTCGAGGGTCAGCGGACGCAGCCGCGTCCCCTTACCTCCGACCAAGACGACTGCCTGCAAACGGGTTCCTCCTCGAAATGGCGGCGCGAGGCCGCCGCGCCCGGACGCCTTCACTTCTCATACTACGCGCAAAGCGCCGTGGAGGCATCCCGTGCAGCCACTTGACTCCCGTGAGGAGAATCTGCGAACCTATTGCGCGAACAAGAACGAGTCGCAGCATTCCCGGTTCGTCTAATGGTAGGACAGCAGACTCTGACTCTGCTTATCGTGGTTCGAGTCCATGACCGGGAGCCAGTGCGGCCCTATCGTCTAGAGGCCTAGGACGCCGCCCTCTCACGGCGGTAACACGGGTTCGAATCCCGTTGGGGCTACCACAAAAACCCTTATCGCATAAGTATTTGCCCTTGTCACATCTTTGTCACAGAGGCCGCAAGAACTACGGTACTCCCTGTTTTTTTGGCGGCTTTGGGAAAACTGAAAACGCCGATGGCGAATCTGCGGAGCATGCTCAAAGAACAAGGACTGGATCGTCGATATTCGGCTGTCGTACAGCGTCCGGGCGCAAAGCCCAGGTGCCGCACTCGGCGCCGTCTTGCCCCGATCGCCTGGGACGCGACCGCTATGGTCGGCAGCCGGACATCGCGAACTATACGATACGGTAACGGGCTGAAATTCCAACCGAATCGCGGGTGGCGTCGTCACATCCGAGTCTGTCGAAGACCGTCTACACCGCGAAGGCAGTCGCGGAGATACTCTACATTAGCACCGCGTCGGTCTATGAGAAGAACCACTATTTCGAGGTAGACGGCCAACGGCGCATCCGGCGCGATGCTGTCGAGCACTACATCGCAGGCGGCACGCCGCAGCAGTTTATCGAGCGTGTGATAGCAGACGGCGAGAAGGGCGGCTACTCCAAGGACGATTCCGACGCGATGCAGCTGCTCGCCGAGCAGTGGCGAGCAGCTTGGTCCGATTGAAATGAGAGTAGGTATCCCGCGCCATCTGGACCGCTACCGTTCGCTGCGGCTGAGAGTCGCTGCGAAGCTGTCGACATCCATAACAGTGCAGCCTCGCCTTTCCAATTCTGCAACGATATGGGTGTCGTCGAGAATGTCTTTATCGCGTGTCACGAAAACGGTGGCCCGGCCATTGATTGCTGTCTCTACTAGGCGATCATCGTCTTCGTCGCGACAACCCATATCGAGTCCACGAATGGGTACGAATTCCGAAAGGGCCGCTATAACATCGACGAAGTCAATCGCAAAGTCGATCGGTAACTTCAGCCGCGGCGTCTGCAATTTCTCCGCTATCTCGTAAAGAACGGGTGTCGTCATAAGGCTTATAATTCGCCCATCCCGGAGCGCGTAGAGAAGCTTGACACTGGGCGAGTCAACTTCCGTCGCTCCGCGAATCAAACCCAGCGCCGCAGAGATGAACACATTCGCGTCCAAGACGACGCGCAAGGAAGCAGGTGGGATCAGCGCCCGAGTGCCTTGCGCTTGCGCCGAGACTTATGCTCAACGGCGATCGCTGTGACGGCGGCCTCGTCGGTCGCCGGATCACGGTGAGGCTGCGTGCCAGCGTAGCGAGCGATGAACGCGTCGAACGTCGTTTGGCGCTCCTGTGGCGACGGTCGCGGGTTGTTCATGCGATCTGTGATGAGCATGTCGATCGCTTCGCGCACGAGGTCAGAGACGCTCACGTCCTGTACCGACGCAAGCTTCCGAAGCATCGCCATACGTTCTTCGCCGAGGTAGAAGTTATGTCGATTCATTTTCTTAAGTGTACACCAAGGTGTGTATATTTGTCGAGATTCCCCTCAAAAGCCAGTACGATGGCGACAGAAGCGCTGCTAACCCGATACTCGAATTGATCTCAGTACCCTTAAGGAGTGCAATGGACGGCCTCGCTCATAGCGTCTGCTTTTACCCGTCCGAACCCGCGAACATTGCCGCTACTATCGAGCAAGTAAAGGAAAAGCTCGCTAGCGTTGTGACTCACAGGCTCTTGAAGAATGAAACAGCGTCTCGGAAGACTGCCCTTCGAATCTGTCAACTACGTCCTTAGCCTTTACAGCTACGCGAGTGGGCCTCCGGTCTCGCTTTCACGGTTCGAATGAGCGTCGAGCCTTCTAAGTCGCGTGGAATCGCTTCTACGACGAGGAGCGACGACACTCGGCGCTCGATTATCACGCGCCGGCTTCACGGCTCAACAAACTGTCAAGAACGTCTTGAGCCTCAATACCTAGCACGGTGGTGCTGGACTGACAATCTAGCCGTTTTGGCACGCCGCGTTCTCGGAAGCGTCTCCGACAGGCGATACTTCGGACCGCCGGGGCAAATGTCAGGACGGTAAACACTCTTATCGGGCGAGGAGCTCATTGGGCGTCACGACTCGCGGGAGGAGCCCGAACTTGAAGCCGTTCTCAAGTTCCGGCAACACTTCGGGGATCTGCAACGACTCGGCGTACTTGATGCGGCCCATTGAACTGGCAATATCCGGGTCGAGCTTCGAAAGCTTCGCGAGAATCGCGCCGGACTGCAAGTGATGCGTATTGGCCCAACGCGCGGTTTGATAAATCACTGCGGCAAACTTCTTCACGATCTCAGGATTTTGCGCCGCAAATTGCTTCGTCGTATACCATGCTGTCTGCAAGTAGGGATTGCGCATCCCATCGGTGGGGTTGGCCAACACCCGAACGTCACCACGCTTCATTGCAACGGTAAAGGCAGGTTCAAAGACCTCAACAGCGTCGACGGTACCGCGCACGAGCGCCGGCGCCATTTGGGCCGACGGCATTTCGACAATATGAATCTTCGCCGGGTCCACGCCATTCTTTGCCAGCCAGCCATCCAACAAGTTCTCGCTCGACGACTTTAGCGCATTGATCGCAATCGTTTTACCAACGAGATCTTTCGCAGTGCTTATGGCTGATGTCTTGTTCACCAAGATCATCGCCGACGGCTGCACTACCGTGTTTAATGCGCCGGCAGCGATAATCGTGAACGGTATGCCACGCGCAACGCCCTGAGCGATTTGCATTGGCGGCTGAATGCTGATATCAACGGCACCCGCGGCAGCTGCAGCTGCAGCTGCGTCCCCGTTATTGAACGGCACCATCTCCACATTGAGACCGGCTTGACGGAAAAAGCCATTCTCACTCGCATAGAACGCTTCGGCGTTTGAATCGTTTAAAGTCGAGCCGACACGCAGTGTCGGGAGGACGGTGTTCTGAGCGTCGGCAATTGTCGACGCGAAGAAAAACAAGGTGAGAATTAACGCAAGGAACGTTTTCATTCCGTAAGAGCTCATTTCTAAACGCAGTGAGTAACGCCCGGCTTACGTTGGCGGTGCAGTGCCGAGTTCGTGAACCCAGAACTCCCACGGACGACGTACATCCGGTTTGGTGAAACCGTTCAATAGCTGCGCCTCCCCTCGCGTGAGGTATGTCACGTGGCTTCCCAAGCGCATGGCCTCCGACTGAAGCCTTGCATTCATCTCGGTGTAAATCGCTCGCGACACGGCTTCGCGAACACTTCGACCGACAACGACCGAACCGTGGCCACGCAACAGCGTTACCTGTTTGTTCCCTAGCTCGGCAGCCAAAGAGCGTCCCAGGTTCAGCGTCCTAACGAGCAGGTCGGAATCTCCGACGGCGTCTTGAGGATCATAGAGACCAACGCCGTCGACGAGAAATGAACTCAACGTCCAGATCGGCTTTAGCGGGATGCCGGTCACCGTAAAGGGGATAATCGATGGCGAGTGGCTGTGAACGACGCCCTTGACGTCCGACCGGTTTGCGTAGACCGCTGCGTGTATGTATCGCTCGGAGTACAATTCACCGCTGTCATTTTCCAGCGGCTCGCCGTCAAGACCAAACACGAGAACGTCACTCGCGGTGACCATCGCGGGAGCGATCCCCCGTGCTAAGTAGAACCGTTCAGGATTATTATCACAGCGCACGCTCACATGGCCGAAGGCGTCAACGATGCCCTGTCGATAGAGAATGCGGTTGGCGAGCACAAGTTCGTTTGCTTGTGCTGGACTCACCGCCATCGTCGTCATGATTGCCGCTCTCCGATCCGAGGCGCGACGATTTCGTTTAGATTTGCGACCAAACGTTACCGTGGAATCTGTGCCAACGCTCAATCCAGATCGCAAATGCGGACATTTGCTCGCTGAGGAATTGGGAGGTCATCTCGTCGATCAACTCTCCCCGTTCATTGAACTTTGTCCGTGCAAAGCCGATGAAAACTTCCGGTTGAACAAGGACGTTAACGTGAAGGCCGCTCAAGATTCGGCGTAAATCGTACTGAACGCGCGCACCACCGAGCAGTCCCGCAGAGGCGCTAAAAATCGCTGCCGGCTTGTTGGCCAACGGCATGTCAGGCGTCTTTCGGGAGGCCCAATCGATTGCGTCTTTGAGTACGCCGGTTAATGTGAAGTTGTATTCCGGACACGCGAACAGCAAGGCATCGGCATTTCTGATAAATTGCCGAAATTCGAGTACACCGGCCGGGTACCCCACGTCGTAGACGTCTTGGTTAAAATGTGGAATAGCGGTGATATCGGCAATTTGAAGCTGCAGATTGCTCGGCATCACCTCTGCCGCGGCCCGTAGGGCGAGCATATTGAATGACTTCGCGCGTAAGCTTCCACAGATGCCAAGGACGGTATAGACCTTAGGAGCCATGTGTTTCGCCGGGCACGTACTCTTCCCGCAGTAATCCCAGACGGCTGTAATATTCACGGTCAGTGACCATAAAGACGTAGCTCGTTTCGCTCGCGGTATGGACGATCGGGGTGCCATGCGGCAAGGTAAAGACGTCGCGGTCTCCCCATGCGATCGTTCCACCGCCGGTCGCCGTCGTTCCACGGCCCTCGACGACTGCGCAAATAGCGTGGGCCGTCGTCCGGAACGGCACCGTCCCCTGTCCAGGATCCAGGCGCATCATGTAGCAGTCGAGGAACGGAATGACGGGACCGCCGGTGAGCGGGTTCGCATAACGGACGCGTCGCGACCCGTCCTTAACGAGCGGAGAAGCCTCGAGCGCGCGCTTCGCTTGAGCGAATGTGTAACGAAAAACCGGCGATATCTCGGAACGCTCGATGTCCGGAACGAAATTTGCCGTCTCGAAGGCAGTGTCCGCCGTGACTTCCGGCTCATCATGAACCGGTCCGGGCTCGAACCAGAACGTCCCAAGGGTAATATGGGTGTGAACGTTGAGAACGTCCAGCCATACCATCGGTTCGGTGCCCGCATGCCAATGCTCGTGCCAAGCCGCTCCCGGCGTAAGGACGAGATCGCCCAGCGCCATCGGCGCGAGCTTCCCGTTGACGCGTGTTACGACGCCGCCTTCCCCTTCGAGCACGAATCGCAGCGCGTCCATCGAGTGACGATGCGGACGGGCAGATTCCCCAGGCAAAAGAATCTGCAATGCCCCATTGAGATTCGTGATCGTATGGAAGTCCGCGGGGCGCCCCGCTGGATCGATGAGGGACAAGGCGCGCCGTTCCGCAGTTGCGGGCGACGTCGACGCGATCGCGTGCGCGATAAGCGGCTGCATGGTTTGCCACGACCAGAGGTTCGGAGGCGCTTCGATTCGGTGCGAATCCGTCGCTTTGGCGTTCTCCCACAACGGGCTAACGTGGGCGTCTTGCCACCGTTGCCGGATGGCCTCTTCGCCAATCTTTTCGAGGTCTGTTAGCATTCGAGTTTCCTCCGGAGCGACGGCTACGACGCACTGCGCTCGAAGCCGGCAACTTGCCGATAGCGCGCCTGCCACTGCTCACGCTCATCGGGAGAGATGATGTCATCGATGTCGTCGAATGGCCGGCCGTTGGTGCGTTCCTCTACGATGCGCAGGATGGCGTCAGGATAAGCGTCCCGATTCACAAGGACGACCTGCGCGGTAGCCGGTCTGCGTTCATCCTCATACGTTCGAAGGGCCGCAGAGTCGTCAGTCGATCCTTGCAGGGCACTTGCTAAAGCTCGAGCGTCCAACATTGCCTGAGCAGCGCCGTTCGATCCCCGCGGCAGCATGGGATGAGCGGCATCGCCCAATAACGTGATACGTCCCTGCGTCCAAAATGGCAGCGGATCGCGGTCCACAACCGGATATTCGAGGATGGTGTCGGCGGCGCGGATCATTGCGGGAACGTCAAGCCAATCGAATGTCCACGTCTCTAAGCCGCCGACGAAAGCATCGGCGTTCGCCTGCCGTGTCCAGTCCGGAGCTTCGTCGGTGACCTTCGCCATTTCAACAACCCAGTTTGTGAGTTGCCGCCCCCCCTGATCGAGTTCCTTACGTATCGGGTAGACGACCAGCTTCCCGGTTTCCTTGGTACCAACGTATGCCATGCTCGCACCGGTGAGAAACGGCCGCCACATCGTGACTCCCCGATATTGAGTGGACCCGTGCGAGCGCACCTGGCCTTCGTCGGGGTGCAAAATACCGCGAACGACGGAATGGATGCCGTCGCAGCCGATTGCGATATCCGATGTGACGGAGGGAAGCCGCTGGCCCGTGGAGTCGATGAACTCGACCGTCACGCTTGTCGCGTCCTGGCTGATACCGACACACCGATGTCCGAGCGCAATCGCCTCGGCGCCGAGTCTTTCGCGCACCGCATTGACGAGGACGTCGTGCAGATCGCCGCGGTGAGCCGAAATTTGCGGCGACGAGTGGCCGGCAAAGCGACCACGGGGATTTCGGTCAACCAGTTGTCCGTGGCTGGTGTAGAAGCATAGCTCGCGCGTCTCGATACCACGCTCGAGAAGCGCGTCGGCAACGCCTAGCGTCTGAAGGGTGGCGACGGCATGCGGCAAGATGTTGATGCCGACCCCAATCTCCTTCAGCGTCGCAGCGGCCTCATAAATGCGGCAGGGGATGCCGACCTGTTGCAGGGCAAGGGCGAAGCTCAGCCCGCCGATGCCGCCGCCAATGATAAGGACCGCCATTTAGTCTTCACCCATTGGGATATTCCCCGTCGCCCAGACAGGGTGCACCGCAATGTAATCTAGAGACCTAACTTCTTCGACGGAGCAACATGAAATTTCCATTTGGAACTACTTTGAGCCTTCGGCGAGGTGCAAGGATTCCCCCTCGCTGCTCGCGATGCGCAACCGAATGCCCGCCGTGCCGAGGGCCTGCTTTGGGTCCGATATCGAACCTTGGAGGTGGCTTCCGACGCTTAAATGCAGTCTGGGAAACGAACTCTTGCGCCAGGGACCGGGCTTGTGACGAAGCCTAGCTAGATTCCGCCCACTGTTCCTCGTCGTCTGCATCAGACGCTGCTGCAATCGTATTAAAGAACACGCGCTTCAATGCACGCCGAAGGGTCGCCACTTCGAGCGGCGTGAGTCCCGCGGTCGACATCTGCTGGACGTGATCATGATAAGGCATTAGGCGGTCAAATAGATTTTTGCCGGCACGGGTCAATGTAATGCGGATGACCCGACTGTCCGACGGCAAATACTTCCGTTTTATTGATCCGGCAGCCTCAAGCTCGCTTAAAATTCGCGAAAGCGTCGAGCCTTCGATGCTCGTCAGTTTGGCGATATCGCCGACGCGCATGCTCCCATACGTTCCCAAGCGACTTAGGACGCGCCACTTCGGTACCGTGATGCCGAACTTTTCAAATGTACGCGATGAGAAAGAGAGTTGTGCGATCGCTGCGCGATTGATTAAGAACGGAATGTACGATTCGGATAGCTGGTAGGCATCTGCGTCGAAATCGTCTCTGTTGGGGGGCGACCTACGCAACACAGCCCACCCTCTGCGTTCGCGCCATAGACAAGGCAGCGGGATCGTCGGTCCGCGCGCGCTCCTCGCGGTGATGGGCGTAGTTGAGTTCCATACTTCCCTCCGGTTAGACGTTGCGGCGACGGGGTCTTATCAAAAGGGTTAGATGGTTCCGAATGGAAATTATTCTTGCCCCAAACGACGTGGCGCGCAAAGGAGGTCTTAAATCAATTCGCTTCCAGGCAGCTATCCGGACCCAACGTGACACCACTTTCCTTACGACAGGCTCCGCCGCGTGAGCCTCGGGCGGCATGCGAGGGAATCGTGTTCTTGCCGCGCTCGATCGATAAATTTCGCGCTTCGCTACCTGGGGGCGATTGCGGCGATTACCGGATCACTGGTCTCACGGGGCTTATGCTTGAAAGGCTCGGCATAGATGAAGTGGAGATGCTCAACGCGGTACAAAGCGCCTCGAGCGATGACGATATCGCGGCATTCGTACAGAGCAAAGCCTCCCAGACTGCCGTAGACGCGTGGAACGGGTTCATCTTGACGCAAGTGCCACGCGACGGGCGGTGGGATGAGCTTATCATTCTCTACCCTTGGCTCAGTCAAGCGCCGCGAAAATCGCTGCTCGCTGTTGATCTCTTGCGCGAGGACGACCGCCAGACATTTAAGGTCGGTAGAGACGTCCTCGACGGTGAATCTTGAGCTGCCACCGGTATTTTGTGGCGGAATTCTCTAGAGGTCAATTTCAGTCACCTATTGTTTGACGAGGGATGGGGTCAATGCGTCTTTCTGCAATGCAAAGGGAAAATGCCGGACTTCACACCGCGGGAGGGGCGCCCCGCAAAATGGTTCTCGGTTCGATGTTAGGGTCGATTACAACATAGCTTGTCTCATTCAGTGAAACTGACGTGTCGATTGTCTTTCAATCGACACCATCGACGACGGAGTTCATCCGCTGATCGTGTCCCGCGGAGTGGTGTACGACGGACTCTCGACGCGGGTTGGTTCTCAGCCAGTAACAACCGCTGAGAGCCGTTGATTTTGGTTGTCGCTGTTTGCTCCGAGTCCTTCGAGCGAGAGGTAGCGGCGCTGCAACTGCCACTCGTCGTTCTGCTCGAGCAACAGCGCGCCGACGAGGCGTACGATCGCGGCGTCATTGGGAAATATGCCAACCACGTCGGTTCGACGCTTGATCTCGGCGTTGAGTCGTTCGAGCGGATTCGTCGACGCGATCTGCTTGCGATGCGCTCGTGGAAAGCCAATGAAAGCGAGCACGTCATTTTCAGCTTCGTCGAGTAACGATGCGAGTTTGGGAACCTTCGATCGGAAATGCTCCGCGACCACGCGCCATTGGTCGCGCGCGGTCTCGTTGGTCTCTTGCGCGAAGGCCGTGTTGATGAGTGCGAGCACCATTTGCCGTTGGCCCTTGCTCGCAAAAGCCAATGCGTTGCGCATGAAGTGCACGCGGCAGCGTTGCCACGTCGCGGTGAATACCTTTGCGATCGCGGCCTTAAGCCCAAGATGCGCGTCGGAAATCACCAGCTTCACACCTCGCAAACCGCGTCGGGTTAGATCGCGCAAGAACTCCAGCCAGAACGGCTCCGCTTCACTTGGGCCCACGGCAGCCCCGACGATTTCCCTTACGCCATCAGTGTTTACGCCAACAGCGATTATCACCGCAACCGACACGATGCGGCCGGCTTGACGCACCTTCACGTATGTCGCATCGATCCACAAGTACGGCCAGTCGCCTTCGATTGGTCGATTCAAGAACGCACCAACACGTTCGTCAATCTCGCCGCACAAACGCGAGACTTGGCTCTTCGATATGCCCGTCATGCCCATCGCACGAACCAACTCGTCGACCGATCGCGTCGAGACGCCTTGAATATACGCTTCCTGAATCACAGCAACGAGCGCTTTCTCCGCCGTGCGACGGGGCTCAAGAAATGCCGGCAAGTAACTGCCGCGTCGCAGCTTGGGGATGCGAAGATCAATCGAGCCGGCACGCGTCTCCCAGAGCTTCAGTTCGCTCGCCGTACTCGGCGCCTGTACGCTGCTCGATCTCGAAGTCCATCAGCCGCTTCGCGACGTGACTGAGCAGCTCGCGGACGACGTCGTCTTGCGCCCCCTTTTCAACAAGTTCAGTGAGTGCCATACTAGCCTTGGCCATCGTGGTGCCCTTTCGTTAGAAAGTTGCTCTGCAAAAACAACCTTCGTCGAGAGCCACAATGGCCGCCCTCTATTCTATGAGGCCGGCCGAGTCACACACCACACGCTGCGACACGATCCTTGATACGACGCACGCCCGCTGAAAGGCCAAGCTGCAGAATCGCATCAGGCCGCTTCGGGGACGATCCTTCGGCAGCTATTATCGCTAGCAACGCATTGCTCTGCAAAGCCTTTTGTGAACCGCTGGCTGAAGGTTCGAATCCCGTTGGGGCTACTACGAAAACCTCGATCTATCGGGTTTTCCGATTTTTGGCGTGTGTGTGGATCGAGGTGAGCCAAACCGTAGCGAACAGTCAGTGACGCATCGGATGCCGATGACGCGCATCTTCTCGATGTGATTAAAGCGCTCAATGGCCGCGATGCTCCCCAACATCGGCCAAGGAATCTCGATCGATCAAACGGTACCGCCCTCTTATCCCAATCTCTCGTCTGGGATATCGTACATGCACGTAATCGCTCGACTGACTGACGGTTCTTGTCCGGTATGATTACACGTTCGCGGCTGCTCGCCGGCGCGACAGCGTTCGCGGCCCTTTCCGGCACACCAGCCGCTCCGCAGAATGGCGCGTTGCGAATCGCGGCCGTACCGTTCGATTCCACGGCGCAGCCGTTTTACGCCGACGAACAGGGCATGTTCAAGAGGGCGGGGTTAAACGTTGAACTCAATAGCTTTACGACGAACGGCGCCGTCATCGCCGCGTCGGTCGCCGGCGGTTCGATGGATATCGGCGTTTCGAACTTCGTCTCGCTTGCGTCCGCGCATGTGAAGGGGCTCCCGTTCGTCGTGATTGCGCCCGCGGCGATTTACAGTTCCAAAGCGCCCGCCGATGCACTAATGGTGGGTCTGAATTCACCGATGAAGACGGCCAGGGACTTCAGCGGGAAGACCATCGCCGTCGCCGGCCTGAAAAACATTGCCGAATTCGCTCCGCGGGCGTGGATCGATGAGAACGGCGGCGATTCGGCTCAGGTGAAGTTCCTCGAAGTGGCACCCGCCGAGCAGGCCGCCGCGTTGGCTCAGGGACGCGTCGATGCGGCGTCCGTCTCGGAGCCGTTCGTCGCGGCCTTCAACGGCGTCGGGCGCGTCTTTTGTCATGCCTACGATGCGATAGCGTCGACGTTCATCATCTCCGGGTATTTCACCACGCTCGACTGGGCGCGCGCGCACGGCGAGACGGTACGCAAGTTTCAAGAAGTGATGCACGAGTCGGCGCAATGGGCAAACGCCCACCAGGACAAGAGCTTGGACATCTTGGCGAAGGCAGCAAAATTCGATCTAAAAACGCTCGCGACCATGTCGCGCGCGGTTTACACCGATCGGCTCGATCCGGCTCTGATCCAGCCTATCCTCGACGTCGCGGCGACCTACGGCAATTTCCCTCGGTTCCCGGCCGAGGAACTCCTATTACGGGGATAGCTGCGCGTGCCGTATTCACGCGCCGCGAATTCACGGCGTGTGTGGCGATGCGGATTTCGCGCCGCTAACCGGCGAGAAAGCTCGCTACGATCGTGTTGAACGGCTCCTTGCGTTCGATCTGTGTCCAGTGTCCGCAGTGGCCGAACACGTGTAGTTCTGCATTCGGGATGATTCCGAACAATTCGTAACTGACGGCGAGCGGAATGACCTTGTCTTCGCGTCCGTGGATCAGCAGGGTCGGCGCGTCGATCGCTTTGATCGCGTCGACGGGCGTCGCCAGATCGTCGATGCCGGCCTGGCGCGGCGCTGGAAACATCCGGCCGTACGATTCCTGAAAGCCCGGCTGCATGCTGGCCGCGAATCGCATCTCGACCAGCGCGTCGGTCGCGATCGTACGATCGTAGGCGAAGTAGTCGGCGATGAGCGAGCGCATGCGTTCGCGGCTCGGCTCGTAACCCCACACAGCGTCGAGGCCGGGCGTGATCGGAAACGCGACGCCGCACGATCCCATCAGCACGAGCTTGTTCACAAGATCGGGCCGCTTCGCCGCGAGCGCGAGTGCGAGCGCGCCGCCCATCGAGTTGCCGAGCACGTGCGCGCGCGTGACGTGCTTGGCTTCGAGAAACGCGATCGCGTGATCGACCCACACGTTCTTGCCGTAGGTGACGCCGGCCGGCCGGCCGGAGTAGCCGAAGCCGAGCACGTCGAGCGCAAGCACGTGATAGCGCTCGGCAAACACCCCGAGCGCGAAGCGCCAATTCGCCCACGCCGTGACGCCGGGCCCCGAACCGTGAATGAACAAAAGCACCTCGCCCGCGCCCGCTTCGTGGTAGTGCGTGCGGTAGCCGCCGGCATCGATGAACGCGCCTGTTTCCAACGCCGCTGCGTCGACGCTCACGCGATCGTACGCGCGAACCATGCGAGCAATGCGCGATGTTCCTCGGGCGAGATTTCATGCGCCATCGGATAGCGATGGTGGTCCACGACCGCCCCGCTTTCGTTCATGAGATAGGTTTCGGTGCGCGCGACGAGATCGAGCGGGATCACGCGGTCGTCGTTGCCGTGCGCGTGGAAGATCGGTTTGCCGCGCAGCACCAGCGCGGCCGGCACGATCGCCTCGATGTTCCACGGCAGAGTTCCACTGAGCAGCACGCCGGCATGAAAGCGCTCCGGGCGGTCGAGCAGCAGCGCGCCCGCCATCAGCATGCCGGCGCTGAACCCGCCGACGATGACGCGCCGGAGATCGTAGCGCGCCGGATCGAGCGCGTCGAGCCAGCCGTGCAGCGCATCGGCACTCGCGCGCAAGCTCGGCCCGAGCGGATAGCCCAGGCCCCGATTCTCGAACCACGTGTAGCCGCCGGAATCGAGTTCGATCGGCCCGCGCGGCAACACTACCGCGAAACGCGACGGAAACGATTCGGCTAGGGGAACGAGGCTCTCCTCATCGGAGCCGCGACCGTGCAGCAGAACGACGAGCGGAGCGCCGGCCGGACCCGCGCGCCAATAAGCATCCATCACGAAGCGAGTTCTCCATAGCGCACCGCGACGTCGATGATCGGCTTCATCCATTCATCATGAAAGGCATCGGCATAGAGCGCGCGCGACATCGTCGCGACGATCGCAGGATCGAACTCGAGCCGCTCGGCGAGAATGCTCCCGGTAACGTCGCGGTGTGCGTTCGCCCACACTGCCGTCTCGCATAAAACGCTGCGCGCGGCGGCGACTGCATCGGGCGCGCGATTTATGAATGCACGCGATATCACGTAGGCGCCCATCACGAAGTGCGGAGCGATCGCATCGAACGGACTCGCCAGCAGCGTCGTGCTGATCGCCTGCAGCGTCCGCTGCGGTTCGGAAATGATGAAAGCGTCAGCCATCCCCGAGCGCAGTTCGGCACCGGCATTCGCCATCTTCCGGCCGGATGCAAATCGGACTTCACCGGACTTCCCTCCGGAGACATCGATCCAATGCCGCACCCCCAAGCGCGCAAGATCGTGTTCGGCCGGCGTCACGATGAGACGTCCCGCCAGATCGGTCGGTGCACAAATAGACGACTGGCGTGCTTTCACGAGCGTGACGATCGGCTCGCCGGAGTCATACAAGCCCCCCGGTGCAAGGAGCGCGACCGGCCGGCCTTGCTGTACCGAACGCAATGACGTGATGATGTCGGCATATCCGACATCGAGCTCTCCTGCCTCGACCATCGCTACGACTTCGGCCGGATGACCAAGATCGCGCGCGACCGAGCATGCCAAACCGGCTCGAGCGAATGCTCCGGTCGCTTCGGCATAGATCGGCAGTGCCGCAACGTCGAGGCTCGAGATGCCGAACCGGACCGGCGTCACTTCGCGACGAGAGCGGTCGGGGCCACGAAGTCCTTGGCAGGACAGTCTTTGTGCAGCGATCTTTGTTTAATGCCGGCATCGATGAGCGGTTGAGCGAGAGTCGTATTGATGACGAGGCCGTAGTTCGCGCGCCCCATCTTCTTAATGACATCATCGGGAAAGTGTGCGTACTTCTGCAAGATCTCGCCGTACCGTTCGGCGTTCTTCGGGTCGTTCGTCCATTCTGCCGTATCGCGCATCGCGAGCGCAAAGCGGCGGGCGACTTCGGGATTTGCTTTTACGAACTCAGGAGTTGAGAACCAGTATGAAACCTGAAATGCCTTGCCGTAACCGTCCTGATACGTGCGGCCGAGGATTCTTACCGTATCGGCCGCAGTCGTGAGGCTCGGCTCCGAAATCATACCGGCGGCGATCGTTCCTGTCTGCAGCGCCGCAGCCATCGAGGCAACAGGCATCTCGATGAACTTGATCGTGCTCAAGTCGGCGCCGTGATCGTCGAGCCACTTCGCCGCCGAAATTTTCGCCGGGCCCTCGAGCGACGGAGCTGCCACGATCTTGCCGTTGAGGTCTTTCCCCGTACGAATCGTCGAGTTAGCCGCAACAGTCAGCACGTTGATCGCCGCGGACGACGGGAAATAGACATTCGACGGAGCGAGCAGACTCAGCGGAATTCCGTGTTCCGCCGCGGCGCACACGGCAATCATATCGGCTTCGCCGACGTCGGCCGCCTTGCTGATGACGATCGCGGCAACCGCCGCACCCGCGCCCTTCGCGAGCGATTCGACTTGTGCGTCGAGTCCGTATTTCTTAAACGCACCGATTTCGAGCGCGACATACGCTTCGGCCGTCGCGGCTTGCGGTGAGGTCGCAATTTTGATCGCCAATGGCGCCGGCGCCGTCTGGGCATCGAGGGCGCTCGCCGGCAGAGCGAAGAGCGCGGCCGCAAAGATCAGAGAGCCCGCGACGCGAGCGTCAAAACTTCGCAAGGATTTCATCCCGGAGCGCCTCCTGCCACTCGAGGCCTTCAGGGATCATATGGTCGAGCGCGCGCACAGTTCGATACGTTGCAGGATTCGAGCCGCGCGGCGCGTTGCCCGCTTCGACCTCGCTGACGGCTTCAAGCATGAGCTGTCGCATCACGATGATCGCCCGATCGGTGGTCCCAAGATGTTCGCGCGAACGATCGAGGATCGGTCCCATACCCTCTTGGAGCGCGATATCTTGCGTATTGACGCCCTCGATGCCGGCGAAGGTCGATGTCTTCTGCTTTTCACGGTCGATGAGATAGTCGTTCGAGAGATTGCGCTTCAAGCGGTAATCCGCTAGCTGGTTCTCGGGTCCGCGGCCATCCTTCACTTCCTGATCCATGACGCCCGCCATCGAGAGCGGCTGGTCGGGTGAATAGGAATACATAAAGTTGTACGATGCCGTCGTGCGGTCGTCGATCGGCGTCCAGACGTGACCGTTGATGGTGGGAACCTGCTCATCCCCGATGTAGCGGATATTGCCGCCGAGCAAACCGTCGACACGCCCGCGAAACTGCGTGGTCGGCATCACATACTGATAGGCGCGAATCCACTGCTTTTGATCGACGTGCCGTATTCCGGTATACATATAACCGTAGTCAGTCGTATGCACCGCCATGCGCGGCACCGTGCGATCATAGTCGGCCAGCCACTCGAGGTTGCCGACGTCCATGTTGTGCAGAATCGTGGCGTGCGAAGAGTCCAGAGCGCCTTCGAGCGCCTGCAGATAGTTACAGTCTTGGACATGCTTGCCCATGAAGCGATGCGTTGTCGGCGCTCGCATGAACTCATAATCAGGCGGCGGAGGCATCGTCTCTCGCGCACCCATGTACACCCAGACGAGGCCGCCGGCTTCGTGCGTCGGATAGGCTGCGATCGTCACCTTCGTCTTAAAAAGCGAGTCGGCCGGTTCCGAGGGCATGTCGACACAGGTGCCATCGCGATCGAACTTCCAGCCGTGATAGACACAGCGCAATCCGCACTCCTCGTTACGACCGAAGAACATCGGCGCCCGGCGGTGCGGACAGAAGGCGTCGACGATTCCCACCACGCCGTCGCTGTCGCGGAAGGCGATGAGATCTTCGCCGAGGATGCGGGTCCGGATCGGAGCTTCGTCGTTTCCGGGCAGCTCTTCCGACAGCGCTGCGGGCAACCAGTAGCGGCGGAACAGCGCTCCGCCAGGAGTCCCGGGGCCGACATGGGTGATCCGTTCGTTGTCGTGCGCACTCAGCATGGCCGTTCTCCATAATAGAACTGGTTCTATTTTTACGACCTTGGCAGCGGCGTCGGCTTTCCCTGCGCTATACTGTCGGGACATGGCCGATCCCCAAGAAAAATCCGTCGCATCTGTCGAGCGGGCGCTGAGCCTTCTCGATGCGTTTCAAGCCGACGGCACCGAATTAAGCCTTGCGGTCCTGGCAGAGCGCACCGGTCTCTACAAGAGCACAATTCTTCGGCTATTAGCCACGCTCGAACGCTTCGGCTACGTCGAGCGCCGGCTCGACGGCACCTATCGAGTCGGGTCCGCTCCGCTTCGCTTGGCAGCGCTCTACCAGCGCACCACGCAACCGGCGGAGCGCATCTTACCGGTTTTAACTGGCCTCGTTGCGGCCACGCAGGAGAGTGCGTCGTTCACGGTGCGCAACGGCGATTCGGCCGTCTGCATCTATCGCGTCGACTCACCGCAAATGGTTCGTGATCATGTTCGGCCCGGCGACGCACATCCGATCGACCGTGGTGCCGGCGGCCGGGCAATCCTCGCCTACGCCCGCCCATATCCTGCGCGTTTCGCCGACGTGCGCCGCGACGGTGTTGCGCTTGCACTCGGTGAACTAACTCCCGACTTCGCGAGCATCGCCGCTCCCGTCTTCGATGCGTCTGGCACGGTTGCGGGATCGATCTCCCTATCAGGGCCGAGCTCACGCTTTCCCGCCACCTCGATAGCGCGCATGCGTGAACTGCTCCTCGATGGAGCACAGGCCGTTACGCTGGGGCTAGGCGGCGATCCGACGGCGGCGCATGCCGAATTGCATCCAGCCTCTCGTGTTAAACCGCGCGCGAAAGCTCGCGCTCCGCAACGTAGCTGAAGCACGCGTGTCGCGAAATACGGCGTTGATGTCTTAGCAGCAACTCTCCACGGAAGTAGGCGAGCTTCACACGTCGTCCAGCAGAGTATTAGCACTCCGCTTGCAGCCTGGGTAGCTTGCAAACGCGTGGCTTCATTTAACGCTCTACGCAACGCTCACGGCGCGCGGACGAGTCGCTCGTGCTCCCTCACGACCTACGGGTATCGGCGGTTTATCCACTCAGCCATGAAGTCCATGGTCCGAGAAAATGTGTCGCCGTAATAGCCGAACGTCGGAGGTGCCGTGCCGCTCGGCAACGGCGTCCCGGTGGGCGCGGGCGTCGGCAGCCGAGCAATTGCTCGCATTGCGTACACTCGGTGCCTCCATGAACCGGTCGCGGCCGTCGAGCGCGCACTCGATATCTTGGAGGCGTTCAAACCGGGAGACGATGTCCTCTCGTTAGCGATTCTGAGCGATCGCACGGGCTTGTTCAAAAGCACGATTTTACGTCTCGCTGCGACGCTCGAACGTTATGGGTATCTGAGTCGCTTGCAAAATGGCGGCTACGGCGTGAGCTATAAGCCGCTTACACTCGGGAGTCTGTTCCAGAGGTCTCTGCAGTCACCCGACACGGTAATGCCGATCTTGGAATCTCTCGTTCAAGCAACGGGCGAGAGCGCGTCGTTTATGGTGCGCGAGGGCAATGTTCGTGTGTGCCTTTATCGTATCGAATCGCCCCAGGCCGTGCGCGTGTCTCTGCGCGCCGGCGACGTGAAGCCTCTTAACAGAGGCGCAGCGGGCAGAATCCTTTTGGCCTTCGCCGAACCAAAGAACGCAACGGGTAATGTCGAGCGCGCAGAAATGATCGCCACTTCGGTTGCCGAGATCACGCCGGGTGTCACGAGCATCGCGGCGCCTGTATTTGGGCCGGGAGACGTTGTGGCCGGCGCATTGAGCGTAAGCGGACCGAGCCATCGACTTGGCTTAGATGTGCTCAAACGCATGCGTACGGTTCTTCTGACGGCGGCGCGCGGTCTGACCGCGTCGATCGGCGGCGATGCCGAGCGTTTCGTACCCGCGCTCGGGCATCAGAAAAACCGTGTTCGCCGAGCGATTACGGGATAAACTGGAATGCACATCGGCGATTTCGTTTCCGATACGCCGACTTTGCACGCCCCGTAACCGGATCGTGCTCGTAGTCGACGCGACGGTTGCCGAGCCGCCGCCTTGCGTGCTCCACGCTACGGAGCGGCGGAAATCCCCCGTTTGGAGCAGGTGCCGGGTTTTTGAAGCATCGATAGCGCATTTCCGAAGTAGATTGCATCGCGCTCGTGATCGCTGAGCTCGATCGCGTCAAGCGAATCGATCGTCTCACGAATGACCTGCGTGCCGCCTTCTGGATCGAACGGACAATCGGTTCCGAACAACACGTGCTCGTGTCCGAAAAAATCGATTCCGCATCGAGTGGCGGATCGCGAGCCGTTAACCGACGTATCGTTGTAGAAAAGCCGAAAGTAGTCGATGGGACGGCGCCCCTTTGCTTTCATTCGGGCAAGAATGCCGCTGTAGTCTTCATCAGCGGTTCGACTTCCGAGTTCATCCCAGCCCTGTCTGATGCGGCCTTCGAAGAAGGGAATCATCGCGCCGAGATGATGCGTGATTAACCGCATTCCCGGCAACGTATCGTACATACCGGAAAACACGAGGCGCGCCATAGCGACGCTCGTTTCATATGGCCAGCCGAGAATGTGCGAGATCTCATACTTCGATTTCGTTTCGCCCGGATAGTCCGCGAACTTCGCGCTGCGCGTAGGATGCATCCACATCGGCACTTGATGATACGTCGTCGCGCGCTCGAAAATCGGGAACAACGACGGATCGTCGAGCGGCATGCCGTCGATGTTGGTGAAGACGTGAACACCGCACGCTCCCTCAGCGATCGCGCGATCCATCTCTTCCAGCGACGCATCGACATTGTTGAGTGGAAGCGATGCCACCCACGCCGGAAACTTGTCCGGCCGTGTTTCGCAAATCTTCCTCAGCTCTGCATTGGTTATGCGCGCCAACGCCGGTGAGTCCGCCGGACCGGCCATCGACTCCATCGGAATTGCGACCGAGATGACCTGTTCGTATCCAGGCCACTGATCCATCATGCGAATCCGCGCCTCGATATCGTGCAACGCAGGGATGTTACTCATGCGCTTGATCATCCCGGGCGGCGCCGACGAGACGTCGCGCATGTAGTCGAGCATTGCCGTCGGCAAGACGTGATTATAGATATCGATCTTGCGTGAAGGCATGCCTGGAACTCGTTACCTTAGATATCCGGCCGGCCGGCTCATCGGCACGAACGTCTGCAGTGCTTTATCCCAGCGGACCATGAGGGTAGCACGCGAACCGATACCGCGCTGCCGGCCATCGCCGAAATCGTAGATTCCGTTGATGCCGGCCCAACCGTGCAGCTTTAGTACGTAATCGCGCAGCTGCAATGGTGTGGCACTTGTGCCGAGCTTCCGCAACGCATCAAGTAAGAGCATCGTTGGATCCCACGCGATGTTGTAGCCGAAATCGGGCTTGACGCCCGCGGCCTTAAAGGCGTTAAAGTAGACAGTCTGCGCATCCTTAATCGGTCCAGGACGAACGGCGTTCTCCGCGATCGATAGGGTGCCGGGGAAGTACATCTCGTGCGGCAAGAACGACGCGTATTGCGTGAGCTCAGCGATAATCATGTTTCCGGCACCACCGACAAACGGCGCGTTCACGCCGACATCGGTTGCCGCACGCATCGCGGTGCCGAACGGCGTCCCGGTGGCAAGTACCAACACGACATCGGGCTTCGCGTTCTTGACGCGCACCATTTGCGCGTCCGCCGAAAGATCACCCGGATTGAAATGCTCGGAATCTATGAGCGTCACATTTTTCATCTCCGGCTGTGCCATCGCAAATGCAATGCCGCGATCGAACGACTGGCCGCTCGCATCGGTCGTTGATACGACGGCGATACGTTTCCAGCTGCGCTCGCGGCAGTAGCGCGTGACGACAAGCATCGTGTCATCGATTGTCGAGCCGGTAGCGAAGACGTAACTGTCGGCCGGCGGCGCGATGCCGGGTGCGAAGCACCACATGAGCGGACCGTTTTTGACCGGAACCGGCATGCTCGCGGCGCACGTAGCGACAAACGCCGGACCAAGTATCAGCGGCACATTGCTGCTTTGCAGCCTGGTGACAAACTGCACTGCCGTGAGCGGATTCGATGCGTCGTCGTTGATCAGAAACTTGATCGGCCGGCCTTTGATGCCGCCTTGTTTATTGACGACCGTTTCGAGGATGCCCAGCGTCTTCGAAACAGAGGCGCCAATGAACGCGGCGGGGCCGGTTTGCGAGACGACGACGTTGATGTCGAACGGCGACTGGTCGGCAGCGCTTGCGGTGACCGACCTCGAAAGACTAAGAACGATCGCAAGCGCGCCCGCTCGAACCACAGATCGCATCATAATGTTAACCTCTGCCGGCGTGTTGCGCCGGCCCGGGAACGTTCGAGTTCGAGATGCGTCGGAATGCTTTCGTCGCCGGCACGGCGCGTGATGAGGGCAAACCGGCTAGTCCATGTCAAGAGAACGTAAATCGAGCCCCACCACGGCCACGTCACGACGTTTTTGCCGGTCGCCGTGTGGTAGTAACTATGGCAGTTCGCCTCGATCGCGTTGCCCGAGAGCGCACGCTGCACGGCCCGATTGTAGAGGTCCATAACGCCGCGCCGTACTTCGATCGCAGTAATGCGCTCGCGTCGCATGCGTTTGATCGCGCGGCCGATGTATTCGGCCTGACGTTCAAGCATGAACGTGACGCACATGTAGTTCGTGTTGGGACCGTACATCATGAAGAAGTTTGGAAACCCGGCGACCTGCATGCCCAGATAGGCCTCGGGCTGATCGCCCCACACGCCGTGAATGCTGCGCGTGCGCCGGCCGATGAGGCGCAGCGTATGCAAGAAATTCCAAGGCTCAAAGCCCGTCGCCATGACGAGCACGTCCGCCGGGTGCTCGACACCGGCGTCATCGACCACGCCCCGTTCCGTGACGCGGACGACGCTGCGCGGCACGACGCTCACGTTGTCACGCGTGAGTGCCGGCAAGAAATCCGTTGATGAGATCGGTCGTTTGCAAGCGAACGGATACTCTGGCGACATCAGCTCGCGCAGATCGAGCCGGTCAGCGAAGACTTTATCACGGTACGCGTGATACGCAGCTTGCGCGTTGTGCTGCATCGCACTCTTCGGATTACGCACCGACATCGCGCGCTCGATGCGTAAGAAGATCTTGAAGCGATCGAACCGCCGCTCAATCGGCCTCATTGCCCGTTGCCTTTCCTCGCGGGTGAGGTCGCGTTCGCCCTTCGGTAAGACGTATGCCGGCTCGCGGATAAACACGGTAACTGCGCCGGCGATGGGTGCAATTGCAGGAACGACTTGAGATGCGGTGGATCCGACGCCGACCACAGCGACGCGTTTGCCGCGCAAGTCGTGGTCGTGCTCCCAACGCGCTGTATGAAACTTTGGGCCGGCAAACGTCTGGAGGCCCGGCCATCCCGGATAACGCGGCACATTGAGCAGGCCGAGCGCACTGACGACGATATCAAAGCGGTACGCCTCGCCGTCCGAGGTTGTCAAGGTGTAGTAGTGTTCAAGGTCGTTCCAGACCGCTTCATCGACGCGTGTGTTGTAGCGCATATACGGCTCGAGACCGTGCTCGTCGATCACCGACTGCGCGTACACCTGAATCTCTTTGCCTGACGCGTGTGTGCGCGTCCATTGGCGCGGCGCAAACGAATAGGCGTAAAAGCCGATCTCGATATCGCACTCGACACCCGGATACGTATTGTCCCACCACGTACCGCCCGGTCCGGCCGATTGCTCGAACACGGTAATGGATGTGGCTCCTGCACGTTTGGCGTGTACAGCCGCCGCGATTCCTCCGAGCCCGGCACCGATGACGGCAACCGACACATCACGCTGCGCGCGCTTCACGCGGTCAACCCTGGGTCGTGCGCGCTGAGGTTCGTCACTGCGCGACGCATCAGTGCGTGAAATTGCTCGACTTCGCCGGCCGTGAAGCCTTCGATCGCGAGCATGTTCGCTCTTGAGGCCATCGGCTGCAGCTTGCGTTCAAGAGCGCGCCCGCTCTTTGTAAGGTAAATTTTGACGTTGCGGCGGTCGTGTGCACTGCGCTCGCGCCGAATGAGCCCGAGGCTCTCCATCGTGCGCAGCGTAACGGTCGTGCCGGCTTCTTTGATGCGGACGCGAGCGCTCAACTCTTTTTGGTTGATGCCGTCTTCTTCCCAGAGGGCCCAGAGATAGTACCAGATGCCGCTCGTCAGTCCGCGCGGCCCAAGATCGACGTCAAGCATCCCGCGTAAAGCGAGATACGCAAGCCGTACCATATACGGGAAGCTTTCGCGCATCGGGATGGCAGCGATATCGGCCCGGGCGACGAGGCTCATCAGCGTGTAAAATTCTCCTGTTGCCGGCGGATGATCCCGAAAATATCATCGTCATATTAGTTCGTTCGCGAACCAATTGTCAACAGGCTTTCTAGATTGGGAGCACCCGCTCGCGGCGCCGATGCGAGCCGATCAGAAGATGAGATTGCAGCCGCCGGCACGCGAACATGGCTGCGGCGCGCCGCTACTTGACGAACATCTGGTTCCAGACCGCGAGCCACTTATCGATGTGTGGTAGCAGCTTGTTCGCGTCTCCAGCGTACATCGTGTCGAGCGAGAAACCCGGCTCGTACACGCCGGCCTTCTTCACCTCAGGCACGTCCATCGCGAGCTTGAAACCTTGCGGCGTCGTCGGCGAAAAGCCGAATTTCACCGTGAACGGGACTTGGGCGCTCGGTTCGAGGGACATGTTGATGAACCTCTCTGCCAGCTCAAGGTCTTTGCCCTTGACGCCCGTCACCACGTCCCACATGTCGTTGGTCACCACCCATCGATATTTCTTACCGCCGATTTGCACGTTCAACGGAATGAACTCGACGGGCTGCCCCCCGACCTTGAGCCCAAAACAACGACCGTCGGAGAGCGGCGCCATCCACGCCTCGCCGGATTGAAGCTTCGCCTGCGCTTCACCGGAGGCGACGAAAAAGCTGGCTGGTTTCATGGCTTCGAGGCGTTTGAAGAGCGGCGTCGGATCGTCGAACGAGACCTTGTAGTTCTCGGCCAGCGCCGGCATTCCGATCAGCCACCAAAAGTTCGCTGGGCTTGGTAAGATCGCGTGACCTTCGAGCGCCGGATCGAACCAGCCGTCGACGCTCGTGGGGAGCGGGATGTTGTGCGCCTTGTACTGGGCGACGTTTACACATGTGCCGAGCCGTGAGAAATCCCACGCCGGACCGTAGCCCGGCATCGGGATGCCCTGCTTCACGACGTTCGCGATGTTGGGAATCTTGCTATAGTCGAGCTTTTGAATCACGCCGGCTTGGATGGCTTGCGCCTTCGTCGGCTGCTCCAGGGCAAGGACCTGGAAACTCGGCTCCTTCCCCTTTGCAGCGAGCGCCTTGGAGAGATTTTCCGGTGCACTTCCCGTCACGAAATTGAGCGTTGCACCGGTCTCTTGCTCGAAGCGTTCGCCGTACGATTTCATGAGGAGCTGGTTGAAGTCTGTGTTGACGCCGAGTACGGTCAGCGTCATCCCTTTGTACAGTTGGTCTGCGCGAACGCCGGTGCCGCTGCCAAGGAGCAGCGCGACGGTACCGAAGACGGCAAGACTTAACCGAGTAAATCCGGACACAAGTTCTCCTTAGCTTTCGATAAAACGACGCGCGGCGATCAACGCGCAACGACGCCGCGCAAGCCGATTAACCGCTGGAGGAGCGTGGTGACAACGACAGAGACGACGATGGTCAACGCAGCGGCGGCGAAGACGACCGGCGATGCCGAGAGCTCGATCGCCGAAAAGAGCGTGACCGGAAATGTCGTGCTGCTTGCGTCTGCCGTAAGAAACAGCGATAGCGTGACGTTATCGAACGAGATCACGAAGGCGAGTATCAGCGCCGCGAGCAGGGCGGGACGAATCAACGGGAGCGTAACCTGGAAGAACGTGCGCAACGGCCGCGCACCGAGTCCCTCCGCCGCCTCTTCGATCGACCGATCGATCCCGCCGATCCGCCCGACGAGGGTCCCAAGGATGTAAGGAGAGATCATCAAGGTGTGCGCGACGACCAAGCCTTGGAAGCCGCCGAAAATGTTTTTCCCGACGAAATTTTGCGCCAGAACGTAGAATTGGTACAGGCTTACCGACAACACGACTTGCGGAACTTGAAGCGGGCTGCGGAAAAACGTCTCAACGAGAGGTCTGCCCGGAAATGTGCCGCGGACGAGTGCGAAGGCTGCGGGGAGGCTGATGAAGGCGCCCAGTACGGCCGCGATCGTTGCAAGTTTGACGCTCGCAAAGAACGCGTCGTACCAGTTGGCCGGAATTTGACGGTAGGCATCGAGCGTGACGGACGCCGGCGGGAAGATAATCGCCGGTGGTGCGTTTAACGACGTTCCCACCACCGCGATGAGTGGCGCGATCAAAAAGACGACGCCGAACACAAGCAGCGTGCCGACAACGATCGCGCACGCGCGGTCGCTGAACAACGAAAGAGCCGTTGGCCGAAACGAGCCCGCCCGTGATGGCACGGCGCTCGCGCGGCTCATCGCGCGCTCCCAAGTGCCAAGGTCGAGCCGTCGCGTTGCTTCACTGCTAGGCGTGTCACGAGGATGACCAGGAGCGTGATTGCGATCAAGACAGCGGCGAGCGCGGCAGCCTTCGGGTAATCGAGGGTCGTGAGCAGCTGCTCGCGGATCGCCAACGGCAGGAGCGCCACCTGACCGCCGCCGAGCAACGCCGGTGTCGTGAACGCGCTCGTCGTGACGGCAAAGACCAGCAATCCCATCGAGAGCACACCGCGATACGTCTGCGGGACGATGATGTCGCAGAACGTCATCCACGTCGACGCACCCAGCCCAACCGAAACCTCGAGCTGCCGACGCGGGAGCGCGTCGAAAACCGGCAATAGGCCGAGCACCGCGATCGGAATCGTGCTATGGATCGTCCCGATAAGCACCGACGCAAAATTTGCAGAGAGTTGGAGCGGTGCCGGAATCACGTGCAGCCCGAGCAAAAGGCCGTTGAGCCCGCCGTTCGGTGCTAAGAGCGTTTGCCAGCCGATGGCCATCGCGACGGCATTGCTGAACATCGTCGCGATGATAAGGATGAAGAGCACCTTGCCGATCCGCGGCGCATGGGCGATCGCATACGCGATGGGGCATGCAACGATGAGCGCCGCGATGGCCGTCTCCGCACCGAGCTCGAGCGTGTTGACGGTCGCCCTCAGGAAAAAGCGATCGTGCAGAATACTCGTGTAGTTCGCCGTCGTGACGTTCGTACCGATCTGACCCGGGCCGGCCGACGCGAACGCGCTGACGGCCAAAAAAGACAGCTGCGGAATAACAAAAAACACCACGTAGAAGATCGCCAGCGGGACGATGCCGAAGCGCCAGGCTCGGGTGCTCACCGCGCGTGCGCCTCCACGGGCTCGAGCCCTTGTTCCGGCGTCGGACACGGTAAGCCGTTCTCCATCTCCTCAATGAGGTGGGCATCTTCGAGGCTCCATTCGAACCACACGCGCCCCTGGAGCTGCGCCTCGCCGGTCGGGTCGACTGCCAGAATTTCTCTTTCGTCGGCAACGATCACGAGCAGCGGGCTCATACCGGCATAGCGTCGAGCGACGACCACACCTTCAGACCAGCCGTCCACAGGGAACGCACTACAACGGATTACCTCCGGCCGAAGCGCGACGAAAACACGAGCAGCCTGCGGACCACAAGCGCGACGCAGACGAAACGGCCGCGGGTGGCCGGGGAGCGTAATCGCCGGAGATCGCGCCTGCGCAACCGGCATTTCCAAGAGCGAACTGCTGCCCACAAACCGGGCCGAGAAGCTGCAGCTTGGTGTGAGATAGAGGTCGCGCGGCTTCTGAGCAGATACGACTTCGCCGGCGTTCATAACAATGATGCGATCGGACATCGTGAACGCTTCGCCCTGATCGTGCGTGACGTAGAGGGTGCTGATCCCGAAGCGCTGCTGAATACGCCGGATCTCAGTCTGAAGCTGCTCGCGCAAACGCAAGTCGAGCGCCGCCAACGGTTCGTCCATCAGCAGCAGGTCCGGGCGCACAACGAGTGCGCGCGCCAGCGCAACGCGCTGCTGCTGCCCGCCGCTCAGCTCGTGCGCATAACGGGTCCGCATTGAGGTGAGATGAACGGCATCGAGCACCTCATCAACCCGCTCTGCAATTTCAGTCTTCGGCACCTTGCGAGCCTTCAACCCGAACGCAATGTTCGCGGCTACCGTCATGTGCGGGAAGAGCGCATAACTTTGGAAGACCATGCCGCAATTGCGCAACCGCGGCGATTGACCGATAACGCTGCGTCCATCGATGCGAATATCGCCCGCCGCCGGAGCGATGTACCCAGCGACCGCGCGGAGGACGGTGGTCTTCCCGGAACCAGATGGCCCGAGCAGGGTCACGAATTCTCCCGGCTCGATCGCGAAATTTGCGCACGGCACCACCGTCGCGCCGCCGTACTTGATGACGAGATTCTCAACAAGCAGCGCTTCGCGGAGAGGTGAGGGCAGGCTATTACTCATGCGCTGCGCGGAACAGACCGCGCCCCTGGTTGGGGTCACAAACGCATTGGCTGACACCGATGCTAATGTCCTGACATAAGGACGATAACAATCATGCTATAGGTTTTACGATTTATCGCGACGTCGGAGCAATGTCCAAGTGGCCAGCGCCGTTTATCCAGACCTGACGCCGCTTGTGCCTTTGCGGAATGACAGGCAGGAAGACAGGTGCTAATGTCCTGACATAAGGACTATGCAGCGACAGAAAAAGTATACGCGTAACGGCGCGTCAGCTCGTGCCGCCACGACTCTGAACATTGCGGGCGTGCCCGATCTCGACCCAAAGAGCTACGTTCCGCTGTACGCGCAACTCGCGGACCACCTCGAGCGCGTGATTCGAGGCAGCCCAACCTTTGATGGGACACGGCTGCCTTCCGAAGCGGAGTGCGTCGACCGTTTCCGGGTGAGTCGCCCAACCGTACGTCAGGCGATGGCACGGCTGTCCTCCCAAGGTCTCATCACACGCGGCCGCGGACGCGGGACCTTCGTCGCACCGCAACGGCTCGATCGCGATCTGACCCGAACGCTCGAGGAAGAGATGCGCTCCGCCAATCGCGCGGTCCGCTTCAAACTTCTCGAATGGAATCGCGTCGAGCCGACACAAGCAGCACGGGAAGCACTGGCGTTAGCACAGGGCGAGGAGGTCGAGCGGATCACGCGCGTGCGCGTCATCGAAGGCCAGGCGTTCGGCGTGGAGCAGCGCTTCGTTTCTTCAACCTATGCGCGACGAATCAAGAGCAAGGCGCTGCGAGAGCTGCCGATCGTCTCGCTCATTCGTGAGATCACCGGCGAATCGCCGGTCCGCTTAGCGGCGACGATTCGCAGCGTCCCTGCCGATATGGTCTGCGCCAAGGCGCTCGGCTTAAAGCGCGGAGCCCCCGTCCTCTCGAGCGAGCACACGTATTATACGCAGACGGGTGAGCCGCTCTTGTATGGCATCGCCCTCTTTCACGGTTCGCACTATCAATTCTCGGTCCAAATTCCGATCGTGGACGCGTCCGAGGGCCCGCGTCTCTACGGCTTGCCGTCCTCAATCGCTTCTCCCAAAGGAACCCAATGGCAGAACTCACCGTCTTCAGTCCGCGAGAGCTCGGGACGCCGCTCGGCCAGTACTCGCAAATAACGCGCGTCAAAGCCGCCTCAGAACTGATTTTCATCGCGGGCCAAGTCGCGACCAATGTCACCGGCGAAATCGTTGTCGACTTCGAGGCGCAGTGTGCACAGGTTTTCGCCAATATCCGAACGGCGCTCGCATCAGTCGGGGCGGACTGGTCCAACGTCGCTCAGTTCACGACGTATCTCGTACACTCGCAAGACATCCCGAAATTCATGTCCTACCGCATGCGCGAGTTCCCGAAGTTGTTCCCGAGCGGCGCGTATCCGCCGAACACCCTCTTGATGATTGATCGGCTCGTGCAAGAGTCGCTCCTGATCGAAGTACAGACCATCGCGGCGCTGTAGCGATGACCTACGCAGATAAGGAGTTTCTCTTCGACGGAATCCCGGTCCATTACATCGAGGGAGGAGACGGCTTCCCAATCTTGATGATTCACGGATCGGGACCGGGCGCATCGACGGTCGGCAACTGGCGTCAGGTCCTTGGGCCTCTTGCGGAACGCTTTCACGTCTTCGCAATGGATCTGGTTGGGTTCGGATTGTCGGGCCGAAAGCCGCAGCCGCCATACTTCGACATCGAGCTCTGGTTGCGCCAATGTCGAGCAATGCTCGAGCACGTTGGTGCCGGGCGCGTCGGTATCATCGGGCATTCGATCTCAGGCGCGCTCGCGCTGCGACTCGCAGCTTCCGATCGACGCATCGCGAAGGTCTTAACGACCGGTTGCATGGGCGCGCGCTTTGCAGTCAACGCGTACACCGAGCGAACATGGACGTTCCCGAAAAACCGTGAAGAGCTACGTCTCGCTGCGGAATGTCTGGTCTATGATAAGTCGCTCATCGACGACGCCTACCTCGAGAATCGCGCGAAAGTGCTTTTCGACGGAGAGTACGAGACCTATTTCAGCGCGCTCTTCGACGGCGATAAGCAGCAGTACATCGACGCGACGGTCATCCAGCCCGACGAACTCTCCAACATCGCTTGCGACGTCGCGATGCTGCACGGGCGAGATGACCCGGGCTTTCCCGCCGAGCTACTGACGCTCACTCTTAGCCGCTCGATGCCGAAGGCGGACGTCACGCTCATCGGTCGGTGCTCGCACTCGATCGCGATGGAGCATCCGGCAAAGCTTATCTCCACCGCCGAATTACTCTTTCGCTAGGCATTTGCAAGGTACGGAAGACGATGACAACGTTTGCCACACCCTCGCTGCGCACGAGCACCCTCGGTGTGGCGATCTACGGGAAAGTTTTCGACGGGACACTGAGCCCGCCGGTCGAGGACGGAGCGGTCGTCGTCGAGGGTGAGCGCATCGCCTGGGTAGGCCGCCGCGACGACATTCCCCCGCAGTACGGCGGCCCCGATTATGAGCAGATATCGTTGCCCGGACGAAGTGTGCTCCCCGGCTTGATCGACGGCCACACGCACATCTCGTTTGGTGAGGCGCGATCGGAAGAGGAACTCGCGCTGTACACGCCCGTCGAGTTCCGCGCGATCAAGGCGATCTGGAATGCTAAGAAAGTTCTGCAAGCCGGCGTAACGAGCGCGTTCGACGCGGCGACAACATACGATGTCGCTCAAGCGGTCCGAGATGCGATCGATGCCGGTATGTTCGAAGGCCCGCGGTTCGCCGTCTCAGGCCGTCAACTGACCACGCATCAGGGTCTGGAAGATTCGTTTCCGAACAACGTGCAGTTCCCGCTCGGCCAAGCCGGCGTGCTCGTCAAGAGCAAAGACGAGATTGTTGAGGCCATTCGCTATCAGGTGAAGGACCGCGTCGACGCAATCAAGGTGTCCGGCTCGAACGACTCGCTGATTGCGCCGGATTCGCTCGATGGAGCGGCGTTCACGTTCGAAGAGTTTAAACTGATCGCCGAAGAGACGCATCGGCTCGGAAAAATCTGCACCGTTCACGCACGCTCGCGCGATGCAGTCCTCAACGCCGCGCGCGCCGGGTTCGACATGATCTTCCACGCCTCGTACATCGACGACGAGGGGATTGAGGCGTGCTTGAAAAGCGGATGCGCGATCAACCCGACGTTGACGCTCCTCGTGAACATCGTTGAAGGCACCGAGAGTATGGCCGGCGTTTCGGGCGTCGACGCCTTCAAACGCGAGATCGAAGCGGCTGCTACGAACTTGACCAAAGCGTATCGCGCCGGCGTTCCGTTCATTGCGGGATCCGAAAGCGGCTGGTCCCCGGTGCCCTATGGCGAGTGGCATGCACGCGAGATGCAGATATTTGTCGATCTCTTCGGCTTACAGCCGCTCGAGGCGATCCATTCCGCCACCCTCGGCGCCACACGCATCCTCAAGCGATTCGGCGACCAGGTCGGCAAGCTCGAAACCGGGCGTCTCGCGGACGTGCTGGTCGTCGCCGGAGACCCGAGTGACAACGTCTCGATACTGCAACAGAAGAGCCGCTTCGATTTCGTTTTCAGAGGCGGCAAGAAGATCGACCTCACACCGCCGCCGCCGCGTCGCGAGTGGTTCTTCGAACGCCACAAAATGTTTTTAGACGGCAAATTTCATTATGACGAAAAAACCGGAAAAGGACGGATCGCGCGATGACTACGATGACCAACTACACCTCCGAATACTTTCGAAGCCTTGTCCAGGACGACCGCGTCCACCGGTCGATTTATACGGACCCGAACATTTTTGCGCTCGAAACGGAACGCATCTTCTCACGTGTCTGGATGTACGTCGGACACGAGAGTCAAGTCCCGAATCCGGGCGACTTCTTCTGCACGACGCTCGCGGGCCAACCGGTGGTGTTGACCCGACATCTCGACGGCGGCGTTCGCGTCATATTCAACCGTTGTGGACATCGCGGCGCCAAAGTCCTCAACGTGGAATCCGGCCACGGGCGCGTCTTCACGTGCATGTACCACGGCTGGTCGTTCCATCCCGACGGAGCCCTCGCCGGCGTACCGATGCGACGAGATTTTCCGGAGGAGACGTTATGCGACCCGCAACTCGGCATGGTCCGGCTTCCCCGGATCGAGCTTTATCGCGGATTCGTCTTCGCAAGCCTCAACTCCGACGTTGTGCCATTGCACGACTATCTTGGCGACGCGCGCCATGGGATCGATGAACTTGTCGATCGTTCCCCGGACGGCGAAATCGAATACTGGGCCGGTTGCCATCGCTATGAATACAACGGCAATTGGAAGCTACAGTTCGAAAACATGGCCGATACCTACCATCCAGCTGCGACGCACGCGTCCACGGTCGGCCCCGACGGCCGGCAATTCAAACGTCGCTCCGGATCTACCGGCGGAAGCTCGCCTTTCTATGCCGCGAACGGGGAGGCCATCGTCTCGCAAACCGGCGTCCGCGGATTTCGTAATGGGCACACGTCGGAGGCCTCGATCTTTCGCGAAGAGCAAGCCGGCGGAACGTGGGATGAGTACCGCGGATTGCTCGTTGCACGCCACGGCGAGGATCGCACGCGAGAAATTCTCAAGAACCGACGCCATAGCATGAGCCTCTTCCCGAGCGTCGACATTCTCATCGCGCAGACCGCCGTTCGGGTCATTCGCCCGATCAGCGTCGACAAGACCGAAGTGCTGGTCTATCCGGTCCGGCTCAAAGGTGCTCCACAGCATATCTCCACGGAGATCGTGCGGTATGTGAACATGACCCATTCCGCATCGTCTTTCGTGCAAAGCGATGATCTCGAGGCGTTCGAGCGCTCACAGATCGGTTTCCGTGCCAGCGGGAGCGATTGGATCATCACGGCACGTGGGATCGGCGAGGAGACCGACGAGGGCAACGGCGTCTTCTACGGTGATCGCGCAAGCGAAGTGGGTCAGCGGATGAGCCACTTTGCATGGCGCGATCTTATGAGTGCAGCGTAAACGATTGTGAGTAAGATGATGACGAATACCGATCTTCTCGAGGCCGCGACGGTCGGCAGCCCGTTCTTGGGCAATGAACGCGAGCTACAATCCTTTGTCGAGTTTGAGGCAGCCTTGCTGGATGAGCGACGCTTCGAAGAATGGACGAACCTATTTGCGGAAGACGGAGTCTATTGGGTCCCCGCAAAGGCGGGGCAGGCTGACCCTCTCACCCATGTTTCCCTGTTCTACGACGACAAGCCGACGATGCACATCCGTGTGCAGCGGTTGCGGCACCCGCAGATTCACTGCCAAGATCCGCCGTCCGCGACGGTGCGGCTCGTCTCAAACTTCACGTTCGGCGATCAGGATGCCGAGCTATCAGAGCAGCGCGTCGCCTCGAAGTTCATCATGCTTGAAGACCGCCCGGACGCGGAACGCCGCCTCTACGGAGGAACGTATCACCATACGTTGCGCGCGACTCCGCTAGGCCTGCGCATCGTCGAGAAGCGCGTCGAGTTGACCAACTGCGGCGGCCGTTTCCCGTCACTGAGCCAGCCTTTCTAAGCAACTTCAGATTGCCGGCATGATCAATACCGTTCTCGCTCAAGACACTGCAGAGACAGCACGCGCCGCGCTCACGTGTCGGCTGTTGCGAGCACATCGTCGACGTACTGCCGCAACACGAAGCGTTGCGCGTCCCGGATGCTTCGGACGGTGCCCGACTTGACGGCATCTCGCATGCGGACCTCGAGCCGGCCAACATCTTCAGGGCGAAACTGTTGTTCTTGCGCGAGCTTCATCGCGATCTGCACCAGAATGTCGGCCGCTGGGAATGCGACGGAATACTCTAGGAAACGATCGCGGATGGCCTCGTCCACGAGGTCGGGACGATTGCTGGTAAGGACGACGACGGTCCGGCTCGTATCCAGATCGTCGACCGCGTGGAAGAACACGCTATCCTGCGAGAAGTGCCATTCCTTGGCGTGCTGGCTGCCCCGCGCCATCAGGATCGACTCAACATCATCGAACAATAGGACAGTGCGGTGTTCAGGACCGCTGAACCCCGCCTCTGCGGCGTGGAAGATGTCCCTGATCCGTTGCTCGCTCTCGCCATAGCGCGAGCGCGCGATTTCGCTACCGTCGACGGTCGCCATCACGATAGCCGCGTCGTCGCCGCGATCGCGCGCACGACACCCAAGCTCAAACGCGAGTCGCCTCGCCAAGGTCGTCTTGCCGGTCCCCGGCGGCCCACTGAGGAAAAATCCCTTGACGAGCCCGCGCCGCACGTCCGACGACCATTGGTGTTCGACGATTCGGGTTAGTTCCCGAAGAATCTCGAAGTACGGGGCGCCGATGATGTCACGCGTCGTTCGATCGCTGTTGTCATATGGTTCGCCGAACTGCTCACGCAAATCGTCGAAGCGCAGCAAATTGCTGTCGTGTAGCGGAGCGTGCGTGTGCTCGTGGTGATGGTCGCTCATCGCATGCCAAGCGTTCGCGAACCGACTGAGGATGCGACGCGCAGTCGCGTGGCGGAGTTCACGTAGACATTCACTGCTTCCTAGCCGCTTCCTAGCCTTGGTCGATAATATCCCGCGCGTCGAAGGCCGCTGGAATAACGTGGTAGGCCGCAAAGGCGTCGATGATCGGTTGGATCAACCGTGGTTCTGCCGTCGTACCGATTGTTGTCCGCGTCATCGAGCGGATGATGGTTGGATCGATGCCTGTGAAGCGCGACAGGATGTCAACCGTCGCTTCGGGGTGCTGGTTCGCGTACTGCCCGGTTTCCGCGATCATGCGTTTGAATCCATTTGCGATTGGGCGATTCTTCGCAGCCCACGTCGTCGTCGTGAAGTAGGCGGCCCATACGAATCTTCTCCCGAAAGCGTCAAATGTGTGCGCGGCCATTCGAATGCCACCGCGCGCAAGCGCCTCGCCCATACTTGGGTTGTCGATTACACCGGCATCAACGCGTTTTAATTCCACGGCGGCGGCGATCGCCGCGGAGGGAACTTCGAGAAATCTGACTCGTCGGCTATCGCCGCCGTTGTGGTCGATCCAATCCTTGACCGAGATCGCGCTCATGTCATCGAGCCCCGGGACCGCGATAACCTTGTCGTTGAAGTCGGCGGCAGTGCGTAGGGGTGAGTCATGCGGCACGACCAAGCCGATGACCGGCGCGTCGGAATTATAGACCGCAGCCGGTGCCAGGATCGTAAACGGGACGCCTCTCATGTGTGCGGTGATAAGCGAGAGCATGTTGGTCTTGCCGATGTCGATGGATCCGCCTGCGACGGCCGCCGCGACAGCGGAGCCGCTGTTCGCCTTTTGAATGTCGACGAGAAACCCGGCCCGCTGAAAGGCACCGTTCTGCTGTCCGATCAACGCCGCAAGAATATCCTCGACCGGTGCGCTTGCAATCGTCACTGTCCGCATCGTCTGCGCCGCAACGCGCTGCGGTGTTGCGGCGGCCGCAGTCACCAAGCCGGCAAAGGTTCGACGATTCATTAACTACCGGGTGCGCTCACGCTCGCGCAGGATAGGTCCGGCCTCAATCGGCTTACCGTCGCCGTCATAGATTCGTTGGTTCGTGAATCCTTCGGGCCACACGCTCGTGAACCACACGCGAATTCCGAAGCCAATGCGCAATTGTTTGATCGGATTCGGGTTGTCGTTCGTGTGTTCGTGCTCCCACATTGCGGGCGGCACGTAGAGCACATCGCCCGCTGCCCAAGGCACCATTTTGCCCTGCATCTCCGTGTAGCCCTCGCCTTCAACGGCATAAACGACGGCCTCGAGATGCTTGTGCCGGCCACTGTGGTGATAAGGCGGCTCTTCCCACAAATGCGTGACCGCGACGCTGATTGCCCGAAAGCCGTTTTTCGGGACGGCCAAGTACTGGACAAAATCGTGCTGCTTTTTCACGGCCGCAATGTTTCCCTGAGGGTTATATGAATCGTCGTCTGCCGGAGCATCCTCAATGTGAATGATAGCGCGAGTTCCGTCGGGATAGTACTGCGATTGCTCCGCCGGTATTGCGACCGGTTCGACGGCGTCGCTCGGGCCGCAGGTATCTAGCTGTTCGAGGCGCGCTAAACGCACGAAGCGTTCCAGGTCGAACGTCATACCCGAGATATACAAGACCGGCACAGCTCCAGTGTTGAAATGCTGGTGTTCGGCATAGAAAGGAATTTGCAGCGTGCTATGCTTATGCCAGTCGAAACGATGACCGGCCACGATGCTGTATCCTTCACCTTCGAGAATATGCATCGATTCCTCACCGTGCCGATGCTTGCCGGTGTGCCACCCGACGGGAATCTCTGCTTTTAGGACGTTGCTTCCCATGGTAGCGTAGCCCAGCTCATTGCCGACCATGAGCTTCACCTTAGCGTCCTGCGGCGTGCTCACCCACGGAATCTCTTTATCCCGCGCGACGACGGGCGACGACGCAAGGGTATCCCGAATGTGATCCTGCGCTTCTAACCAATCGTCGTAAAACGTCTTCATATTCCATCCGAGCTTCAAATTATCAACGCATCGAATTATCAACTGAACGAATTTTTTTGTACGTGAACGAAGTATCGTATTTGTGCAGACGGTAAATCCTCTTCAGCGTCGCGACGCTTGCCCTCGACTTTTGATGAAGGGCGGCCGCCTTCGCGCGGCGACTGCTGATGAGAGCGAGCGTGCCGAAAGGGAGTCGTCGATGTCCGGTCTCGTTCCGGGAAGACCCGCACCACGTGCAAATTACCCGCATCTCCGTCGCGCGGGCGATTATCTCTTTGTTTCAGGAACCAGTTCACGCCGGCCCGACAACACGTTCGTCGGCGCGACTGTCGACGAAAGCGGCGCCGTAACGCTCGACATCTCGGCGCAGACGCGCGCAGTTATTACCAACATCGGTGATATCTTGGCTTCGGAAGGCGCGTCGCTCAACGATCTCGTCGATCTTACAACGTTCCTTATTGATATCGACGATTTCGCCGCCTACAACCTCGTCTACAACGAATTCTTCACCCTATCGGGGCCGGCGCGTACGACAGTTGCCGTGCATCAGCTGCCGCATCCACACCTTCTGATCGAAATGAAGGCGACGGCCTATCTTCCTGTCTGAGTCCATTGCCAAGCGCCTTCGGGGAGTGCCTATTCCGGCCAACCTTCGAGCAGGTCGATCGGATCGCCGTACTTCTCCGCGAGCCGAATGACGGGTTCGTCGCGCAGCGCTTCGAGGAAGCCTTCCGTCACGAGCGGGACGTCGCCGACTTTCACCGTGCTGTCGAACGTTACGAGGTCCATGTGGATCGGCGGCTCTTCCCAGTTCGGTATTACGCGGCGCACGTAGCGGCTCGGACCCGCGAGATCGATCCCAAAGTGCAACGCGCCCGGCGAGTTCGAGCCGGCCGGATAGAGCGTATGCCGTGGCGCCTTCGGGTTGAAGCCACAGCCCAGCTCGACGAGCTGGCCGCCGACGAGCATCTCGCGCAGATCTACGGCGTCGGTCGACTCGCCGGTCACCTCGACGATGCGATCGTCTTGCCACCGGATGCCGATGCGCTCGGCGAACGGCCGCGGGAAGCCGACCGCCCACTGCGGATAGATGGTCCCGTTGAGCGGCATCACCGCGTTCTCGCGATCGATCTTGAGCGCTGTCCGCTCATATACGTTCGGTCCGTGGGTCGAGAGATAGTGCACGTATGCACCGGGTTTGTCAGCGAGCAGTTCGCCCTTCCAGCGATTGGTGTTCATCAGTTGCTCGGCCCACTCGGGCGTGACGTCGTACTGCCAATTGGACCCGCGGCGATCGGTGATCGTTAATGGGCCGGTCATCGCGCCGCGCAGATAGCGCGCGGCCGTCGCGCGCACGATCTCGCCGACAATCTCGATCGGGAAGCGCGCTTGCGGCGTATCGAGCAGATCGAGGTCACGAAAATAGGTGATCTTTACCCAGCGTTGGCCCTGCTCGCGCCGCAGCTTCATCGCGTGTGGATCGCTTACTGAACAGAACCACGTCGACACCACGAACGTCGCCTTATCGAGGATGACTTTTACGTCCTCGGGAATTTCGGTCTGCTGCGTCGACGGATAAACGATCGCCGTCGGCTTCGGTCCGCGCGAGCGCGAGAAACCATCGATTGCGTTGACGACGCGCGGGTCGATCAACCTGTCGAGCAACAATACGACGCGGTCGTCGTTGTGGATGTCAAACATCTTGGTGAAGTTGTCGAGCGCGCCGAAGAAGTTCAGCGTGCGCATCGCATCGGAGACTTCGCCGACAGGCATCGCCCGCCCGACGCGCTCGAGGTAGCTGCGCGCACCGATATCGATCTGCGGACTGATTTCAACGGGCCGATCAAAGGTACTCATGCGGGTTTCTCCCATGGTAGAATGCGTCGTTCGAGCCAACCGAACGCGAGGAACGAAGCGAGACCGATCACCCCGGTCACCGCGAGACCGGCGACCGAGCGCGAGAGCGAGAGGATCTGCCACGAATTCCAAATCACGTGGCCGATACCGTTGTCGGCCACGAGAAACTCAACCGCTATCGTACTCACGAGCGCCAGGCCGAGCGCGATGCGGAACCCAGCCGCGATCGTGGGCAGCACGGCGGGGAAAACAATGCGCGTGTACAGGTCGCTCACGCGCGTCTCGAAGCTCGTAGCGACGTCGAGAAAGATGGGATCGATCGTGCGCACCGCGTTCGCCGTTACGATCAACATTGTGAAAAACGGTCCCAGTGCGACCATGATCAAATTTGAGCGTTCGTTCTGTCCAACCAGGATGAGCACCAGCGGGAAGAGCGCGATGTGCGGCAGCGGGTAGAGCATATTCACGAGCGGCTGCAAAATCGCGCGCGGCCAAGCGAAAATGCCCATCGTCAGCCCGACCAGTACGCCCGGTATGACGCCGGCCACCAACCCGCTGAGATAGCGCACGAGCGTCGCTCCGACTTGTCCCAGAAAGCCTTCTTGCGTCGTCATCGTGACGAGCGTCGCGGCAATCTGAGTCGGCGGTGCAATGATGCGCCGGTCGACGATGTTCGTTCGCGAAAGCAACTCCCACAACAGCACAAAGGCGATCGGACTCGCCCAGCTTACCCACGCCGGCGGCGCGACGGTTCGGCGCAATTTCGCTGAGCGCGGGCGCCGCTCGCGGGGCTGCACAACATTCGCGCCCGCCACCCTCATGACTCCAGCTCCACGGCTTCTTCTGCCAGCACTTCATCGCGCAGCTCGTCCCAGCAGCGCTTGCGATAAGCAAGGAACGCTTGGTCATTGGCGAGCTCGAGCACGTTACGCGGGCGCGGCAGGTCGATGTCGACGATGCCCTTGATCGTGCCGGGCCGGTGCGTCATGATCACAACACGGTCGGCCAGCAACACCGCTTCGTCCAGACTATGCGTAATGTACACGACGGTCTTGTGCGTCTCGTCCCAGAGTTGCAAGAGATCGCGCTGCACGAGCAGCTTTGTCTGCTGATCCAGCGCTGAGAGCGGTTCGTCCATCAGCAACACGCTCGGATCGTTGGCGAATGCACGGGCAAGGTTCACGCGCTGGCGCATCCCACCGGAAAGCTCGCGCGGGTAATACTGCGCGAACCGGTCCAAACCGAGTTTCTCGAGGTAGACCATCGCCGTCGCGCGGGCTTTCGCTTTGTCGACGCGGCGCGCGCGCAGTCCGTAAGCCGCGTTCTCGAGCACGGTCATCCATGGAAAGATGCCCTGTTCTTGAAAGACCATCGAACGCAGCGGCCGGTCGCGGCGCTCAAGGTCGAACGTCACCCTGCCGGCGGTTGCCGTTTCAAGGCCGGCGAGGATGCGCAAGAGTGTCGTCTTCCCGCAGCCGCTCGGCCCGACGATGCAGAGAAACTCACCCGCCGGCATGTCGAGGCTCACGCCGGTCAAGGCGTCGATATCGCCGCTACGCGAGGCGTATCGCATGCCGATCCCGGTCACGTGGACGCCGAGCGCCATCGCGTTATTTCGCGGACCGCGCCAGCGTAAGATATTGCGTATCAACGATCTTTTCGATCGGTACGCTCGTCTTAATGAGCCCAAGCGACATCCAAAATTTCTGCACTCGGTCCAGCGCCTCGTTGTTGATCGCGCCAGCTTGCCCGTAGTATGGCGTCGCACCCATTGCGCGGATGATGTCGGGCGGAATCTCCGTCCACTTCGCGATTGTCTCAACGAGCTCAGGCGTCAGCTTCCCTTTCGAACGGGTGACGTCAGCCGCGCCGCGCAGATACGCTTGCACGAATTTCGCGACGACGTCGGGATGCGCTTTCGCAAACGCCGACGACACGCCCCAATACGCTTCCTGATAGGACGGCATAACGTCGTGAAACGATATCCACTTCACACCCACGCCCTGCTGCTGCATCACCGTCGCGGTCGGCTCGGTGGTCCCCTGGACATCGACCACTTTGTTCGTCAGCGCGGCGAGTTGATCGGGGACGGCCGCTTCTTTGGTCGTGAAATTGACATCCGTGGGCTTGAGACCGCCGGCTTGGATTGCCTGCAGCGTTAGAAGCGCAATCGGCGAGCCTTGAAACGCGCCGTCGACGTTACGATGCGCAAGATCGGCCGGCTTTTTGATCGTGCCGACGAGGTCTTTGCGCACGACGAGGACGGAGCCGTCGAGGTAGCCGGCCCGCGCCTCGTCGATCGAGGCGATGATGCGTGCGTCGAACCCTTCACCGTACTGGTTGAAAAGCGCCGGTCCCGGAACCACGACGGTGACGTCGAGGTCTCCGCGTGCAAGGCTCGGCAACTGCGAGTTCGCGGAGGTTTGATACTTCGTGATTTGGAGGTCGATGCCGGCAGCTTTGAAGTAGCCTTTGTCGATCGCGTCGTCCAGCGCCGCGTACGTGACGAAGTGCGGATTAAACGAGATGCGAACGGGAACCAGCGTTTGCGCCGGCACAGGCTCGAAAGGGAACGTCGCTGCGCCGACGACCATCAGGGACGCGGCAACGCGCGCCAATTGCCGCCCCCAGCCGGAAAGCGATTTCACCATACGCCCAGCGTACGAAAAATGTTTTCGAGCGTCAATCCATCAAAACCGCAGCGGGTCGCAAATTGACTGCGCGGTTCGTCAGGTTCATCCGCGGAAGATCATCTCGGTCGCCGGAAACGAGGCAAAGCCGCCGTACTTCGCCGCAATGTCGATCAACGGCTGAACGGAGCCCGCATCGAGCGTCGCACCGTAATGCGCACGCACGGAGGCGTTCACGACGTCCGGCGTAACGCGAGCGACGCGCTCGAGGATGAGTGCGCTTTGATCGGGATTGGCATTGGCCCAATCCGCCGCTTTGCTGAGCGCGCTTTGAAATCTGCGAATCTCGTCCGCATGAGCCCGAGCATATGGGACGGTCGTGAAGTGGGCACTCGATACGAATTGCGGCCCGATCGCCGCCATCGAGCTCGCGACGGGCCGCGCGACTTTTTTCACCGCAGACACGAACGGTTCCGGAACGAATGCGCCGTCGACGCGCCCATCTTGGAGCGCGACGCCGATTTGGCCGCCGGCAAGCTGAATGAACTTGACGGTCTTCGAATCGCCACCGTTCTTATCGACCCAATTCTGCGTGCCGTACTGCGCGAAACCGTTGAGGCCGACGACAGCTATCGTCTTGCCGTTGAAATCGGCCCCAGTCGTTGCCTTGAGATCGTTCCGCGCGAAGAGCAGGCCCGTCGGCGACTTCAGCGTTTGCAACGCGCCCGACGCAATCAGCGTGAGTGGAATGCCTTTGTGGTAAGCGAGGATCAACGATACCGCTTCGGAGCAGCCGATGTCCACCGCACCGCCTGCGATTGCAACCGTCACGGCCTCGCCGTTTGCCATCGCCTGGAGATCGACGGCGAGGCCCGCATTCTTGAAATAACTCTCATCGTTCGCATAAAACATGAGAGCTGTTGCATCGAGCGCCGGTGCTGCAAGGCGTATCGCATCTGCGGCGCGTGCAGACGTTGCGCTGAGGGTACCCAGCGATGCTGCTCCCAGAAGTCCGAGGGCGGTGCGTCGATTCATCGCCAGATCCTTTCCGTGCGTGCGTCGCCGCGCGCGAGTAGGGCACCCACACAGGCTGCGGCGTCCCGCAGCGCGGCGGCATACGAGAGCAGACGGCGGCGACCGGTCTGAGAACTGGGAGCGTCAATGACGAGCGCAAAAGGCGGCGCAGCGTGTGCGGTGAGCCGTACCGAGCAGGCAATTGCGTTGACTCCGCGATTGCCGCTGTGAAAGTTCGTTGCGTAGCCGCATTCGCGCACGCGCTCGAGATCCAAAAGTAAATTCTTCCACAGGACGGCCTCGCTCTGGCGGACGAGCTTCGTGCGTGCCCACCCAGTCTGACGCAATGTCTCGGAAGCGTAGCGACACTGCAACTCGTCGAGCGACAGGTCGGCGAGGATCGCTTGCCCGGCCGCGCTGTAATGTGCGGGAAACGTCGTGCCGACAAACGTGGTGGTGCGCTGCGCGCGCCGACTCGCGATCGAGCCGACGATCGTGACCGTGATGCCGTGCAGTGTCGCAAGATGCGTCGACGCGCCGAGCTCACGTGCGATCGCGCGCATTTCAGGTTCGGCAATGGTAAGTACATCCGTCGATTGCGGTAACCAATTGCGCGCGAGCGCAGCGCCGACGAGATACGCGCGCGTTACCGGGTCCTGTTCGACGAAGCGCCGCTGTTCAAGCGTCGCCAGCAATCGATGCGCGGTTGCACGCGACACGTTCAAGAGTTTCGCCCCTTCGGTGACGCGCATTGGCCGGCCGTCGTGAAGCGCGAGCATCAGCCGGAGAGCGTTGTCGACAGACGTCAGCGGACGCGTCATGATGCGGCCGGGCTTCGCTTCGCTTGAGCGCGCCTCTTTCAACCAACGTCATGTCTCGCAGAGAGAGACAACTCGCTCGCGCGAAGGACGCGCCGTCCGCCGGCCCGGAGACGCGAGCCATGAAAGCAATGGTGCGCCCGGCGTCGAGCCGAGCCTCGATGGGCAACGGCAACGTTCTCAAAGTGGGTTATTTCGGCCAAAATTGCTCGTCGGGACGCTACATTACCCTCGCAAAAGAACGCTGGTCCGCGAGCTGGGACGACAACTTGCGAGCGGCGCAACTGGCCGACGGGGCGGGGATGGATTTTTTGCTCCCGATCGGTCGCTGGAAAGGCTACGGCGGCGCGACCGACTATGCCGGAACGTCGTTTGAAACGATCACCTGGGCGACGGGATTACTCGCCGCAACGACGCGCATCAACATCTTCGGAACCGTGCACGTACCGCTGTTTCATCCCGTCATCGCAGCGAAGCAGATGGTAACCGCCGATCACGTCGGCCACGGGCGGTTCGGCCTGAACGTCGTCGCCGGCTGGAACGAAGACGAGTTCGGCATGTTCGGGATAGCGCAAAAAGACCACGCCGGGCGCTACGAACAAGCGCAGGAGTGGATGGATGCGCTCAAGCGCATTTGGGCCGAAAACGACTTCGACTTCGAAGGCGAGTATTATAACCTCCGAGGCGTGCGCGCGAAACCAAAGCCGTACGGAGATTCCGATCCGCTGATCATGAATGCCGCGATTTCCGAGGACGGCCGCGCCTTCGCGCTGCGCAATTGCGACGCGCTCTTCACGGCCGCGAGCTACGGCTTCGACGATGAAGCCGCCGCGCGCGCAAAACACGACGTCGTCGCGCTCACGCAAGCCGCAAACGACGTGGGCCGCAACATCGACGTGTATACGAACGGCACCGTGCTCTGCCGGCGAACGCGAAAAGAAGCGCAGGAGTATCATCACTACCTGTGCGTGGAGCAAGCCGATTGGGAAGCCGTCGACAACATGTTGCGCATGCGCGGCCGCTTGAAAGACGTGAAATCACAAGGCGAGCTCGACGCGCTACGTAAGCGCTACGCGACGACGAGCGGCGGCTTCGCGTGCATCGGCAGCCCGGACGAAATTGCCGATCAGCTGACGCTCATCAGCAGCATGGGGTTCGCCGGCATCGGAATGACGAGCCCGAACTACGCCGACGAGACGATTTGGTACGACGACGAAATTTTTCCGCGACTCGAGGCGAAGGGACTGCGCCGTGCGCGATAAGTATGCCATCGTCGGTACGGCGACGAGCGATCTCGGCCGGACGGGACAGGATTCTTTGCAACTACTCGAACAGGCGATGCGACGCGCAATCGACGACGCCGGCTTACACGTGAAGGACATCGACGGAATCGTGTCGCGGGGCGCCGACGACATCTATACGCACCATCAGCGCATGGGCGCACGACTCGGCATTGACGTTCGCTTCAGCACGTCGCTCGATAACGGCGGTGCAAGCCAGATTCTCGCCGTCGCCCTCGCCTGCATGGCGATCGATGCCGGCCTCGCGACGACCGTAATCACGGGCTACGGGCGAAATAGCTACACCCGCACGCACACCAACGTAGATAAGCGTACGCAGATGGAACTCATTCCCGACGATCAACTGCCCAAGGAATTCGGTCCTGAGTACGGTTACTTTGCGGCGCCCGCGACGCATGCGTTCGGCGCGCGGCGCCACATGTACGAATTCGGCACGACGCGCGAACAATTCGGCGCCGTCGCGATTGCGTTTCGGGATCACGCGTTGCGAAATCCACATGCGGTCATGACGAAAAAACTGACCATGGAAGACTACTTGAACGCGCGCATGATCGCGGAGCCGTACGGGCTCTTCGATTGCAGCTTGGTGAGCGACGGGGCCGGCGCGGTTGTCGTCACCTCGCTCGAACGCGCGAGGACGCTCAAGCAGCATCCGGTTGTGATCAAAGGCTTCGGCACATTCAACAATACGCGTGGGTGGCTCGTGGAGGACCACATGATCCGGCTCGCGGCCAAGCAGAGCGGTGAGCAGGCGTACAAGATGGCCGGTCTGTCGGCGAAGGACGTGAGCACGGCACAGATCTACGATTGCTTCACCGGAATGGTGGTCGCGCAGCTCGAGGATTACGGATTTTGCAAAAAGGGCGAAGGCGGACCGTTCGCCGCATCGGGCGCGCTCGAGCTCGACGGTGCGCTGCCGACCAATACCTCCGGCGGGCAGCTCTCCGAAGCGCACGTCGAAGGTATGCTGCAAATCGTGGAGGGCGTACGACAGTTGCGGCATGACTATGGCCCAGACCGGCAAGTCAACGATGCGCAAGCCGCGCTGGTCAGCGGTCATGGCGGCAATACGGTGTGTCACTCGAGCCTACTGCTGGGACGGGCGTGACGAGCGAACGCGGTCTGCTGCCGCTGCCGCAGCCCTCGATCGAGACGGCGCCGTTCTGGGCCGCGGTTCAGCAGCGCACGTTGATAATGCCGAAGTGCGATGCGTGCGGAACGGTCGCGTTTCCCCCGACGGTGGCGTGCGCGATCTGCGAGAAAACCCAATTCACGTGGACGCAGATGAGTGGCCGCGGTACGGTCTATTCGTTCGTCGTGTATCACCGGGTCTATCATCCGGCGTTTGTGGATAAGGTGCCGTACGTCGTTGCGGTCATCGACCTCCACGAAGGCCCGCGCATCATCTCAAATATCGTCAATATGCCGATCGTGGAGGTGACATGCGATATGCCCGTAAGCGTGGTATACGATGAGGTGCGCGACGGGTACGTGATTCCCAAATTCGAGCGGCGCGTATGAGCGCGGCGCTCGAGGGCGTTATCGTTCTGGAGGTCGCCAACTATGTGAGCGGGCCGTACGCGGCGATGCTACTCGGTGATCTTGGTGCGACGGTTATCAAGATCGAAGCGCCGAACGGCGGCGATCCTTTTCGGAGCTGGGGCACGGTCGCATATAGCGCAACGTTCGGTTCACTCAACCGCAACAAGAAGAGCGTCGTGCTCGATCTCAAGAGCGCGAGCGACGTCGAGATGCTGCGCGGTCTGATCCACGATGCCGACGTGCTCATCCAAAACTTCCGTCCGGGCACCCTTGAACGCAGCGGCCTCGGCTACGAGGACGTGCATCGGCTCAATCCGCGTTTGATCTACACCTCGATCACCGGGTTCGGAGACAAAGGCCCGTACCGCGATTACCCCGGCTACGATACCGTCGGCCAAGGCATGAGCGGTTTGCTGAGTCTGCTCACGGAGATGGACGATCCAAAGCCGATGGGGATCTCGCTCTCCGATCATCTCGGCGGAATCTTTGCGTGCTACGGCGTGCTCGCCGCACTGCTCGCGCGTGAGCGCACAGGACGCGGCCAGCACGTCGAAACATCGCTGCTCGAATCGTCCATCGCATTTCTGGCCGAGAATGCGGCCAATTTCTTCGAAGGTAACGGCACGCCGCCGAGCCGCGCCACACGTACCCATCAGGCACAGGTCTTCACGTTCGTCGCCTCCGACGACAAGCCGTTCGTCGTGCACCTCTCATCGCCGCCGAAGTTCTGGCAGGGGCTGTTGGCGGCGGCTGGTGCGACAGCGATGGCGGCGGACGAACGCTACGTCACGCGTCTCGCCCGCATTGAAAACTACGATGCGCTCAACGCTGAATTGGGGGCGATCTTTCGGACGAAGACGCGCGCCGTGTGGCTCGACCTCTTGCGAGCCAACGATGTGCCGTGCGGTCCGCTCAACGATTTCAAAGAAGTCTTCGACGATCCGCAGGTCGAACTGCTTCAATTGAAACGAACGCTTGCGCATCCGAAGCGCGGATCGGTGACCGTTGTCGGCAGTCCCGTGCGGCTGAGCGATACGCCGGTTACGATCTCGAGCGCGGCACCGGACCTCGGCGCAGATACGGAGCGGTACGTCGGAAAACGGAGCGAAGCATGAAACGCGCAGCTTTCCTGGGCGCGAGCGCGGCTACCACGCTGACGCTCGGAGCCCCGCTGCCCGCGCGCGCGCAAGAATTGACGAATGTTCGCGTCGGCATTCTCGGCATCGCGACCGACGCGCCGGCTGCGATCGCCGATGCGAAAGGCTTTTTTCGCGAGCACGGTATCAAGATTGAGGCAATCAAGTTCACGTCGAGTGAAACGATGATGCCGCTCCTTTCGCGCACCGGCCTCGATATCGGTACGGGCGCGCCGGGGGCCAGTCTCTATAACGCCGTGATTCGCGGCGTCGATCTTCGGGCGGTCGCCGACGCATCGACCGATCCGAAAGGGTATGGGTGGTCGAAGCTGCTTATCCGCTCCGACCTCGTCAAGAGCGGAAAATATCGCGGGATCAAAGATCTCAAAGGCATGACGATCGCCGGCGCCGCGCGTGCCAGTTCGAGCGCGGCGCAAGTGACACGTCTGCTCGCGCTGGCCGGATTGCAATACTCCGACGTGCAGCGCACCGTACTACCGTATCCGCAGCAAGTGATCGCTTTTCAGAATAGCGCGATCGAAGCGGCGCTAACGATCGAACCATTTGCGACACTCGCCGTGGACAGCGGCGCAGCCGTTGCGGTCATGGGCAACGACCAATTCTATCCCGACCAGGAAGTCTCGTGCGTGCTGTGTTCGGAATCGCTGATCAAAGACCGGCGCGATGTGATCGTTCGCTACCTCGCGGCTTTTCTCAAGGGCGTGCGTTATTATCGCACCGGTCTGAAGAACGGACGCTTTGACGGGCCAATCGGCAACGAAGTCGCGGAGATCATCGCGAGTCAGACCGGTGCACCGCAAGCACTCGTGATGCGTACGACACCGGCTAGTATCGATCCAAACGGGCGGCTCAATCTCGCGTCGATGCGCGCCGATCTCGCGTTTTATAAATCGCAGGGTTTCATTGAAGGCGGCGAGATTACGGTCGATCGCGTCGTGGATACGTCGCTTGCCGTTGAAGCCACGAAGATCATCGGCATCGCCCACTGAACGCGCCGAGAAGCCGGCTTAACGGTAAAAACCGAAGAATCAGGGGTTGACATACGTGTCGATTTGCCTTCACGATTCCTCGCCAAGTACGAGCGATAGACGGATGACGACATCCAAATACTCCATTGGCGATATCGTCTCGCCCACCGTGTTCGCCTTATATTCGGAGTAGTCGCTGTCCGTTGGATTTCGAAAGACGTGAATGACGTTCGCTGGTAAGTCGACGACCCAGTATTCCGGTATACCGGCGCCGGCATATTTGGATTTCTTCTCGCCCAGGTCGAATGCTAACGATCTATCGGCTACTTCAATAATGAGCGCGATCTCTTCAACGCGTGGTCGTTCACGAGCATAGTTCCGCGTGGTTCGCGCCAGCGCGATATCTGGTTCCGGTTCATCGCGGCTGTTGAGACGTAGGCTTAAACTGTCAGCATTGACGATGTAGCGCGATCGCCGCTGGTCTCCGAGCTGAGCGTTGAGGCTATTGACAGCATGGCCGTGCCGGTCGCCTTTCGGGCTCATCTCGAGGATCAGCCCATCGATCAGCTCAACCCCTCGTGTAGGCAGCAGGCCGAAATCGGCCATCTGCTCGTAATCGTCAGCCGTGATTCGGTGTAGTCGTTCACTAGCGATCGTCACGTCACGTCATTCGCTGATTTGGCGCCAAGCCCCACGCGGCGGCTCATTCAGTGCGCCGTATACGTCTTCGGCGCAAACAGGAAAGTGCGAAAGCTGAACGCCGGCCGCTGCGTCGATCGCATTCACCACGGCGGCAGCGACGCCGACGTTCGCGAGTTCACCAACCATGCGCGTTCCGAACGGTCCATCGCCCGGCGGAGCTTGAAGCAGAATCGTGCGGAGCGGCGGCAGGTCGCGCATGGTGGGCAACTTATATTCACCCAGGCTCGGCGCCGTGATTTTGCCGTCGCCGGAGCAAAATTTTCCGACATGTCGTCGAGAACACAAGCGCGTCGCCGTGCACCGTGGACACATTCCCCCAAACTCGTGTTTCGCGTCGTGGCGGTCGCGCGCATGCATCCTGAGCTGCCCGCGAAGCTGCCGAGCCGCGGCAAAGGCGCGGTGCGGCCCGCATCGGAACAGGTGCGCGAGGAGATCTTGCATGCGACTTCTGCACGTCACTACCTCCGTTTTGACACTCGGCGTGCTGGTCGCCGGCACGTTTCCGGCGACCGCGCTTGCCGCATCGGAACCGGAACCGGCAACGACCGCGGCGGAAACGCCTGGCGGCCCGGGGTTGCCGCCGGATGTCTATCCGAGTTCGCGGAGCCGCGTTCCGCTCATCACGCCGGAACGGCTCACGTCGGATCTGGGGAAAAAGCTCTATGACGAAGCGAACCACGACACGGCGTCACTCGTCGGGCTGCAAGGCCCGGGCGGCATTGCGCTCTACAGTCCGAAGTACGACGACGCCCAACGACCGCTCAACCGGTTCTTGCGGTTCGGAACCGGGCTTGACCGGAAGCTCGTCGAGGTCGCGATCCTGATCTCCGCGCGCCAAACAAATCAGCGGTTCGAGTGGGCCGCACACGAGCAGGCGGCGCGCGCGGCCGGTGTCTCGGCCGCGACGATCGACGTGATCCGGACGCGCCAGCCGACGACGGGCCTCGATCCGCAGGAAGCCGCGATCATCGCACTCGGCCGCGAAGGCATCGGCGACCGCCACGTCTCGGCGGCGACGTTCTCAAGGGCGCAGGCGCTGCTAGGCACCCAGGGCCTGATCGACATCGTCGGCGTGATGGGCGACTACCTCATGACGGGCTTGCTGTTGACGACGTTCGATCAACAGCTGCCGGCGGGCGCGACCTCCGATCTGCCGATGCCCTGAGCCCGCGCAGATTCGAGATCACGCCCCGCCCTTGGCAGCGAGGGCGGCGGCGTCGCGCGCGATCGACATGTCGGCGACTTTTTCGAGCGGCAACACGGCTTTCTGCGTTCCCAGCGTGACGTTGAGCTGCTGGAGAAAGTTGATGCGCTCCGGCGTCAGGACGATCGCGGTGTTGTACGCCTTGAACTCCTGGAACCAGCTCCACTGACCGATCGCCTGTTGGTCGGTATCGGGCCCGACACCGTCGCGGAATGCCTTGATGTAGTCCTGTTTCGAGGCGGGTGAGTTCACATAGCGGTACGCTTTGCCGTACGCCGCCAGCGTCCGCACGAGGAGGTCGCGTTTAGACGCGATCGCATGATCCGACGCGAAGGCCCCCTGATTAGTGAACTCCGGCAGATCCTTGGCGAAACTGGCGATCGCACGGACGCCGTACTGCGCGGCAAGATGGATGAACTCGTGCTGTGAGGGACCGGCGTCGACTTTCTTGGCGGCGACCGCCTTGAAGACGTCCGAGCTGCTGCCGATATTGACGAACTTCACCTTGTTGATGTCGACCCCGTTCTTCTTCAGCAGCGCGGCAGCGGAGACGTACACGAGCGCGCCGACCGCCCCGGTCCCGACCGTCTTACCCTCCAGATCTTTGATCGACTTCACATCCGGGTTGGCGGTAAACATCTCGAAGCTCAACGGCAGCAGCGCGCTGCCGACGAGTTTGATCGGCGCGCCGTTCTCGATGGCGGGGAAGACCTGGCTGAAACCGGTCAGGATCGAGATGTCCGACGCGCCGGTGACGATTGCGGCCATCAGCTTCACGCCGTCCGAGACGTTCTGCGTTTCGTCGTGCACGTTGACCGTATCGAAGTACTTGCGGTTCTTGATCAACGCTTGCAGCGCGAACGAATCGTTGGCACCGGTGTTGATGATGTTGATTGTATCGGCCGCGCTCGCCGGGCGGCCGCCGGCGAGCGCGGCGGCGAGGCCGGCGAGAAATTGCGGCCGGGTCGATTGTCCGATGTGCACGCGCGGGTTCCTTTCTAAGAGCTAGGGAGGCAAAATCGCCGCGGTTTCGCGGACGGCGGCACGAACGTTGGAGATATGGACCCGCATCGCGCGTTCGGCGGCGTCGCCGTCACGCGCGGCGAGCGCCTCGAAGATGCGGCGATGCTCGGCAAGCGACTTCGTCGGGCGGCCGGGGTTGAGCACGCTGCGGTACTGATGGCGGACGCTTTGCGATTTCAATAACGACAGCAGGTGCGCCGACGTGCGGTGGTCCGCGATCCGGGAGATCGCCGCGTGGAAGCGGCTGTTCCCGTCCGAATAGCGCCGCAGGTTGCCCGCGCGCTCGTGGACCTCCATGTCGGTGAGGATTTCGCGCAACACGTCCGCGCCGGCGTCGTCGATCTTCGCGGCCGCCGTGCGAGCGACGAGTGCTTCGAGCACGGCGCGCGTTTCGATGATCTCGTCGGCTTCCTCGATCGTGTACGCGCGAACGCGCGCGCCGCGGTTGGCTTCGTGGACGACCAACTGCTCTTGTTCGAGAATCGAGAGCGCGACGCGAATCGCCGCTCGGCTCGTCTCGAGCTGCTTGGCCAACTGCTGTTCGACGAGGCGCTCGTTGGGTTGAAAGTGGCCATCGACGATCGCGTCGCGCAAGCGAGCGGTTACATCCCGATAAGAGCGTTCGGTTGCGATCGACCGGGCAGGACGAGCGCCGATTGGCGGGAAAATAGCTTTCATTATTGGCGCCAATTTGTGGAGGCGGTGTGCGAGCCCTTCGAACCGTGATCGGGCAGTACGGTCACAACACGGTCCTCACGAGCAAGCGCGTCGCGCCAGCGGGGATCGCTCTCGACTACGTCACCGTCGACCCGATGATCGCGGCGTTTCGCAAGATGGTGCGCGAACGGGTGTACGAGGTCTGCGAAGTCGCGGTCACGACGTACGTGGTCGCCAAATACTTCGAAAAGGGTTTCACGGCGCTGCCGATCCCGCTCAACCGGATGTTCCATTTCGGTGACGTCCAGGTCGGCACCGATACCGGGATCGTCGCTCCGGTCGATCTCGCCGGCAAGTGCGTCGGCGTTCGCGCCTACACCGTCACGACCGGGGTGTGGGTTCGCGGCATCCTCCAAAGCGAGTACGGCGTCGATCCGTCGTCGATCACCTGGATCACCGACGACGAAGAGCACGTCCAGGAGTTCCGCGTGCCGGCCAACGTCGTCCCCTCGGACGGGCCCAGTCTCGTCGACTTGTTTCAAGACGGCGCGATCGACGCCGCATTCGCCGGCCGCGCCGGTCTCGGTCGCACGGGCGCGCCGCGCGAAGGCTGGGAAGCCGGCCAGAACGCCGGCGTCGCGGTGCAGACGACGCGCGATTTCCGCCCGCTGTTCGCCGATGCCGCCCGGCTCGACCGCGAGTGGTTTCTCCGCACCGGCATCTATCCGATCCACGGCGTGCTGTGCGTGCGCGACGACGTCCTCGCGGAACAGCCGGACCTACCGCGCGCGCTGTTCGAGACCTTCAGCGAAGCGAAGGCCGTCTATCTGGCCGACCTCGCGCGCGACGGACCACAGACCGCCGACGACAAAAAATGGGCCGCGCTGCAGACGATCGTCGGACCTGACCCGCTGCCCTACGGCCTCGCCGCCAACTATCGCACGCTCGACGCGCTGATGGACTACGCGTTCAACCAGCAGCTCCTGCCCAAGCGCTTCACGCCCGAAGAGATGTTCTTCCCCATCGACTGATACCAGTAAAGGGACCTCGAGTGGAAATCGTAGACATCCATCCGCACGCGATCGCCAAAGACGCGATGCGCTACCCGTTCGCGCCGGTCGGCGGCAAGATGTCGAAGTGGTCGCTGGAGCGCCCCGTCGACGGCGACGAACTTGCCGCATGGATGGACAAAGCGGGCATCCGCCGCGCCGTCATCGTGCACGCGTCGACCGCTTACGGCTACGACAACAGCTACGTCGCCGACGTGATCGCAGCGCACGCGGATCGTTTCCGCTTCGTCGGCGCGGTCGACGTGCTCGCTGCCGACGCGCCCGAGAAATTGACGCACTGGGTCAAGGAACGCGGTATGGTCGGCTTCCGCATCTTCGCTGCCGGCAGCACGATGGACGAGAGCTCCGGCGCGTGGCTCGCCGATCCGGCGACCTTCCCGGCGTGGGAACGCGCGCGTGACCTCGGCATCCCGGTGTGCGTGCAGACGCGCTTCGCGTCGTTTCCCATGCTACGCAAATTGCTCGACCAGTTTCCCGACGTGACCGTCATTCTCGACCACTGCTCGCACCCGCCGGTCGACGACGGGCCGCCGTACGCGGCGGCGCAGGCGTTCTTCGATCTCGCCGCCTACCCGAAGGTGAACCTCAAGCTCACCGAGCGCAACTTCCACGATCTGCGCGCCGGTAAGGCGTCGACGCGGTCGTTCATCGAGAAGACGATCGCCGCGTTCGGGTCCGACCGCATCGCATGGGGATCGAACTTCCCGTCCTCCGACGGAACACTCGTGGAACTGCGCGATCTCGCCGCGCGCGAACTCGCGTTTCTTGCCGAAGCCGATCAGCGCGCGATCTTCTGCGAGACGGCGCTCAAACTCTATCCCGCCCTGGCGGCTCTCTGATGACGAGCGTCGCGACTGAGACCGTCGTCCTCAACGCGTTGCTCGATACCTATGGGCATACGCGCGGGATCAAGGATGGTTCGCTCACCTCACCGCACCTGCGCTTCGAATTCTCGGACATTCTGCCGGTGAGCAGCGCGTTCGGCCGGATGGCCGAGCGGCAGGAATTCGACCTGGCCGAGATGGCGATCGTTACGTTCATTCAAGCGCTCGCACTCGGCAAACCGATCGTCCTGATGCCGGTCGTGATGCTGAACCGCTTCCACCACGGCTCGATGATCTGCAAGCGCGGCGGTAACGTCGACGGCCCCACCCACCTCAACGGCAAGCGCATCGGCGTTCGCGCCTACACGCAGACGACCGGCGTGTGGGTGCGCGGCATCTACCACGCGGAATACGGCCTCGATCTGGCGAGCATCACCAACGTGACGACCGAAGGTGGTCATCTCACCGAGTACGTCGAGCCCCCGAACATCGTTCGCGCGCCGAAGGGACGCAAGCTCGAGGACATGCTGCTCGAGGGCGAAATCGACGCGTGGATCGCGGGCCGCGATGCGCCAAAGCTGCCCGAGGTCCGACCCGTGCTGGAAGGCGCCGACGCCGCGGCCGTGGCGTGGTTCGACCGGCTGCGCGCGTTCCCGATCAACCATATGCTCACGCTCTCGACCGCGATCGTCGACGCCCACCCGTGGCTGCCGGGCGAACTCTTCGACCTGCTCAAACGCGGCAAGGAGGGCTACCTCGCTGAACTCGGCGCCAAGGAGTCGGCCCAAGGCGACGAGGCCTTCCGATTGCAATTGCTCAAGCGCGGAATCGATCCGCTGCCGTTCGGCGTTCAGGCCCTGCGCACGTCGCTCGACGTCGTCATCGACTACGCGTTCGCGCAGCAGTTGATTCCACGCCGTTATGCGGTCGACGAACTCTTCGATCCGCGTACGCGGTCGCTGGCGTAACGGCCATGAGCGTTGCGAAGCTAGCCGTCCACAACGTCTCGAAGACGTTCCGCGTCAGCGGCAGGGCGGACGCGGTGCGCGTGCTCCCCGTTCTGCGCGGCGTGAGCTTCAACGTCTTCGAATCGGAGATCGTGTCGCTCATCGGCGAGAGCGGCAGCGGCAAGACCACGCTGCTGCGGATCGTGCAAGGCTTGATCAAAGCCGACGCGGGCGAGATCACGGTCGGCAGCATGGCGATTCGCGGCCCTGGCTACGACCGCGGTATCGTCTTCCAACAAGCCAACTTGTTGCCGTGGCGGACCGCACAGAGCAACATCGAGTTCGGGCTCGAGCTCAAGGGCGTCGGTCCCGACCAACGCCGCGAACGGGCGAAGGAACTGCTCGGGCTCGTCGGCCTGAGCGATTTCGCCCACCAGTACCCACACCAACTCTCCGGCGGCATGCAGCAGCGCATCGGCGTCGCCCGAGCGCTCGCCATCGATCCGGAGATTCTGCTGATGGACGAACCGTTCAGCGCGCTCGACGCGCAGACGCGTGAGGCGTTGCAGTACGAATTGTTGCGTATCCACATTGAAACGCGAAAGACGATTCTTTTCGTCACGCACGATCTGGACGAAGCGGTCTATTTGAGCGATCGGGTGATCGTCATGGGTTCGCGACCGGGCCGCATTAAGGACGTCATCACGGTGCCCTTTCCCCGGCCGCGCCCGAATCTGCCGGAGATGCGGGGAAACCCGACCTTCCTCGAGCTGCGCGACCTGATCTGGCAGCGCATCCGTCCCGAAGCGAGCGTGAACGCATGAGCGTCACCGCCGAAGCTCCGCTGACACCGGAGGCCGAGCTCGAAGAGATCGACACTGGCGATGCCGCCGCCAAGCGCAAGCGTCGGCTGTCGATCATCCGCGCGTGCGCGATCGTCATCGCGTTCGGCGCGTGGGAGATTTTCGGCCGCCAGATTAACCCGCTATTCATGTCGTATCCGAGCAAGATCGTGCTCGGCGCGATCAGTCTCGCGCAGGCCGGCGTGTTGCAGGAGGCGGTGCTCGAGAGTTTGCGCACACTCACGCTCGGCTACATCTTCGGGGCGTTCGTCGGCGTGGTGCTGGGTCTCGCGGTCGGGCGGTATCGCGAGGTCGAAGCCGCGCTCGACTGGCTGATCAGCGCGCTCTACGCGACGCCACTTGTCGCGCTCATTCCGCTGGTCATCTTATGGTTCGGCCTCGGCTTCACGGCCAAACTCTTCATCGTCTTTCTCTTCACGCTCTTTCCGGTGTTGATCAACACGTCGATCGGCGTGAAGAACGTGAGCCGTTCGCTGGTCGACGTCGGCGTCGCGTTCGTTGCCAACGAACGCCAAATCTTCAGCAAGATCATCCTGCCGGCGTCGTTGCCCTACATCATGGCCGGCCTGCGGCTGGGCATCGGACGCGCGATCATCGGCATGGTCACGGCCGAGTTCTTCACCGCGATCAGCGGCCTCGGCGGCCTCGTTGTGAAGTACGGCAACCAATTTCGTACGGACGAGATGCTCGTCCCGGTCCTCATCCTGATGGTTCTCGGCGTCGTGCTGACCAGCACGCTGCAACGCGCCGAGCAGATCATCGCACCGTGGAAGACGACCGACAACAATGATTAGGCGACGCTTCGTGTACGCCGCGGGCGCCGCGGTCGCGGCCGGCGCGTTTGCGCGGCCGGCGAACGCGGCATCGCTGGCGATCTCGATCATCAACACCGGTTCGAACGATTCGCTCGCCTTGCAAGCCCTGATCCGCGACAAGCGGTACTTCGAAGACCTCAACCTGAACGCCACGACGCAAAACGTCTCGGACGGCATCAAGCTGACGGCAGCGATCGTCAGCGGTGCGGCCGACGTCGGTATCTTGACCGGGTTCAGCCAAGTCTTTCCGGCGATCGAGAACGGCGCACCGCTCAGGCTCGTCGGCGGCGCGCTGGTGAAGCCCGATTTCGCCGTGTTGACCGGCAACGCGCAAATCCGCTCGATCAGGGATCTCGAGGGGAAGACGATCGGGACGGGCGCCGTCGGCGCGCTCATCTACTCGGCGATGGCGGCGATGCTGCGCAAGAACAACGTCGACATCAACAAGGTCACCTTCGTCAACATCGGCAGCAGCGCAGACGTCTTCAAAGCGATCGCAGCCAAGAAGGTCGACGCCGGTCCCTGCCAGCACGACTTCGTAAAACTCGCACCCCAGTTCGGCGTGCGCATGATCGCCGACGCCGTGAACGAAATCCCCGAATTCGCCAATCAAGGTAGCTTCACGACCGAGAAAGTCATTGCGGAGAAGCGCGACGCCCTGGTGCGAACGCTTGCGGCGTACGGGCGCGCGTACCGAATGGTGAACAGCCGCGGGGCTGAGGCCGACTATGTGAAAGCCTACGTCGAGGGCGCGGGGCCCGGTTCTGAGGAAGCCGGCCGCGACCGATGGACGTGGATCAACGCGGTGCACGGCTACGACGCCGACATCGTCTTGAACCCCGCACGGATCGCGTACATGCAGCAGCTCAACGTCGCTTTGGGGTTGCAGAAGGCGGTTCTTCCGCTGGAACGCGTCGCGGATATGTCGCTGGCACGTGACGCGGTGAAATTGCTGCGCTGACCCGCGCAGACGTTTGAAGATGGCGCGCTAACGATACCTCGTTATAGGCCCGTCATACACGGTGAATCGCTTCTATCGCTATACCCGCTGCGAATCGGTGACGCTGTCGACCGTCGGCTTGGGCCGGTCGCTGCGCACCATGAGCACCATCATGCGATGGTCCCTGCCGTACATGATATAGCCCGTGGGATCCTGACCGAAGCTCTCGATGACCTCGCCGGTCTCGACGACCGTATGGGTGTCGCTCACGAGGCGATACGTGCCCTCGAGCGTCGCCGAAACATTCGTCACTTCAAATCTCCATGTCAATTGCGATACCTGCGCGCCGCACGCTCCTTGCCTCGACCTTACTTTAGCGATCCGCTGGGAGACAATTCGCTTGCATTCGCAAGTGCTCGGCGAATCACATCGGACGCATCATGCAACGCAGCTTTGTTTACAGCGCTATGGAATCCGCACGCGTCGATGAAATCGGCCAACGTGATGATGTCTTGATTACCGGGGGCACCAGGGGCAAAAGGGCAGCCGCCAAGCCCAGCCAAGGCGCCCTCAAAAATACGAATTCCTGACTCGAGCCCGGCATAGACGTTGGCCAGTCCATATCCAAGCGCGTCGTGCATGTGCATCGCAAGTTGCACCGTTGGTGCAACCGATTGAATTTCGGAAATCCGCCGCGCGACGAGATACGGATCGGCCCGGCCCACCGTGTCCGCCAACGTTATCGTGTGCACGTTTCCGCCCGCGAGGCGTATCGCGATCGAGGCGACGCGATCTGCGGCGATTGACTCGTCCGGCCACGGTGAAACGAACGCACAGGCGATTGTCGCTCGTAGGCTTATGCCGGCGCCCGTCGAGGCTGCAGCAAGTTCATCGAATATCGTCAGCGTTTGTTCGATGGTGCTGTTGTTGTTCGACATTGCATGACGCTCACTCGCCGACGTCACGAAAACCAAATCGTAGTCGCCTCGAGCAATCGACGCACGCTCAAATGCCGCGACGGCGCGCTCCCAACCACGCATGTTGAGGACCAGCGTCGAATAACGCGGTCCCTTCGGCAACAACGGAACGAGGTCGTCCGCGTCCGCAAGCTGCGGCACCCACTTCGGGTGTACGAATGATGTCGCCTCAATTCGTGCCAGGCCGCTATGGACAAGAGCCGTGGCGATTTCAAGTTTTGCCCCTGTCTCGAGGACGACCGCCTCGTCTTGAAGGCCATCCCTCATGCTCACGTCGACGAGCGTGACGCTTCCTCGGCTTCGGAATGCGGACGTCATATAGCAGCCTCGATCGCGATGCCGAGTTCTTGCAGACTGATCTGTTGATCGCGCCCGATCGCGCCCGCGGCTTGGGCCATCCCGTCGGGACGGTCCTTCAGACGCGGAACGGGCGCGTATGTCGTGACCGTGTTACCAGACCCGTCGGGTATGTCGACGAACGAACTGCGGCTTATAAAATGCGGATGATGTGCGATTCGCTCGATTGACAAGACGGGACCGCCGGGAATTCCGGCGGCGGCCAACTCGTCATCCAATTCTTTCGACGTGCGCGTCTTTGTCCAAGCCGCGATCGATTCGTCGAGGACACCAACGTGTTCGCACCTCGCTTGATTCGTACGAAACCGCGGATCGTCGGCCATCTCGGGAGCGCCCATAAGGAGAGCGAAGCGGCGAAAAATGCTCTGCCCATTGGCGCCGATCGCGTACCACTCGCCGTCCCGCGTCGGATACACGTTGCTTGGTGCAGCTGTCGCTAGACGATTTCCGTTGCGTTGAGCCACAACGTCGGCCTGAGCGTACTCCGGCAGTGCACCTTCCATCAAACTGAAAACGCTATCGACCAAGGCAATATCGACGGATTCCCCGCCGCCGTCGCAGTTCCGCGCATAGAGCGCGGCTAACGCGCCGATAACGGCATGTAGGCCGGCAATCTCGTCGGCAATACTGATGCCGATTCGCATCGGAGGTCCGTCGCGCTCTCCCGTGATGTGTCGAAAGCCGCCTGTCGCTTCGGCGATGCTGCCGTAGCCTGCCCGTTGCGAGTACGCACCGGTTTGACCATAACCGCTGATCGAGACGTAGATCAAATCGCGCTTTTCTTCACGAAGCTCAGCTTCGCCAAGTCCGATGCTCTTTAACCAGCCCGGTCGAAAGTTCTCGACAATCACATCGCAGCGCAGTGCGATCTGCCGAACGATTGCAGCCTCCTTGGCGTCACGCAAATCGAACGTTAAAAGCCGCTTGTTGCGGTTGTGCGATTTAAACCACCACGATGTTCCGTCAGGAGCGATGGAGCCCCACGTTCGTAATTGATCCCCTTCGGGCGGCTCAACTTTATAAACTATCGCACCGAGGTCGGCCAAAAGCCGGCACGCGGCCGGCCCGGCGACGGTGCTGCCAAGTTCCAAAACACGTACGCCGGCCAGCGGCGGAGTCGACTTCGTCATCGTTCCACTCTACGGAATACCATTCAAGGCACGAAGAATTAATCCGCGCGAAGGTTGCTCGCCGGAAACGGCGCGGCGATTCGGCCGTATTTCGCCATCAGGTCGATCAGCGGTTGGATGAGCGAATCGTCGAGTTTCGGTGCAAACGTGGCACGTGTCATCGTAGCGACGAGATCGGGATCGATCTTCGTGTCGGCGACGAGAATCTTCGCCGATTCAGGATAATTGTGATTTGCCCAAAGCTGCGCTTCGGTCACCGACGCCGAGCAACATGGCGCAGGCGACAACGCGCTTTCATCCGTTCCGGCACAGCTTCGTAGGCGGCACGCATGTCCGCAAACTCCGTCGGCGCGCCGCCGCCGGGCGGGATTTGGTGCGCCGAGAGCAGCGAATACGTTGCGCGGCGCGTGTGGAACGACATGTCCGTATGCCATAGCCGGTTCGCGCGCTTGTAGAGCATCCGTTTGTCGTCATCCGGAAAGATGGTACCGTTCTCATCGAGATTGCTCTGATCGATGATCTCCGGAAACGGGATGCGAGGAACGCGGCCGGGGCGCTGCTCTATCCGTTCGACCGGCCCGAGGCGACGGCTGAATGCGACGTGTTCGGCGTCGCTCACCGGGATCGCATTGCGAAAAACGCCCACCGGATAGCGATGCATGGCAGCGACGATTCCCGCCAGTGCATCGGGCGACGCGGCCGTCCGCACATCGGCGTCGATCTCGGCGGCGAGAAACGGGTGCAGCGGGTCGAGAGCGACCATGCCGCGGTTATAGCGCAGCTCGGGCCAAGACGTCGCTACCGGCAAGGGAATGAGACCATGCAGCCGGCACGCCGCTCGACCGTCATCGACCGCTTCGATCCCGTCACCGGCGCTCGTGTGAACCGATCGTGAACGCGACGCTCGAGACGACGCGACGAAAGATGCCGCTCGAGCATCGACGTGCAATCCACTCCGATGCGAATATTGGTTGTTGAGGACGACGCTCGCATCGCATTTCCAATCGCGAGCGGTTTACGACGCGAGAACCACCTCGTTGACGTCGCCGGTGACGGCCGGCGCGCACTCGCGCTTGCGGAGAGGGCGCCGCCGGATGTCATCATTTTGGATATCATGCTTCCCGCGGTGAACGGCGTCGACGTCTGTCGCACGCTGCGAGAACGCGGCTCCGAAGCGATGATCGTTATGATGTCCGCGCGCGACGCCGTCAAGGATAAGATCGACGCCCTCGACGCCGGCGCCGACGACTACGTCGTAAAGCCGGTGGAAATCGCAGAGTTATGCGCACGCGTTCGCGCACTTTCCCGCCGGCGCTTCGAGCAGCGTTCGCCCATTTTACGCCACGGAGAGCTCGAACTTTGGCCGCAGTCGAGCCAAGCGACGTATCGCGGCCGCATTATAAAACTCACTCGGACGGAATACGCGATCGTTGAGACGTTCTTGCGCGACCCGAGTCGTGTTTTCAGTCGATCCGTCCTGCAGCACCGGCTCGCCAAAATTGACAAAGTCGGCGACTCCAATACCGTGAAAACGCATCTCTCGAATCTGCGTAAGAAGTTTCGCGAGGCAGGCTGCGACTACGATCCGATCATTGCCGTGTATGCCTTGGGCTACCGCCTCGCTGATGTCGAATAAAAAACGGTCGCCGACGGCTCGGCGGTCGATCCGCTCGGCGCAAATCGGATCGTATGCCGTCTTTGCGATTTTGCTTGTCAGTGCAGCGCTGGTCATCCGCGCGCTGTTTTCCCACGACATCGACGCCGCACTCGGTCAGGACGTCAAAATTGCGCTGGACCAAGCCGAAGATGCGGTGGAAAATGTCCGAGGTACGCCCAACATCGTCGCAGCGTTGAGCAGTCAGCTGACGTCTTCAGACGAGGGGCTCGAATGGTTCGACACGCGCGGAAAGCGGATCGCGGCGCTCGGATTGATGGAAGGTCGCGCGGCGAATCCGATACGCGACTCGACGACGAACCTGCCGCACGGCAGGACCGGATATCAAGCGATTCGGAGCGTCGAGGAGCCTCCCGGAATCGTCCGAGCGACGATTTCGGATGGACGGAGCGCCTTGCAGCGGCGGCGCCTTGACACCGATCTCGGCATCGGTTTGATTTTTGTGCTTGCCATCGGAGCGCTCTCCGGAAGCCTGTTTGCGGGTCGCGCGGTCGACCGCGTCGAGTACACCCTCGAGCGAGCGCGCGACTTTACCGCTGATGCGGCTCATGAATTGCGCGCTCCGCTCATGGCGATCACGAGCAACACGGAGGCGATCGTTGGCCGCGGCGCCGGACCGGACGATCAACATCTGACCAACATCAGCCTTGCCGCGCATCAGATGGTCGAAATGATCAACGACCTGCTCCTTCTCGCCCGTTCCGAAGAAGCGTTCGATGACGAGTTCCATGCCGTCGACATTTCCAAGTGCATCGACGAACTTGCGCGATCGTTCGAAAGCGAAGCGAACGCGCGCCACATTTCGCTGAAGGTGCAACCGGCAGCGGTTTCCACCGTGTACGGTAATCCCGATCAGATCCGGCGGATCATTGAAAACCTCGTTCGCAACGCGTTCCGGTACACGCCGGACCGGGGAGCGATCAGAATAACGCAGAGCGGTGATGCGTCCTCCGTGATCGTCGCGGTAACGGACAGCGGCATCGGTATCGAGCCCGACGCTTTGGACAAGATCTTCGAGCGCTTCTGGCGCGCGGACGCTGCCCGAAACACCGAAGGTACCGGGCTCGGCTTACCGATTGCCCGCAGTCTGGCGCGCAGGCACGGAGGCGACATCGACGTTCAAAGCGCGCTCGGTCAAGGCAGCACGTTTCGTTTGGTTCTCCCGCGCCAGCCGGTGACGCAGCGCCTTTTCTAAACGATGGTGGAGAGAGTGTTCATTTTTAGATTTGCAACTGATTAAAACGAGCCCAAGGACTTCAATGAGCGGGACTTTTGATGGATCAATGGGTCACCGGAGCAGTCAAAATTGATCTAAGAACCATCTTACTTGTTAGGCCATATCCTATGAAATCTCGGCTTAGCTACGTCGACGGTCTTCGTGCGGTGGCAGTACTTGCCGTCGTTTTGGATCATGCTGCGTTGCACTCTCGCCGTCTTGGCTTCTTCCTGAATCATCCCGGCATTAGGCCCACGAATCTGCAAAGCTGGCTCGCATACGCGCTCGGTCAGGGGCGGCACGGCGTCGAATTGTTCTTCGTTCTCTCGGGATTCTGTCTCGCATATCCGACCCTCGTGAAGCTGCATCGCTCCGGCAACGCGACATTCGATCCCGTCGATTTTCTTGCCAAGCGCATTGTCCGGATCATCCCGCCGTACTACGCGGCAATCGCCCTCATCACGATCGGCCTGGGACTTCTCGCTCATGCCGGTTATGCTGCACCGGGCGGCACCGCCGACATCGGCGTGATAAACACCGTCAAGGAAGCACTCTTCCTCGACTTGGGAACGCCGCGGCTCAACGGGTCATTCTGGACGCTCGCGGTCGAATTTCGCTGGTATTTTTTGTTTCCGATATTCTTGCTCGTGTGGGCGCGCTCGCCGCGCGTGTTCATGCTCGCCGTGGCAGCCGCAATCTTCATCGAGGCGTTTACGCAAGCTGCAAGCCTCGATCTGTGGGCGCTTCCCGCCTTTCTGCTTGGTATCGTCGCGGCAGATTTAGAAATTCGACGCGATCCGATTCGCCGTTACGCGCCGTTGTTGGCCGTCGTGGCGGTCGTTGTCGGAGTTATTTGCGAGTTGGGAATCGGCTCGTCGCACCTCACCGCCGTATCGAACATCCTGGGGTTTCGATGCATTGCGTTCCTCGTCGTCGTGGCGGCGGGAACTGCGCCGCTCGCGGTTCGTATCCTCGGGAATCCCGTGCTGACCGCCATCGGCGTCGCGTCGTACAGCATCTACCTGGTGCACGAGCCGATCTCGTCGTTCATGCAACGAAGCATGGAGCCGATGGTCGGTGACGGCGGCGCGTACGCAATCGGAGCGCTGGCGGGCATTGCAGGCGGCTTCGTGTTTTGGCGTGTTGTCGAGTGGCCGTTCGTGGAGACCGCTTTACGAAAAATACTCGTTACGTGGGTGCACGCTCGCCTCAATATCGCTGCACGCGCGTGCGGCATTCCGCAGAGCTTTCACGTCAGAGTGACCGCAGAGCAGCAGCCGGCAACGGCGAGTCTGTTCCGGGATGCCGCCGCCTAGTTGAGCCGCTGCGCGGCAAGCCATCACGTGAAGGCCTCGTTCACCTCCGCCGGGCGTTCCAACGACAATATCTGGACCCGGAAAGAGATCATCGCCGCGCGGTGAGCCGGGCCAACTAACCGCCGCAAGCGCGCACCCCGGCCTTTACGGCAGGCTCGGCGGCGCGGTCCGGAGACCCGCCCGGTAGAGCCTCCCGGTGCCGGGGCCTAAGAATTTCGTAATCGCGTATGCCGCGGGCACATCTCCAAATGCAGCTTGCGACGGTCCACGCCCAACGCGCAGCAGCCGCACGGCCAGCGCAGACGCCAGTACGGCGGCGAATACGATTCCCGTACGGGTCGGCCGAGCGCCCACATGAGGTCGGCGAGCGAAGACTGCACGACATGAACGATACCGATCGGCGGCCACCTTACCGAGAGTCGAACGGTACACCGCTTACGGGCTATGCAGCACGGCGTCACCCGGGTCGGCCGTCGGCCTTCGAGGCTTGACGCGAATCCGGTCGAGATGGTATATGTTGCCGGCCACATATCTTGCATAGGACATTGAATCGACATGGAAAAGCTTTGGACGCCCGTTACCGTCGGCGCGTTGACGCTCCCGAATCGTCTCGCGATGGCGGCGATGACGCGGAATCGAGTCCGGCCGGACGGTGCGCCGACGAGCATCAACGCGACCTATTACGAACAACGCGCGTCATTCGGTCTGACCATCAGCGAAGGGACGCAGCCTTCGGACGACGGTCAAGGGTATCTGCTCACACCCGGCATCTACACACCGGAACATATCGCCGGCTGGAAACGCGTAACCGACGCCGTGCACGCAGCGGGCGGCCGCTTTTTCATTCAGTTCATGCACGTGGGTCGCATCGCACATCCGGATAACACGCCGCATCACCGCCAACCGGTGGCGCCTTCCGCCGTGCGTCCGGCCGGGAAGATGATCACGGCCAACGGGCCTCAAGACATGCCGGTCCCGCACGAACTGACCATCGACGAAATTTCCGCGACAATCGGCGATTTCCGGCACGCTGCCGCGAGCGCGATCGCAGCCGGCGCCGACGGCGTAGAGCTCCACGGCGCCAACGGTTACCTCATCCATCAATTCTTGTCCGACAATGCGAACCAGCGCACCGATGCTTACGGCGGTTCGCACATGAACCGTGTCCGCTTTGCCGTCGAGGTCGCGGCTGCCGTTGCCGATGAAATCGGAGCGGAACGAACCGGCATCCGCATTTCTCCCGGGAACCCGTACAACGATATGGTCGAGACGGACGTCGCCGAACGCTACGGGTTGCTTTTGAGCGAACTCGCGCCGCTCGGGCTCGCGTATCTCCACCTCGTGCACTCCGGCGACGAAGCGCTGTTACGGCGCGTTCGCGACGCGTGGCCGTCGGCGTTGTTCGTCAATCGCGCACGCCGGCCGCGCGAAGAGATTGCCGACGACGTCGACGCAGACCTCGCCGACGTCGCAACCGTTGCGACGTTCGCGCTCGCCAATCCAGATCTCGTCAACCGCTTGCAGATCGGCGCTCCGCTCAACGCGCCCGAGCGGGCAACGTTCTACGGCGGAGATGAACGCGGTTATACGGACTATCCGTTCCTCGACCGCATCACGGAACAGACGACGCGCTAATGACCGCGCGTGCCGAGCAGCCGCGGCCGGCAAGCCCGGCCGCGACGTTCCCGCTGAGCTACGGCATCTTTCGATTGGCGCGCATACACCGTGCGTACGCCGCCCAGCTGTTGCGCGCACTCGAGCTGCATCCCGGTCAGGAACTGATCCTCATGGCGCTGCACGCGAACGGTCCACAACGTCAAGCGCAACTGGTCGAAATCGAGCACATCGACCACTCGACGGTCGCAAAATCGCTGCGCCGAATGGAGCGCGCCGGTCTCGTTCGCCGCAAACAATCGAGCGAAGACCGGCGCGTGACGATCGTCTCACTTAGCGCCAAGGGCCAGACCATGCACAAGAAAATTCAAGCGGCGTGGGCGCAGCTCGAGCGGGTTTCGGTCGCGAGCCTCGATGCCGAAGAGCGGCAACAACTGGTCAACACCATGCGTTCCGTCGAGGACGCTATCGCGAACCAAATCTAGCGCGCTGCCCTTTACGAGTGCAGCGGAAGTCCACCGTCGGCGTCTTGCTCGCCGTCGAGATCTTCATCCGACTCGAGACCGGGATCGTCGGAATCGCCGAACTGTCCGATTTCCTCGTCGGGCGGGTCATCTGCGGGTTGCGGCCGGGTTCCGCCTTGAGATTGCGAAGAATCCATGGGGTGGTCTGATCCGGGGCGGCGCAAGAGCCCTCCCCGCTGCAACAGCGTTCTTTGAAGGAGTCATCCCGCTTGAAACCGTTGGCCGCCTGCCTCGTCGCCGCGATCGTGTTTGCCGGCTGTACGAAGGTGAGCGCACCAGACAAAACGGAGGGCGCACGCCACCCGTACACGGTGCCGCACGTGTTGCGTTACGCGACGGCCGAAGATATCGTCGGGCTCAATCCTGATCTCGTGCAGCAGACGGTGTTGGCGTACATGTCGTCGCTGACGATGGGTTGGCTCGTGAAATACGATCGGCACAACGACCCCGTGCCCGAACTGGCGACGGCTGTTCCGACGCTGCAGAACGGCGGCGTCAGTCCGAACGGTCTGACGATCACGTATCGTCTGCGGAAGAACGTCAAATGGTCGGACGGCGCACCGTTCAACGCCGACGACGTCGTCTTCTCGTTCCGCACCGTTCTGAATCCGGCGACCAACGTCGTCAGTCGCACCGGTTTCGACTTGATCACGAAGATCGACGAGCCGGATCCCTATACCGTCGTCCTGCACCTCAAGAAAAAATATGCGGCTTACGCCGGCACGTTCCTCGGTTCCGGCGGCGCCAACCCGTGCGTCCTGCCGAAACATCTGCTCGGCAAACTCGCCAACATCAACAACGCGCCGTACAATGCATTACCGGTCGGCATCGGGCCGTTCAAATACGCGGAATGGAAGCGCGGCGACTCCGTGACCTTGGTCCGCAATCCGTATTATTTTCGCGGCCAACCGCTGCTCGAACGCGTCGTCTTCAAGATCGTGCCCGACCGCAATACGGTCCTCGCGCAACTGCAATCACACGAGATCGATCTTTGGACGCCGGTTGCATCGGCCTTTGTCGATCGCGTCAAGCAGATCGACGGCATCGCCGTCATCCGCCGTCCCGGCTATTACTTCGGGCACATCGATTTCCAAAATGCGCATCCCGGCTTGAATGACGTGCGCGTGCGGCGTGCCTTGCGACTCGCCATGGACCGCGAAGCGATTCGCGAGAAGATACGGCACGGACTCGGCATCGTTCAAGACAACCCCGTCTCACCGGCCAACCCTTCTTTCAACAAAAACGTACCGACCGATCCGTTCGATATCGCACTCGCGACGAAGCTACTCGACCAGGCCGGCTGGCGCGTCGGGCCGGGCGGCGTTCGAACGAAAGATGGACATGCGCTGAACTTGACGTTCGCAACGTCGACCGGCACGCCCGATACCGACTCGATGATCGAACTCATTCGCGCGAATTGGCAGCGCATCGGCGTGACCCTGTCCGTCCGCCGCTACCCGTCGCCGCTGTTCTTCGCCCCGTACTCGAACGGCGGCATCGTGCTCGGCGGAAAATGGGATCTGGTGACATTCGAATGGGGCGGCGACCCGATCGGCGACCTTTCCAGTCTGTACTCGTGCGACGACATTCCGCCGAACGGACAAAATGATCCCCGCTATTGCAATCATAAGGTCACTGCGGCGATGAACGCATTCAACGAAGAATACGACGCCAAACGGCGCCAGAAGTACGCCGACTATATCCAAGCAACGATCGCGAAAGACGTTCCGATCGTCGTCCTCGACATTTCGGAAGACCTCTACGCGTTCAACAACGATCTCAAAGGATTCGATCCAAATCAGCTCTCGCCGTTCGACGATTTCATGAAGGTCGATATCTAGTGCCGCCGGGCCCGCTCACCGGAACGAACGTTCCGCGTTGCGCGTCGAAGCGGTCGATCACACAGGTCTGCACGCCGAGTCCGCGTTGTTCGGGGTCGCTGAAGTCGTACACGCCTTCGATGCCCACCCACCCGCGTACACCACGCAGATAGTCGCGGAATTGAGTCGCGGTCGCATCGAACCCGAGCGTTCGATACGCGTCGAGCACCAGCCACGTCGCGTCCCAGGCTTGATTCGAGGGGACGGATACCTGCGCGCCGGCCTTCGCCAAGCCGTCGAAATAAATCTTTTGTTTGTCGCGGATCGGACCCGCCCGAGTGCCCGTCTGTGCCAGTCCGCGAACGCCGGGAAAATAGAGCCGGGGCGGCAGGAATGACGCGTATTGCGCCAGCTGCGCCGCGATCATGTTGCCGTTCCCGCCGATGATCGGAGCGTCGAGACCGACGTCGTGAATGCCGTGCAAAACCGTGCCGAACGGCGAACCGGTCGTCCACGCGAACACGACTTGCGGATCGGCGGCTTTGATGCGCGCGATCTGCGCGTTCACGCTGAGATCCGTTGGCGCAAAGTGTTCGCGGCCGACCACCTTGACGCTCGCGTTCTCCGGTGTCGAGAGCGCCGTATCGAGCCCGCGGTCGAAGTCCGCCCCGCTGCTATCCGTCGAGCTGATCACCGCGATGCGCGTCCATCCGTTCAACCGCGACCACCGAACCATCGCCAAGGCAAGGTCGCGCGCACCGATCAGCGCCGAAAAGACGTACGTTCCCGGTACCGGGTGCACGCCGGGTGTGTAGCAGTACATCGTCGGACCATTATCGCGTACGATCGGGATCAAAGCCGCGCAGACCGCCGCAAGACTCGGCCCGAGGAAAATGGGGACCTTTTTCGCAATGAGCGCGTTCGCAAGTTGTATGCCGACCTGCGGACTCGACTGATCGTCCGATACGACAAAATGGACCGGTCGCCCGCGAACTCCGCCATGGCCGTTGACGTACGTTTCGGTAATCGCGAGCGCCGTCTGCTCTTCGTGCCCGATGAACGCTGCTTGACCCGTCAACGACAGGATGACACCGATCTCGAGCGGCTCCGCAGCGACGACGCCATGCACCGTGGAAGCCGTCACCAGCACCGCCGCGAACACCGTCGCGAACGTGACGTGCCCCCGGCTCATTCGAGGTCCAGAAGGCGAGCAGGATTATGAACGATCATGGTGCGGATTTCCTCGCTTGTCACGCCGATGAAGTGCAACTGATGAGCGAACATGCGCAGCGCTTCCGGCTCCGGCGGAAGGTATTCGAAGAACACGTCCGTCGTTAAAAGGCAATGTTGCGGGCCCAATGCTCGTATGGCACTCGCCACCGCACGAATCGCCAGCGGATTGAAAAGCGAAACCGTGCCGGCGAATGTGAACTCGATCAATGCGCCGAGCTCGATGAAGCGTTTGCACTCATCCAACGTAGCGCCGATCGACGGCGCCATCGGGTGCGTTGCGATCACTTTCTCGAGACCCCGGTCCTTAGCGGCGCGAAGCACCGCAAGACTCTCGCGCGGCGAGACATGGCCCGTACATAACGTCAGACGCTTCTCGCGGCAAAGGGCGATGATGTCGTGCAACTCCGGAACCAACGCCCCGTCCTGGTCGAGCATCGAGAGCGCACCGTTTGCATCCAACGCACGGACGATGCTCGGGAACTGCGGCTCGATGATCGCCTTGCGAACCGTCCCACGTTGCTCGTGATCGTGACAGCAGCCCCAGGTCGGCAGGTAGACGAGCTTCGCGGCGTGTGCGGCCGCGACTTCGACGCTCATCGGCGAGAGCGATCCGGCGAGCGGATTCAGGACGATGCTCGAATAGACGGTAAAGCTCTCGCTCGCGAGACGCTCGTTGAGCTGAAACGCGCGATCCATCGTCGGCCAAAAATGCGATTTGAAAACCAACGCGCGCAGGCCCGCATCGCGCGCGAGTTCGCAGACCTCGAAATCTCCGACGCGGCTCTGCTTGGCCATCCCCATGTCGGGATAACCGTGCACGTGCAGGTCGATCGCACCGTCGAGAAGTTCGTCGCGATCGAGCGTTCTCACGGAACGATGACCGGTTTCACTTCGCGGAACGCCGCCATAGCGGCGAGCGCATCACCGGCACCTTCGAGCGGATACCTCGTCGATAGCATCTGTTCGAAGTTGAAGCGCTGCCGGCGCGTCGCAAGAAACTCGATCGCCTCGTAGAAATGTCGCGCCTCAGCCATCACGACGGAGCTCAGCCGCACGTTTCGGAAAAAGAGCCCGGGATTGATGTTCAGCGGCGTTCCGGCTTGCACGCCGATGTTGATCAGGCGTCCCCCCGGACGCACCATCTCGAGTGCGTCGAGCATCGCGGGCGCCGCGGCGCATTGAAAGACGACGTCGGCTCCACGCCCCTCGGTCGCCGCGCGGACCCAGCGCACGCGTTCCGCCGCGTCGGTCGTTCGGTCGAGGTCGAGCACGTCGTCGGCGCCCCAATCGCGCGCGATACTCAAGCGTGCTTGCGGCGCACCGATCACGAGCACGCGTGCCGCTCCGCGATCCCGCGCCACCGCCGATGCATAGAGTCCGAGCGGACCGGCGCCCAGCACGACGACCGTTTCGTACGGCAGCAGCGGCCCGAGCAATTCGAAACCGTGCATGATCGTGCGCAGCGCACAGGCGGCCGATGCGGCCAGCGCCGGTGACACCGTGTCCGGTATGCGGACGAACTGTCCGCCCGGCGGGAAATAATGATATTCCGATAAGCCGCCGAGCATGTCGCCCGGCGGCGACGCGCCGAACTTCGTGTTCGAGGGACACAAATTCGTCTGCCGGCTCACGGCGCAGTAGAAGCAATGTCCGCAACTCGGATACGACGAGATAACGCGGTCCCCGACCGCGAGCGGACGATGAAGAATGTCTCGAATCTCACCGTTCGTTGCGACGATCGTTCCGCACGTCTCGTGACCCGGCACGAAGGGTGGTTGCACGTTTGCCCGATGACCTTGCCAGCGATGAGCGTCCGTGCCGCACAGGGTTGCCGCGTCGACGCGCACGAGCGCGGATCCGGGCGCAAGAGCCGGGATCGGTACCGTCACGATCGCCGGCGGCGCGTTGAACGCCGTAACGACGGCAACGCGACTCTCAGTGACGCTCATACCGTATTCCTCGAATCACGAGACGAACGTGAGCAAGTCTTTTGCGGCGTACGTCTTAGGGATGACGGCGTAGCGCGCCGCGAGATCGATCACCGGTTGATAGTCGGCGGCATCGAGTGAAACGCCGTCGGTCGTGCGTGGGAACGCGGCCAACGCCGCCTCGTCCTGTTTGAGAAAGGGGGCGAGATATTTTGCCATCTCGGCCGGATGCGCGTCTTCGTAGCGCGTCGCTTGCTGCAGACCGCTCACGAACCGGCGCACGGTATCGATATGCGACGCAGCATAGTCGTGCGTTGTAAACCACGTACTCGAGCAAAAATGGCTCGCGATCGTGTCAAACGGATTCGTAAGCACCTTCACGGCCGGCGTGCGCCGAGCGACTTGCAGGATCGGATTGAGCACGGTAGCCCCGTCGATTCGGCCCGCTTCGAGCGCCGGAATCGTGGCCGACGACGTGATCTCGAGGAACCGCATCGTATGCGAATCGCCGCCGTTCGCGTCGACCCAAGACATCGCCGCCAGCTGGTTGAGGTCTTGAAGCGACGCGCCTGTGAAGATGCGCCCGTCGCAATCTTTTCCATCGTTGATGCCGCTCGACCGCAAAACGATTAAACCGCACATCGGTGCAGGCGAGGTCGAGATCGCCGCCGGCCAGATCGCGGTCAGCGGCAAGCCGCGTGCGTGCGCGGCGACGATCGCCATCGTGCCGGACTTCGCGATCTGCAACGTTCCGCCGAGAACAGCGGCGGCCGCCGCGGCGCCGTTGTTCGCAGCCTGCACGTGCACGTCGAGCCCGAGCTTCGCAAAGATTCCGGAGCCGATACCGTATAAGAGCGGCGCGATGTCGTCTTGCAATGCGGAGGCCACGGCAACGGGTTCGAGATCGGCGGCGCGCGCGCCGGTCGCCGCGAGTGCTGCGGCTGCGGCCGCGAGCTGCGCGATGGCGCCTTTGCGGCTCATGAGGGCAGCCGCCATTCACGTACCTCCGGATGTCATTGCGAGCGCGCGCTGCGCTTCGTCCATGTAGCGGCGATCGACACAGTCCGCCGCGCGCAGTGACGCGCGCACGTCGCCGAATCGGACCATCGACCGTAACAGATGTTCCAGTGCCGCGCCTTCGATCTCCCCGGCGGCCGCGAACACCCGGTCGGCCTCGACCATCGTGTCGTACACGTCGATTGCGTCGGCGACGCTCACCGCGTCGGCAGCGGCAAGGAGCGCCGCGCATTCGCCCTTCCATTGCGGATCGGCCAGCACACGCTGCGCACGGAGTTCGGCCTTGAGTAAACCGGCGAGGACGTCCGACTGCCGTTCGGCAAACGCCGTCTGCGTTTGAATCGCGGAGAACATAAACTGCGGGTAGCGGTCGGGCAGACTCGCCAGCAGCGAAAAGCCGGCCTCTTCTGCCCGCCGGTTCGTCGGCGGTGAGAGCACCGCCGCGGCGGCGCGTCCCGCTTCCAGCGCGGCAAGCCGTGCGTGGCTGCCGCCGGTGTGGACGATCTCGTAGTCATCCTCCGCCAGACCTTCGTCGTCGAGCAGCATGCGAAGCACGAGCGAACTGCCGAAGCGAGCCGAGATACCGGCGATCGTCCGCCCGCGCAAATCCGGGATGCTCGCGACGTCGCGTGTCGCGAAAAGATAGATCGGTGGTTTGTTGACGAGGCCGGCAACGAGGCGCAACGGCGCTCCGCCGGCGATCAAGGCGATGCTTTCATCCGGTCCGCGTCGCATGACGGGCACGTCGCCGGCGAGCAAGGCGTCCGTTCCGGCGGCTTGATCGAGCGCGATAATCTCGACCTCCAGGCCTTCGTCGGCGTAAAAGCCGAGTTGCTGCGCGAGCAGCGCGGTCCAATGTACGGCAAACCCGGAGCCGCTCGGCTTACTGACGCGCACGCGCGTCATTGGAGGATGAAGTCGCGCGCCGGAAACGCTTTCGGAATCAGCTTAAACTTCGCCGCGGCGTCGATCGTCGGCTGAATGTCGCTCGGGTCGAGCGAGAGCGCTCGCGACGGCGGGTGGAAATTTTGCAGCGTGGCCGCGTCAAAGCCGGCAAATTGTGCGGAGAGCGGTTTCGTTTCGTCCTCGTGTGCCGCCACATAGGCCGCCGCGTCGCGTACGACCCGATTGAATTTCACGATTGTCTCCTTATGACTCGCGATCCACGAAACGTTTGCGAACAGGACGGCTTCGGAAAAGCGCTTTGCGAGCGCCGTCCACGGATAACCGACGATCTTGAATTTTTGCATCGCCATCGCGCGCGAGTACGCCGGTTCCAGAACCAGCGTTGCATCGATGCGTCCTTCCTCGACGGCCGCGAGTGACGCCGAGTTGGGAACTTCGAGAAACTTTACTTGCGCGGGATCAACGCTATTCTGCGTAAGCCAGTTGTTGATGCTCAGCGAATTGAAGTCGCCGACGCCGATCACGCCGATCGTCTTGCCGGCGAAATCTTTGGCGGAATTGATCGGCGACTCGCGCGCGACGATCATCGCCGTGTCGGGCGCATCGCTCGAATAATTGGCGAGATTCGTCGTCACCGTAAACGGTAAGCCCTTGCTGTAGGCAAGAATCGCCGTGAGCGCGCTCCCTTTCCCGATATCGGCGGACCCGCCGGCGACGGCTGCGGCAACCGCGGCACCGTTACTCAGCTTGATCACATCGACGTTCAATCCGGCCTTTTTGAAGAGTCCGCTTTGCACGGCATACAGCACCGGCCGAATCGCATCGTCCGTCGACGAACCGACGCGGATGACCGTTGCGTCGGTCTGCGCCGCGACCGGCAACGCGTTGCTGAACGCGACGAACGCGATCGTCAGCACGCCGGCAACGAGTCGAGTACCGCCTCGCACAATCCAAAACTTCACGTCATACCATCCCTTCGAGGAGCGCGCTTTCCGAATCCCAGCGCGCGATCGCGGACCGCAGTTCCGCAACATCGATACCGTAACGCACGACTGCTTCGTCGACGCTGACGTAGCCGTCGAGCACGTCGCCGACCACGTTCTCGAGGTGACGCCGGCGCGGATCGCCGAAGCCGCCGCCACCCGCCTTTTCAAGCCGCACGACATCGCCGCCGTACAACGTGACGCCGCTGAAGCGGCTCGGCAGGATCTGTTCGTCCGGGTGGCCGGGATTGACGACGCAACTTCCGGTACGGCCCGGCGATCCGCCCTCGCGACCGGCAGCCGGCAGCGCGTGCCGGCCGCCCCGCAACGTCAGTTGCGCAGACTCGGCGAGAACCTCATATTCGCGACGCGGTGCGAGACCGCCGCGGTGTTCCCCCGCGCCGCCGGAATCAACGATCAGTTCGAATCGCCGCACGCGCGTCGGATACTCCGTCTCCACGATTTCGATCGATGCGGAGCGCGTGTTTGCCAGCAGCACATCCGTGCCCGAGAGGCCGTCCGCACGCCGATGACCGCCGTAGGCGGACGCGATCAGTTCGTACTGTACGAACGCGGTGCCGTCGGCGCGCCGGCCTGCGATCATCGAACCGCCGACGCCGCCGTTGCCGGCACACGCGCGTTCAGGCACGAAGCCGCTGAGCGCCTCGATCGCGGCTTCTGTACACGCGATCGTCGATGCCATGTAGGTATTCGTCGGCGCGGGGAACACCGGATCGAGAATCGAGCCGGGCCGAAATCGCGTTTCGACCACGCGCGCAAGTCCGCCATTGTTCGGCAGCGCGGGATCGATCATCGCGATCAACGCGTAATAGCAACAGCCGCGGGCAAGCGGCGGACGAATGTTGACCGGTCCGGCAGCCTGATCGTCGGACGCGCTGAAGTCGAAGAGGATGCGGTCGCCGTGCTTCGTGATCTTCACATGATAGCGCAGCCGGCGATCGAGCACGATGCCGTCGTTGTCAACGAACGCTTCGGCTTCATGCGTTCCATCCGGCCAGCGTGAGAGATGCTCGCGCACGATGCGCTCCGTCATCCGCTGTGCGTGCTCGAACGCTATCAACATCTGCGCTGCGCCGTAGCGCCGAAACGTTTCGATCAGCCGGCGCTCGCCGATGCGCGCGCAACCGAGTTGACCACGCAGATCGCCGAGGACGAGTTCCGGGGTGCGGCTGTTCGCCGCAATGATGCTCTCGATATCGGCGACGATCGCTCCGCCCTCTGCGAAGCGCAGCGGCGGATACTGAATTCCTTCCTGGAAGATTTCGAGCGCACGCGCGTAGCCGGTGCCTGCGACGACACCGCCGAGGTCGCTCTTGTGTGCGATGCTGGCGCAGAACGCGACCAGGTTGCCATCGTAAAATACCGGCGTGATGAGGGCCATGTCTTGCGAGTGTGTGACACCGGCCAGATACGGATGATTCGAGATGAACGCGTCACCCGGCCGAATGTCGTCACCGAAGACGGCGCGGACCGCGCGCACGACCTCGGGCAACGCCGCGACGTGAAGTGGGAGGATTGCGTGCTGGCCGATCACCTCGCCGGCGAGGTCGAGCAGCATGCAACTCGCATCTTGCGACTCTCGGACGATAGTCGAGTAACCGGTGCGGAAAATATTGTCTTGCATTTCCTGCACGATGCCGCTCAGCCGGCTCTGTATCACTTGAAAAGTCACCGGGTCGATCGGTACCCCCGGCGCGAGCACGTTCGCGATCATGACGCTAGGATACGCTTCCGCCGTCGCCGACCCGTTCGCGCGGCGCGCATCGTTCGATGCGCGGCGTGCCGACCAGGCCCGCTCGGCGTGCGTCGACGAACTGCCGATCGTGCTGCATCCGTTGATTCGCCGGCTCTTTGTATGCGTTGTCGTCATCGCTACGCTTCCGCTCGACGGCGGGTCGGCGGCGGAAGACACGTCGGTACCGGTTCCCACCGCCCGTACGGCGGTCACCCATCATCGCGTGACCGTCGACGGACGGACGCTGCGCTACGCGGCGACGGCCGGTTTGACGGTACTGCGCGACAAGACGAACCAAGCGAAGCTCGCCATGTTCTCGGTGAGCTATCGGCTCGAGGGTCCCGCAAGCAACGCGCGTCCGATCGCGTTTATCTGGAACGGCGGCCCCGGATCGTCGTCGGTGTGGCTCCACATGGGGGCCTTTGCGCCGGTGCGCGTCCTCACGAGCAACACCAGCCCGGTCGCGCCGCCGGGGGTGCTCTCCGAAAACGAAGACACGCTTTTGCCGGCAACGGATCTCGTCTTCGTCGACGCACCGGGGACCGGTTTCGGCCGGCTCGTCGGCAAGAGCACGAAAGACGATTACTACGGAGTCGATCAAGATGCTCGCGCGTTTACCGACTTCATCGTGAGGTGGCTGACGGAAAACGGCCGTTGGGGTTCACCGAAATACTTGATCGGCGAATCGTATGGAACGGCGCGCGCGGCGAACGTCGTCAACCGGCTCCAGGAAGCCGGCGTCGGCGTCAACGGCGTCGTGCTCATCAGTTCGGCATTGGACCTCACCGCTCTCGACCCCGCGCAGCCGGGCGACGACCGCTCCTGCATCGCGTTTCTGCCGTCGGAAGCCGCCGTCGCGTGGTATCACGAAGCGTTGCCGAACGGGCGAACCGGGACGCTGGAATCGTTCCTCACACAGGTGCGAACGTTCGCCGGCGGTGCGTATGCCACGGCGTTACTCCGCGGCGACACGCTTCCGGCAGCCGATCGGGCGCGTCTGGCACAACAGCTGCACGCCTATCTCGGTCTCGACACGACGTACATCGAACGGGCGAATCTCCGCATCGAGCCGGCGCATTTCGAGAAAGAGCTTCTGCGCGGCCGGGGCTCCGTGACGGGACGGCTCGACGGACGTTTCCTCGGCGCCGACCTCGATGCGAACAACGACTCGCCGTCGTATGACCCGACGCTCGATGCAACGATCGGCGCGGCTTTCACGGGGCAGTTCAATCGCTACGTTCGCGACGACCTCCGCTTCACGGACGACGACACCTATCTCGCGACGAACTATCCGGAGATCGGCATCGCATGGAAATTCAGCCGTGATACGACCGATCCGGAAGTCGCTTCATTCAGTCCGAACGTGCTGCCGGATCTCGCCCGCGCGCTGACGAAGAACCCGACGCTGCGCATCTTCTCCGCCAACGGATGGTTCGATCTCGCGACGCCGTTCTACGGCACCGAGCTCGCGCTGCGCCACCTCGGCATCGCACCCGAGCTACAGCCGCACATCACGTTCGGATACTATCCCTCGGGCCACATGGTGTACCTGGACGGCGCCAGCCGCCATCAGCTACGCATGGACATCACATCGTTCATAAAGCGCTGAACCAGCGGTCACGACGTCGGCTTTCTGCTACACTCTCTATCAGAGCGGCTGCAGCACTGCGGGCAGGTTGTAAAAACCGTTGATACTCGCGATCCGGCCGGCACGCACGAGGTGCGCGAGTTCGAGCGAGACCGTTTCCCGCGTGCTGCCGACGAGCGAAGCGATCTGCGCGTGGGTGAGCCGCACGTCGATCCGCGTGCCGCGTGCGTGCTGAACGCCATGATCCGTCGCGAGGCGCTCGAAGAGCCGTACGATGCGGTCGGGAACCTTCAGGCACGTGAGATCTTCGACCGTCGCGATCGCATCGTCGCGCTGTTCCTGCAAATACTTGGCAACGTTCATCGCGACCACCGGATGACGCGAGAGGATTGCGAACAGATCTTGCATGCGGGCCAAGCACAAATATGCCTCTTCGATCACCGTCGCCTGGGTCGTACGGGCGAAGTCTTGCGTGAACACGACCTCCTCGCCGAACATGTCGCCGGTCCCAAGGATAGCCAGCGTGATTTCCTTGCCGTCCGGCGTCATGCGTGAGATACGAACTTTGCCGCGCTTGACCAAGTAAACGATTCGAGCCGGATCGCCTTGTTCGAAGAGAACCGCTCGAGCAGCGTACGTTCGCCGGACGAAGAGATGGTTGCAACTGCGCACGACCTCATCGGTCGCACCGTCGAAAAGACGGTGCCGGCGCAGATACCAAACGGCGTTCTCAGCCGGGATCATCTTGTGCACACTAGGGAGCGAACTCATCGTCGGACTGCGAGAGTAAGGCCCCGATGATCAAGCGCAAACTCAGCGCCGAACGCGTATACGGCGCGCGGATGAGCTCGAGGAGCTCGTCGACTTCTGCGACGACGTAGATACCCTCGACATCCGACGCTTCGCTCGCGTTGGATCGGTTCGGCGAGACGTGAACCGTCGTCAGACCCATCTCCGACGCCGTTTGCGCTTCGTTCGCATCAGCGGTCACAAACCAGATGCACGACGCCGGCAAATTGATCTTCGATAGGAGCGCCGGCAGCGGACGCGCGTCGGAAACGACGTCGCCCGGAAACCAGAGCGCGTTTGCCATGCCCTTGAGAACCGCCGCCGGCAAGTCGCCGGCGAGCGTCAACGGGATGCCCAGAAGATCGAGTTCACGAAGGGTGCGTGAGACGGCCGCCGATGGGCGAACTTTATCCGGAATATCATCCAACGCCGTGTGCGGCTCGAGCGCATCCGTCGGCGTCAGCGTATTGTGTGCGGAGAATGCGACGGCTAACACGAGAGGCCCAGCTTCCTGATTGTGACCCGCGCCGGCGCGCATGACACGGAGTGGCGAAGACGTACGCGCTTCGATTGCTTTCGGCAACGTCCCGCCATAGCACATCGTCAGTGCCGCCGAACGGTCGCCCGCATGACGTGACGATCCGCGATCGAATAGTACAGGTGTATACGGTCGTTCGCCCCGACGGCGGACGCGGCGAACGCGATGTCCGTGTCTTCATCGAAACGTCGCTCGCCGGGAAGCACGATCGGGTGCCGGCAACGCGCGACCACGGTCGTGAACGTGCGATCGAACACCACCCAGCCGATGCGCCACTCGGCCGCGCGCGTCGCCCCGTTATAAAACATCACCGGCAAGATGTCGCCTTCCCCGAGCACGGGGCCGGTGCTCAAGTGCCATTCGTCCCATCCCGGGCGCGCTTCGAAAAGCGCCTTCTGCACCGTCCACGGGCCGTCGACGTTTGGCGAGGACGCAATGCCGATCTTCGAGCGATCGTCATTGGCATACTCGAAGAAGAGCCGCCACGAGCCGTCGTCGGCCCGGACGATCTCCGCTTCCTTGGGATTGACCTCGGTCGCCGTCGACGCCAACGCGATGCCGCGCTTTACCAAACGTTCGAGCGAGGGACCCGCGGCCAAAAGAAGTTCACCACGTTTGATGTGTTCGTTCCAGCCGGTATAGTACACGTAATAAGTACCGTTGACGCAGGCGACCGTCGGATCTTCACAGCCGCCGCTGTCGTACGCGCCGGGCACATCGTCGCCGGGTGGGATGACGGCATCGGGTCCCAAAGCAAAATTCAGCCCGTCGAACGAGAATCCGCGATGGATACGCGCCACCTTCTCTGACGGATCGTCCGAATAGTTGACGACGCGCAACAACATTTCGAAGTGGTCCTCTTCGCGCCACACGAAGGGGCTGAGTTTGTACATGCCTTCGAGGTCGCTCGAGCAAGCATAGGAGACGCTCTCGATCCCCTCGAGGGTGAAGTCATGCGTCTTCTCAGAGGTCATGCTCGCCATACTAGCCGCACACGAAGGCGGTTGACGTATGGTGCCTTACATTACACCGGGTCGCTGCTGCAGCGCACGAACGCGCGTAAGGGCTCTTACATCCAAACGTCGTCGGCGCTGGTAAAAATCGTGTACCAGCTTTCCATTTCGGAGCACGACATGAATACATATGCCCTCTTCACCTTGACCGTCGTCCTCGGCGCCGTTCCCGGCGCGGCTTTTGCGCAGTCGCCGGCGCCTGCCGCTAGCCAGGCCGCGATGAGTCACGGGTCGATGAGTCACGGGTCGATGAGCCACGCGTCGCCCGCGCCGAAGCGCACCTAACACGTGTCGAACTTGGCCGCGCGTCTTGCGGCGCTACGCGAAACGTATAGCGGAACGATCAAGCCGGATGTCTCGGAGCAGATGGAACGACACATCGGTGAGCTGCGCTCGAACGGGAGGGGAGCCGAGTGATACGATCGCCGTTCTCACTCGACTCGCATCATCGCGTCAAACCGTCTGACGGGTTTCGGTCGATCAGCCATTCCTGACGATCGACCGGACTGCCGCCGCTACGCGTTCGTCTTGACTATCGCTGACGATCGTTGTCCGCAACCGCCCCGAACGGTCGAAGATCAACTGGGTCGGCCACGCCGAGACGCCGTATGCGTCCCAGATACGATAATCGTTATCGATCGCGATCGGCCACGGCAGCGCGGCAGCGTGCGTTTGACGCGCGAGATAGCTGATGCTCTTCTGATAGCTCGGGACCTCCGGCGTATGCACCGCGACAATCGCGACATCCGAACGGGAATACGCCGCGTACAGGCGTTTCAAGCTCGGCGTCACGCGTACGCAGTTGATACATTCGAACGTAAAGACATCGACGAGGACGACGCGCCCGTGCAAGCTTTGCGCCGTCGGCCGTTCGCCGAGCCATCCCGTCGCCAACTGCAGCGGCCGCAGACCCGCGGGACCTTCGGCGAGCGTGGCCGTCGTGATAAATGGGCTCGCAAGAATCCCGGCGAGCAGCGATTGTCGTTTCATACCGTTATGCTAACCAGGCTCGAGCATCGCCGCCGTATGCGCCCTTACAGGACGCGCCCGCGGACTCGGGGCCGCGTCACGTGTGTGTGCGCGCGCGCTTACGGCGCATCCAAACGGCCGCGCCCGCGGCGCCGAGAAACGCCAAACCGGCGAGCGCGGCGAGCGCGGCCACGCTCACGCCGCGCGTCGTGAGGATGCTCACGCCACCGACGTTCACGCACGCGCGAAAGGCCGTGGCCGTAAACGCGATGGCGCTGCACGAATACGTCAGCCAGTTCGACGGGTCGATCTCCGGCGTTCCGCCGCTCTCGTAGAGCCGCCCGAAGCGCGCCTGCAACGCGCGGCTGCGAGCGAGCCGGCGCTGCAGATCGACCAGCGCGGCGCCGGTAAATCTCGTCACACCGAGCGCCGGGAAACCACCCAGATTGCGCCAGACGCCGTGGACGAGTGCGGTGTCGTTGACGTTCCGCAGCGTCCCACCGGCGTCGACCTCAGCCGTCAAGAACGCCGGGGCGTTACGAAAGATCGGTGAGATCGAAGGCATGAGTAGGATCGGAATCGGCCGGGGCGTCGTACCGGCGATCCGATACGCAAATTTGTGCGTATGGGCCGCGAGGACGAGCGTCACGTGCGTCGCGGGTTCCGCGACCGCTCCGAGCAACGCGTCGCGTGGCGCCGGATCCAGAAACGGAACGACGGCCAAGCCGCGCACGACGTGCGCGGTCGAGAAGGCATCGATGCCGGGCGGAATATGGAGGAGGACCCAATGCTGATCGGACGATTCGCGCAACGCGCGCCGGAGCTGCGCGATCGTCGCTGCGGCCGGATGTCCGGCGGCAGCGCACGAGCGATAGCGCGGCGACCAGAACACGTCGTCGATCACGACCGCGGTCGTGTGCGCGAGCGGCAGGCGCGTCGTGTAATATCCGTCGCGTGCAAAGGTCGCTTCGAAGGCCGGCGCAGCACCGCGCCGATTCACGAGCGGAGCCCAATCTCGTGCCGTGTCGCGCAAAAACAGCGAACGCGACGGCAGCGCGTAGTCACCGCACGGCGAATCCTCGTTGCCGAGCGTGATAACGAATTGTGCCGCCGGAAAGGCGCGGTCGAAACGCCGTGCGAGATACGCCATCGTCGCGGACGCGCGCGACGAGTCGAATTGATGCGCGAACTCGTCGCCGCCGATCACGACCACGGGCGGGTGCGGATCGGCGCGCCGCATCGCCCGCAGCGCGCTCTCCAGCAGCGCCTCGTTACTATCGGAGCCGAGACGCGCCGGCACGTTGCCGCGCGCTGCCGGATCGTAATGAATGTCGGTAACGAACAGCCACGGTGCGGCGGCCGCCGGTGTCCGCCAAGCAACCATAACCGCACAAGCGACGACGATCGCCGCGAGACGAAAGATCAACGTTGCATGACGCGAGGAGTCCGTCGGGCTTGCCGGACGAACGACGACGCGGCAGCTTCGGCGAAGCCGAAACGCGACAGATTCACAGAACGTGAATCCTCTATGCCGGAACGGCGAGCGCGTTCGTCACGATCTGCTGCGCCTCATCGACGATCGCGGCTAGATGCTGCTCGCTACGGAAACTTTCCGCATACACTTTGTAGACGTTCTCCGTTCCCGACGGCCGCGCAGCGAACCAGCCGCTCGCGGTAACGACCTTCAGGCCGCCGATCGGGGCGCCGTTGCCGGGCGCCGTCGTCAACTTCGCCGTAATCGGTTCACCCGCCAGTTCCGCGTCCCGAACGCTATCGGCGGAGAGTTTGGCGAGCGCGGTCTTCTGTTCGGGTGTCGCCGGCGCATCGATGCGCGTGTAGAACGGCGTGCCGAAGGCGTCGGTCAGTTCCCGGTAGTGCAGGCCCGGTTCACGACCCGTGCGCGCGGTCAACTCGGCCGCGAGCAAGTCCATGATCAACCCATCCTTGTCGGTCGTCCAGACGCTGCCGTCGCGACGAACGAAACTCGCGCCGGCGCTCTCTTCCCCGCCGAACGCGCACGTACCGTCGAAGAGTCCGGGCACGAACCACTTGAAACCGACGGGAACTTCGAAGAGCCGGCGTCCGACATCCGCGACGACACGATCGATCATGCTGCTACTCACCAGCGTCTTCCCGATCGATGCGCCGGCGCGCCAACCTTCGCGATGAGCGATCAGGTAGCGGATCGCGACGGCCAGAACGTGATTGGGATTCATCAGTCCCGCGCTGGGCGTCACGATCCCGTGACGGTCGCTGTCGGTATCATTCGCAAACGCAAGATCGAAGCGATCCTTCAGCGCGACGAGGCCCTGCATCGCGTACGGGCTCGACGGATCCATGCGCACCTTGCCGTCGCGATCGACCGTCATGAACGAAAACGCCGGATCGATCGTACGATTGACGACCGTGATGTCCAGACCGTACGTCGCGTTGATCGCATCCCAGTAATGCACCGATGCACTACCGAGCGGATCGACCGCGAGGCGCAAGCCGGAGTCCCGGATCGCGTCCATGTCGACCACCGCACGAAGATCGTCGACGTACGGTTGCAGTAAATCGTGGGCACGCGTCGTGCCGGCATTAATCGCCCGCTCGTAGCGCATTCGCTCGACGCCGTCGAGTCGCGCGCGCAGCAACGTGTTCGCACGATCTTGCACCCACGCGGTAACGTCGGTGTCGGCCGGACCGCCGTTCGGCGGGTTATATTTGAAGCCGCCGTCGGCCGGCGGATTGTGCGAAGGCGTCACGACAATCCCGTCGGCGAAGCCGGCGGTGCGGCCGCGATTGTACGCCAGGATGGCGTGCGACACGACCGGTGTCGGCGTCGGACCGTCGGCGCGTTGAAGAATGGTCTGCACGCCGTTCGCGGCCAGCACTTCCAGCGCCGAACGCTGCGCGGGCGCGGAAAGCGCGTGCGTATCTTTGCCGATGAACAACGGGCCGTCGATCCTCTGCGCGCGGCGATATTCGCAGATCGCTTGGGTGATCGCGAGGATATGCCATTCGTTGAACGCTCTCGCGAGCGACGAACCGCGGTGTCCGCTCGTGCCGAAGCTGACCCGCTGGGCTGCATCGTCCGGGTCGGGGCGCAGATCGTAATACGCGCCTTCGACGTCGGCGACATCGATGAGAATGTCGTGGGGTGCCCGCTTTCCGGCGAGCGGCGAGATCGACATGCAGAACTCCGTGGTGGCCAGCGTCGGTGTTCCGCGCTCGCGAGGGCGAACCTAGGCGAACCTCGTGCCCAGATGAGGGATCGAGCCTCGGGCCTTCGCAACATGCACGTATGCGGAGAGCCGAGTTCACCGCGCTGGCAGCGGCCGGCGTGCTTGGCGTCGCGCCGCCCGCTCGTTCGACGACGTCGACACCGGAGCCGGTTACGGCGCCGTCGTTTGCAGACGCCGTTGCGTCGATCGACGCGACGATCGCGCGCGATCGGGCAAACCCGCTCGTCGCCGAAACCGGGCTGCCGCGCTGCTACCGGCATGCACGCGCGACGGAGAACGCGGTCGTCTTTTACCACGGCTTCACCAACGCCCCGCAGCAGTTCGACGAGTTGGCGCGCCGGTTCTACGATCGCGGTTGCAACGTGTACGTCCCGCGAATTCCGCTGCACGGATATCGCGATCGATTGACGCGCGCCTTGGGTGGTCTCACCAACGCGCAGCTGGCAACGGCGACGACCGAATCGTATCGCGTAGCGCGCGGGCTCGGACGGCACGTCACGGCCGTCGGTCTCTCGCTCGGCGGAACGATGGCGCTCTATCTCGCGCAAACGCAGGCGATCGATCACGCGGTTCCGGTCTCGCCGTTTCTGGTTCCGATCGGCGTCCCCGGTTGGCTGGGTGTGCCGGCGATGACCGCTGTCGCCTGGCTTCCGGATTTCTATGTGTGGTGGGATCCGCGGACCAAGGAACGGTGCTTGCCGCTCTACGCGTATCCGGGCTTTCCGTCGCACGCGCTCGCCGAATGCGTTTTCTTCGGCAACACGATCGTGCACGCGGCCGCCGAGCAGCGGACACCGCTCGCACGCCGCCTCACGCTCGTCACCAACGCAACGGAGAGCGCGGTGAACAACAGCGTGGCAGACCGCCTGCTCGCCGAGTGGAATGCCCACGGATACGATCGGACGGTGTTGAGCGGCCTCGGCGCACCGCGCCACGATATCATCGATCCGACGACGTTTCCCGCAGCGCGGACGCTGGTCTATCCGGTTCTCGAGCGGATCGTCCTTGGGTAGGGTGCAGAGTTGCGTCGGCGAAACGCGTGGGTGCAACTTCTTTTCAAGGAGCGTTCATGCCCTCATTTTTCAGCTGGACAAGGCCGGTCGCGGTCGCCGTGGCGATCGTGTTCGTCGGCACATCGATCGCCCGCGCCGACGCTCCGGGTCTCGCGGTCATTCGAATCGCCGATGCCGGTCAGGACGTCGACGCCCAGGCGTTTTACGGCGAAGAACTCGGAATCTTCAAAAAGTACGGCATCACGACGCAGGTGACGATTTTGCGTAAGGGCGGCGGTTCGGCCGCCGTTGCCGCGGTGATTGGAGGCGCGGTCGATGTCGGCGAGGGCGATCTCGTTTCGGTCGCGACCGCGCACCTGCGCGGCATTCCGATCGCGTTGATCGCACCGTCGGCGATCTATCGCAGCGTCGCACCGACCACCGAAGTGATCGTCGCGAACGGTTCGCCGATCAGATCAGGCAAAGATCTCGAGGGCAAAACCATCGCATTGATTTCGCCCGAAGGACCGTCGCGCATTGCAACCAACGCGTGGCTCGAAGCATCCGGTGCAGCTCTCGATAAAGTATCCTTCATCGAGCTCGCGCCGGTCAACATGGCCGCCGCCGTCGACCGCGGCACGATCGCGGCCGCCGTGATCAACGAACCCAGCCTCACCGCGTCGCAGTCGTGTTGCCGCGTGCTGGCCAACAACTTTCAAAGCGTCGGCAACGTGTGGCAGCTCAACGCTTGGTATGCCAATAGCGATTGGATCGAGAAAAATCCGGACCTCGCGAAGCGGTTCGCGCGCGCGATGCGAGAGATCGCGATCTGGGCGAATCGCCCGGATAATCACGGGAAGTCCGGCGAAATCTTGGGCAAGTACACACCGTTTCCGCCCGAGCTGCTGGTCAAGATGAATCGAGCGACGTACGGTGAGACGCTCGACCCAAAGATCATGCAACCGATCCTCGACGCAGCGCTCAAGTACAAGGCGCTGCCGTCGGCCGTATCTGCACAGCAGATCATCAGCAGCGTTGCGTTGACGCCGTAGCGGCGTCGGCGCCGAGCATGTCGCCCCCGGCGATCCACAAATCGTTTCCGCGCCAGCGAACCGACGAACCGGTGAGTCCGCGCACCCACAGGGCGAAGCCGAAGAGCTCGCGCGGCAGGATCATCCACGCCGGCGCGGGCTCGACGGCGAGCGCTCGCGCGGCGGCCCGCTGCAGCGCGAAGCGTGCCGTGAAGGCCGCCGTAAAAAGCAGCATGCCGCGCCGCCTGCGACGTTCGAGCAGCAGCGTCGCAACGGCGAGTGCCAGCGGGTAGGTGAGGAACATCCCCGCGTATCCGAGCGGTGAAACGCCGCGGATCGTGCGATGCCAACGCAACTCGTGGCCGAAGAGGGCGCGGACACTCGGTTCGGAGATCGTCGTGCGCACGACATAGCTGGAAATCATCACGCGCAAGCCGCGCGCCGCGATGAAGTTGCCGAGCATGAAATCATCGGCGAGGTGGGGCGCCAGCGCGGTGAATCCGCCGATCGCCCGCAGCGTTTGCGCGCGAAACGCGTTGCTCGGTCCGAAACAATGCCGCATACGCCCGCCGACGACGCGCTCGACGAGCGCCGACGGAATGAAATGCTCGTTCATGAACATCGCGCCCAGCCGCGACGCGAACGTGTCGTCGGGGTGACCCGAGAAGAGTGCGGTGACGGCGCCGATCGCCGGATCGTGCAACGGCGCCGTCATCGTCCGGAGATACGTCGCATCGACGAGGGTATCGCTGTCGGCGAGAACCAACACCTCATGGCGAACCAGACGCATCATCGCGATCACGTTCGCCAGTTTCGGATTGCGCGACGCGGGATCGAAGCCGATCGAAATGTCGATATTCGCGCGCGGGTGCGCCGCTCGGGCGCGGCGGGCGAACGGCAGCGCCGCGTCGTTTTCGTGCGCGACCCCGAAGACGATTTGGAACGACGGATAGTCCTGCTCGGCGAATGCGCGCAGATTTTCTTCGAGCGAGAACTCTGCGCCGTGCAACGGCACGAGCAGCGTCACCGGCGGCGTCGTGACGCTCGTATCCGGCGGCCGCCGGCCGAAGCGTGCGGTGCAAACGAGCGCAACGGTCAGATACGCAAGCGAAACCACCGTGCTTGCCTCCGCCGTGCGAGCGAGCACCGCGCGAAACGAACGCCGAAAACCCATGCTTGCGCCGCTTGTTCCGCGTTTGTTTTAGCGGGCCCGCTCTCGCTTCCGGCGAAGTTGTCAATCCAATGGTAGATCGGTTGCAAACCGCTCGTGCCGTTCGCTTTCGGCGGCGGGACCACGCGGCGATCAACGCGCTCTGGCTCGGTGTTCACTTCCAAGACGCGGCGCTGATGGCGATCATCGTGCCGGCGCTGTTGCTGACGCTCGCTCCGCGCGATCATACGAACGTCTTGGCGCTGCTTTCGACGCTCGCCGCGATTGGTACGGCGCTCGCGCCCCCATTCGCCGGCGCGTTCTCCGACGTGAGCCGGCGACGCGGCGGCGACCGTCGCGTTCAGACAGCCGTCGTGCTCGCCGTCGATACCGCCGCGCTCGTCGTGATGGCGTACGTCTCGTCGGTGTTCGCGCTCGCGTCGGCGCTCGTCGTCGCCATGGTCGCGCTCTCGATCGGTTCGACGATCTATCAAGTGCTGGTGCCGGAAATCGTGCCGCGCGCGCTGTGGGGAACGGCCGCGGGGTTCCGCGGCGCGATGACGTTGGTCGGCACGATCGTCGGCTTGTTGCTCGCCGCGCTGCTCTCACCGCATGCAGCGTTACTCGCTGCCGCAGCCGGCGTCGGCCTCGGTGCGCTCACGCTGATTTTCGTCCCGTCATCACCGCCCTACCGGCCCGAAGCGCGCGCGGCAAGCGGCGCGCACGTGCGCAGCCGGCGCGATCTGTTCGTGACGTTGATCGCACGCGCGTGGATCGTGCTCGGCATGACGCTACTCAACACGTACGTGCTCTACTTTTTCCACGACATCCTCGGCATACGTAACGCATCGCTTGGGACAGGACTCGTCGCCGGCGCTGCGATGATCGGTGCGATCCTCTCGAGCGTCGCGGCCGGCGTGCTCTCCGACAAACTGGATCGCCGGCTCGTCGTGTGCATCTCGGGATTACCCATGGCGCTGGCGGCACTCGGTTTCGCCCTCGCTCCCGACATGCGCATCGTGTTCGTCTACTCGGCACTCTTCGGCTTCGGTTACGGCGGCGTCTTCGCGGTCGGCTGGGCGCTCGCGCTCGATTCGATTCCCGAGTTGGGTGACGTCGCACGCGATCTCGGCGTGTGGGGGACGCTCTCGAATCTGCCGATGATCGTCGCGCCGGCGATCGGCGCATTCATCATCGCACACGGCGCGACGCCCGCCGATGGGTACCGCTGGCTCTTCGGCACCGCGAGCGCGTGCTTTCTCTTCGGCTCGCTCTCGGTACTCGCGGTGAGTGCGCAAACCGCACGCCGATGAAGCCCAATTTGCTCATGATGGGCGTCGCGATCGGCGTCCGCCAACTCTACCTGCCGTTCAAAGTACGCGTCCGGCAATTCGGCGCGCTTCCGCCGCAGCGCGGCCCGACGGTGCTGATCACCAACCATCAGTACATCAACGAAGGCGAGATCATCGTCTCGCGCATCTTCTTGCGCAATCCGTGGAAACCGCTCGTGATGGTGAACTCCCGCCGCACCTTCGAAACCGGTTTTTTCGCCGCCCGGCTCCCGTGGACGGCGCCGTTCACGCGCCGCCTCAACCCGAGCGGTTTGTGGCTGCGCATGAGTCTGCTGCCGATCGAGAATCATCTGTTCTCGCGCACGCTCTTGAGTTTGGCGGAAGAGATTCGGGCCAAGCACGGCGACCTCACACTCGAACAGATTCTGCCGGCCGAACGCGTCACCGCGCTCGGTTTGACCGGACACCGGCTCGGCGACCTCTATTCGCCGGCAACGTTCTTCAAAGCGCAAGCAACGGTCAAACTCGCCTACCTGCGCGACCCCTACCGTCGCGAGGCGTTGGAACAATTTCGCACCAACGCGAACGCCGACATCGCGACCATCGTCGAGACCGTGCGTGCGGGTGCGACGTTCTACGTTACGCCGGAGGGCGATTTCAGCCGCGACGGCCGCATGCACCGCATGCGCGGCGGTATCACCGAGGCCGTGCTGCCGATCGCCGAACCATGGCTGTGCGCGATCGCCTATGATCCGTTCCGCGGGCGCCGGTTAGCGATGCTTTACCGCATCGTCCGGCCGGCCGACACCGGCGATCTGGGGACATCGCTCGCCGCCGCGCGACCGGTCACGACGAGTGCGCTGCTCGCGAGCGCGTTGCTCACGAACGAGGGGCCCGTGACCCGCGAGGACGCCGCAGCGGCCGTTACCGCAAGCGTCCGCGATCTGCCGCCCAACGTGTTCGTCGATCCCGAACTGCGGCGCGACATCGTACGGGCCGTCGACGATGCGTTGGCGGGATTGATCCGCAGCGGGACGTTGCGGCAAACGGCCGGTGGATTCTTGCCGACCGATGAACGCACCGACGCGCGGTTCCCGCACATTGCCGACATGCTGACGTATCAGCGGAACATGCTCGGCGAAACGATCGAAAGTGCGACGCGTTTGCTGGGCTCAGTGGACGCTCCCGCCGCGAGCGAACGCATACCCGAGCACGCACCATCCGCCAACGAACGCTAAACCGCCGACCGGCGTGATCGCTCCGAGGACGCGAAGGCCACTGAGCGCGAGCGCGTAGAGACTGCCGCTGAAGATCACGATGCCCGCGAGCAGCAGCCATCCGGCGAGGTTGGCGGCGCCGGCCGATCCGGCGCCGGCGGCGATCGTGATACCGACGGCGACGAGCCCAAGCGCGTGAACGACGTGATAGAAGACCGCGCGCTCGTAGATTCCGGTCGCGTACGCATCGAGGCGCTCGCGTAACGCGTGCGCCCCGAAGGCACCGACTAACACCGCGACGCCCAAGAGCGCCGCCCCGATGACGCCCCAGTTCACCTCAGGCGACGAGACGCGTTGCTTTGACGGGTTGCCGCTCCTCGAGCGGCGGCAGCATCCGCAACGCGAGCAATGCGGCCGTCGCAAGCGTCGGGATCAAACGCGGCCGAAGCAGCCGCCGATCCAAGCGCCCCATCATCGCGCGGTTTTCGGCGAGCCCAATCTCGAGGAACATCTTGGGCGACACGCCGGCCAGGATTTCAGCCGAACCGCCGGCGGTAAGGTCGAGGTTTGCCGACGTCTGCGAACCTTGCGCGCCCTGCGCCGTGTGCAGCAGCGCGCGCACTTGATACCGCATGGCACGCGACACGCGCGTGACTACGTTGTTGCGCCCGGCGCGCGCCTCTTCGTAGCGCCACCAATTCGTGAAGAACACGATATGGCGCGCCTCTTCGTACAATATCTGCTCGAAAACATCGAGCAGCCCGTCTGGAAAAACGCGCTTCGCTCGAGCGAGTGCGAAGCCCGTGAAGCCGATGAACGAATCCGTGCATTCGCTGAAGCCGAACGTGAGAAAGTCGTCGCGATCGACGAGTTTGTTCGTCACCGGTACCGCCGGAAAATCGATCTCGTAGCGGTTCAACATGTATTTGAGCAAACGGCCGTGACGCGATTCTTCGTACGCTTGCAACTCGATCGCTTTGCGCACGAGCGGATCGTCGATCGTTTGCGCGAAATCCGTGATCATTCGCCCAGCCTCTTGCTCCATACTCAAGGCGAAGCTCCAAAACGGAAAGGAGCGGAGCAGGTCGACATAGCGCGGTTCGAGCTTCGGCCACGGCAGCGATTCGGGCTCGAACGCGACGTGCGTTTCAAGAAACGTCGTGCAGAGCAGGTCGCGGTGCGCAGGCGAGCCGATCCGTAAGCTCATGCCGTCGCAGCCTCGGCGCGGCGCTCCGTTACGTTCGCCTGGCGGTCGCGCAAATAGGAGAAAAACTCGCCGCCTTCGCGGAGCCGTCGCACGAGCATCTGCCGACTCGTCACCATCTCGCCGACGATCGACGCGATCTTCTTGGGCCGGAAGTAGAATTCGCGATACATCCGTTCGACCGAATCTTCGATCTCGGCGGTCGAAAGCGTGTCGTACCGGAGCGTCGAGGTCTGGATGCCGCTGCCCGAAACGAGATGCGATCCGCCCGCCGCTTTGTTGTCGCTGGCCATCCAACCGTTCGCGAGTGCTTGATCGTAAAGCACCGTCCCGGGGTAGGGCGACGCGATCGACACCTGAATCGTGTGCGGATCGAGTTCCTTTGCGAACTCGATCGTTTCGCGTACCGTCTCCGGCGTCTCGACCGGCAAACCGATGATGAACGTCCCGTGCACTTTGATACCAAGTTTGTGACAGTTCTTCATGAACTCACGCGCCATCTGCAGATTCAAACCCTTCCGAATGCGGTGCAGGATCTCCTGATTCCCCGATTCGAAGCCGACAAGCAGCACGCGCAGTCCGTTGTCGCGCAGCGTTTTTAGCGTATCGTAGTCGACGTGCGCGCGCGCGTTGCACGCCCAGCTCAGACTGAGCCGCTTCATGTGCTTGCTCAGTGCGATCGCGTACTCTTTTTCGTTCGTAAGCGTGTCGTCGTCGAACATGTACTCGCGTACGCTCGTTCCGAAGATGCCGACGGCTTCGTCGAGATCGCGCCCGACCTGCTCGGCGCTTTTGTGACGGAACTTGTGGCCGCCGATCGTATGCGGCCACAAGCAGAACGTGCACTTCGCCGTACAGCCGCGGCCCGTGTACCACGAGACGTACGGATGCAACAAATATCCGTTGTAGTATTTGCGCACATCGAGAAACTTCGCGTATGTCGGCAAGACGCTCGGCATCGCGTCCCAGTCCGAAATTTCGGGACGCTCGGGGTTGGCGTGCACCGTGCCGTTTTCGTCGCGATACGTCAACCCGAGGATGTCGCTCCACGGCCGCCCTTCGGCGAGCTCCTTACACGTGTAGTCGAATTCGTTGCGGCAGACGAAGTCGACGATCGGATATTGTTCCATCGTCAGATCCGGCAGCACCGCGACGTGCGCGCCGATGAATCCGACCTTCGTATTCGGATTCTGTTCCTTGATGCGGCGCGCGCATTCGACGTCGTTCGGTAACGACGGCGTCGACGTATGCATGATGACGAGTTCGTGGCTCTTCGCCGTGGCCAATACGTCTTCGGTCGTCAGACCGTGCGGTGCGGCGTCGACGAGCGTGCTTCCCGGAACGAGTGCCGCTGGTTGCGCGAGCCATGTCGGATACCAGAACGAGGTGACTTCGCGCTTCGCTTGATACCGCGCTCCCGCGCCGCCGTCATAGCCGTTGAATGACGGCGGACTCAGGAAGAGTGTTCGAATCATAACCTGCTATACTCGAACGGCTCCGGCGCTTATCCCTCTTTGACCGCGGGTTGCCGTCAGAGATCGAGCGTGCTCTTTGCGAACACATCTTCGATCCGGACAGGCTTGTCGGTGAGGCCTTGTTCGTGCAAATAGCGTGCAATCGTTTCGAGCACGGGACGGGCGGCCCGAATTCCGTACGCGAGCGGATCGCGGTCGAGTGCCCTGATCGTCTCGTCGCCGATGAGCCCGGTCGTCGTCCACGGTTCGAGGTCGGCGATACGCGCCGCTTCGAGCCCTTCTTTCACCGTCACGAACGCTTTGTAGAGGTTGAGCGCGATCCACGGGTGCTGATCGAGCAGCCGGCGGCGAACGACCAGCGTGTGATTGATCGGGAAGATGCCGGTCTTCGCGAAGTAGCGGCGGCCCTCGGCAACCGCATCCGGGAAGAGGGAACGGATACTTGCGTTCGACGAGAAATCGGAGCGGCTGCGGTCGACCAGATTCTTGTCGGTCAGATACATGATCGTCGCGTCAAGCGTCCCGTTCGCAAGCATGTCCCCGATGCTGGAATCGCGCGAAATATAGTTCAACGTCACGCCGGGCGGTGCCGAGAATCCGGTCGAACCGCCGTGGCTCTGTTCGGGATTCCGTTCCATGAACCACTCGATCGTGCGCGGGTCGACGCCGAACTCGTCCCTGAGAACGCCGCGCGTCCAAACGGCGGCGGTCTGCTGGTATTCCGGGACGCCGACGCGCTTGCCGGCCAGATCGGCCGGCACGACGATGCCCGCGTCGGTGCGCACGATCGGTCGCGTGTGGAAGAACTGGCGCGTCGTGAACACCGGGATCGCGACCCAATCGGTGAGGCCGCGCGCCGTGGAAATCATCAACGAGGAGCACGACATCTCGGAGACGTCGAACTCGGCAAATTTGAGCTGGCGCCAGAACATCTCCGAGGGATGCACGGCGGTGCCGAAGAGCCGGATTCCCTCGGCGGTCACGCTGCCGTCGAGGATCGGCTGCGTCCGTGTGTTCGGCGAGAGTGCCGCGCTCAGATCCAGTGTCGTCCGCGTACGTTCGGAGGCGTGGTCGATGGTCATCGCTTCCGAGCATAGCACGACCCCGCGAGCATATGAGGCCCTCAATTCGGAGGAAAGTTTCGCAACGTACCGATAACGTCGCAACGAATTGCCGCTTGGAGGTCGTTCTATGGCTCGCTTCGTTGCTATCTTTATCGCGTTGACGTTCGCGAGTTCGGTCCCCGCGATGACGCTCGCGCAGCAGCCGCCGCTCAAAGTCGGCATCGTCTTCTCGTTTTCCGGCGGCGACAACGTCGAGCAGGGGAAAGAATTCGACGCCGCCGTCGCCGCGTATATGAAACAGCACGGCGACACGGTCGCCGGCCGTAAGATCGTGCTGATCAAGCGGGACGACGGCGGCATCGCGCCGGAGACCGCGCGACGCCTCACCCAAGAACTGATCGTTCAAGACAAAGTCGATCTCGTCGTTGGTACGTCGTTCACGCCGAACGCGCTCGCCATGTCGCAAGTGTCGACTCAGGCCAAGGTTCCGTTCTTCATCGTGAACGCCGCGACGTCGGGCATCATGGCGAAAGCACCGTATACGGCACGCTTCGGCTTCACGCAGGCGCAGATCACCGACGCGTTCGGGAAGTGGGCTGCGAAAACGCAAGGTAACACCGCCTACCTCCTTTATCAGGATTACGGTCCCGGGATCGAAGCGGGCACGACATTCTCGAAGGCGTTCAGCGCCGCCGGCGGCACCGTCCTCGGCGAAGCACGCGTGCCGGTCGACAATCGCGATTTCACGGCGTACGTGCAACGCGCGAAAGATGCGAAGCCGAAGGTTCTCTACGCGTTCGTTAACGCGATCGGCGGCGGGATCGAGTTTCTCCGCGCGGTCAAAGCCAGCGGCATCGAGAAATCGGGAACCAAGGTTCTCGTCAACGGCGCGCTCGTCAACGAGGCGATTCTGCCGGCCGAGGGCGATTCGGCGCTCGGCGTCATCAGTACGTCCGACTACACCTCGATGCACGATTCGCCGCTCAACCATCAATTCGTGCGTGATTTCAAAGCCGCATACGGCGGCGACCAGAACCCCAGTTTTATTGCCGTCGCGGCCTACGACGCGATGAACGCCGTCTACAAAGTCGTCGAGGCGCAGCACGGTACGATCGATCCGGACAAGACGATGGACATCGTCAAGACGCTCAAGTTCGAGAGTCCACGCGGGCCCATCGCAATCGATCCGACCACACGCGACGTCATCCTCAACGCCTATTTCATGAAGGCTGAACGGCGCAACGGCGTGCTCGGCAACTATGAGTTCGAAACGACGCCGATGGTGAAAGACCCAACCGAATAGGGCCCTTGCTCTGGCGGGAGATGAAGCGACGCGAGAAAACTCTATCTCTGTTCATTTTGTCATGAAAGCGGTGGAATTTTGATCCGACGCAAAACGGCCGCGCTCGCGCTGTGTGCGGCTCTCGCCTCGACGGTCGGTCTCGTCGCCCCGGCACAAAGCGCGGATCCGGTCGAGATCAACGTCATTACACCACTCACGGGCGGCGGCGCTTTCCTCGGACAGACGCAGGCGAAAGCTCTACAGCAACTCGAGCTGATCGAAAACAAAAACGGCGGGATCAAAGGGCGCCCGATTCACTTCAATTTTCTCGACGATCAGACGAACCCCCAGGTGACGGTCCAGTTAGCGAACCAGCTGATCTCGAAAAAAGTTCCGATCGTGCTCGGCTCGTCGCTCTCGGGCATGTGCAAAGCGATCTTGCCGCTTTTCGCCACCAACGGTCCGGTGAATTACTGTCTTTCGCCGGCGATCTATCCGGCGAAGAACTCATACGGATTCTCCGCCAGCGTCAGCACGCGCGACTTGCTCTATGCGACGGTTCGTTTCTTTCGCGAAAAGGGCTGGACGAAGATCGCGATGCTCTCGACCACCGACGCATCGGGACAAGACGGCGACCACGATCTGGCCGACGCGCTGACGTTCCCGGAGAACAAGGGCGTGGCGGTCGTCGCGAGCGAGCACTACAATCCCGGCGACGTCAGCGCAACGGCGCAAGTGGCAAAGATCAAAGCGGCAAGTCCGCAAGCGATGATCATCTGGGCGCCCGGCACGCCGTTTGGGACGGCATTGCACGCGGTGTCCGAAGTCGGGCTCGACATTCCGGTCGCTTCGACCAGCGCCAACATGGTTACCGCGCAGCTCAAAGGCTACGCGGCGTTCGCTCCCAAGTACATGATCTTTCCGGGACTCGGGTACGCGATCAACATGGCCCAGAACGCGCGCGTCGCGGCGGCTCAGAAGACCTACACCGACGCGCTCAAAGCGGCTGGACTCGATAACAACGTCCAGCGCGGCTTGACCTGGGACGCGGCCTCGCTCGCGATTGCCGCGCTTCGGGCCGTCGGACCGGACGGCTCGCCCGAAGCGATCAAGACCTACATCGAAGGTGTGCGCGACTATGCGGGGATCACCGGCGTGTATAACTTCGCCGACGGCAATCAGCGCGGCCTCAACATCAACGGCGTCGTCATGATGCGCTGGGAAGCGCCGAACTCCGCTTGGAGCGCGGTCAGTAAGTTCGGCGCCGCATTGTGACGGCAACCGCGACGCAGCGCAAGCCGTTCTTCCGCGCCGATCAAGTCGGAAGTCTTCTGCGTCCCGGCGCCGTGCACGAAGCTCGTTGCGGGTTCGCTCGCGGCGCCATCGGCGCGGCAGCGCTCCGCGCGGTCGAAGATGCGGCTATCCGCACGGTCGTCGAGCACCAAGAACGCATCGGCCTGCCGGTCGTGACCGACGGCGAATTTCGGCGCGAAAATTGGTACGCCGACTTCATCGGCGCTCTTCGCGGTGTCGAGATTCGCGCTGCCCGGGCCAACCCGGCATTCAAGGACGATGCCGATCACGAGGTCACCTACGTCCCGAAAAACGTCGTGACCGTCGCGAAGCTCGACCATCCGGAACCCGTCCTCGTGCGCGATTACGCCTACCTCGCGTCGGTCGCGACGCGGGCCGCGAAAATCACGATTCCTTCGCCGTCTCGGCTGCACTTTCACGGAGGGCGCAGCGCCGTCTCGACCGACGCGTATCCCGACATCGAAACGTTCTTCGCCGACGTCGTGCGCGTCTATCGCTCCGAGATCGCAGCGCTCGAGGCGGCCGGTTGCCGCTACATCCAAATCGACGATCCGCTCTTCTCGTATTTCATCTCCGACCGTATGCGCGCGGAGATCGTCGCCGACGGCGAGCGTCCCCAAGCGCGTCTGTTACGTTACGTGCAGTTGATCAACGACTGCATCGCGGAGCGCCGCGCCGATACGGCGATCGGCATTCACATCTGTCGCGGGAACGCGCGTTCGGCGTGGCTTGCCGAGGGCGGCTACGAGCGTATCGCCGAACCCCTGTTCGGAGGCCTGCGAAACGACCACTTCCTGCTCGAGTACGACGACGATCGCTCCGGCGACTTCGCACCGCTGCGTTTCATCCCGCCCGGAAAACGTGTGGTGCTCGGACTCGTCACGACGAAAAACGGCCGCCTCGAAGATCGCGCGACGCTCGTACGACGCATCGAAGAAGCGACCGCCTACGTCCCGCTCGACAATCTCGCGATCAGCCCGCAATGCGGTTTTGCGAGCGTCGTCGAAGGCAACATCATCACCGACGACGATCAGTGGGCGAAACTGCAGCTGATCGTCGACGTCTCTCGCGAGGTGTGGAAGCCGTGAACGCGACCGATACCGTAACGCTACGGACCGCGATCGAACCGTACGGGTACACGACGGGCATCATCAACGGCACGATCGCTTCGCCGCGGCTGCGCTTCGACGTCGTCGAGACCAAGCCGATCGTCAAAGCGTTCGCGCCGATGGCGAACGAGCAGGCCTACGACGTCGCCGAGATGGCGATCGTGACGTTTATTCAGGCTTTCGCCGCCGGAAAACCCGTGCTGCTGCTGCCCGCGCTGATGCTCAGCCGTTTTCACCACGCATCGATTTGGAAAGCGGCGCGCGGACCGATTCACGATCCTGCCGATCTCAACGGCAAAAGGATCGGTGTCCGGTCCTACACGCAAACGACCGGCGTATGGGTGCGCGGGATTCTGCACGCGGAATACGGCGTCGATCTCGACTCGATTACGAACGTGACCACCGAGGGCGGTCACATCAAGGAGTACGTTGAGCCGTCGAATGTCGTACGCGCCCCGGCCGACGTATCGTTTCGCGATATGCTGGTCAACGGCGAAATCGATGCGTGGATCGCCGGCCGCGACATTCCGCCTGACGCTGCGCTCGAACGTGTCGTCGAGGATGTCGACGCGGTCGAGGCGGCGTGGTTCGAACGGACGGGCGCCTTTCCGATCAATCATATGCTGGTCATGCGTGGGTCGCTGCTCGACGCGTATCCGTGGATCGCCGCCGAATTCTTCACGCTGCTGGAAACAAATAAAGATGCGTATATCGCGGCGTTGCGTACGAGCACACCCGCCAATGCCGACGAAGCATTCCGCAAACACGTGCTCGAGCGCGGCGGTGACCCGTTGCCGTTCGGCGTCGAAGCACTGCGCCCGTCGCTCCAGCTCGTCATCGACTACGCGCTCGCGCAGAAACTGATCCCGCGGCGCTTCTCCGTCGACGAACTCTTCGACCCGCGGGTCCGCGAGCTCGGGTAGTTTGGTCCTTGCCCCAGAACGAGTTTTTCATTAACATCGGAATATGCTTACACTGCTCGCCGCAGCAGCGGCATCGATCTTGACGCTCAACGGTACTCCGGTCGACGGAGCGCTCAATCAAAACGGTCACATCATCGTACCGCTTCGCGCTCCGATGGAAGCGGTCGGCGGAAAAGTTGATTGGTCGGACGCGAGTCAAACCGGCGTCGCCCATTCACCGGCCGGTGAGGAGCTGATCAGCGCGACGGTCGGCAACGAGACGGTTCTCGTAACGGGAAATCCGGTTGCCGTCGACGTCGCGCCGCAGTTGGTCAACGGCGTCGAATACGTTCCCGTCGAGATGCTCGCCGAAATTTCGAGTGCGACGGTGACCTACGCGCCCGATCGTTCGTCGGCAGCCGTTACCGGCTTCGATATCAACGGACTGCGCGCGCACGGTGAAGGGGGCCGCGGCGTGCTTCCGATCTGGCTTGGAATTCTCGTCGGCGGCGGTATCGCGTCGGCAATCGCGATTGCCGCGGGGGCGCCGACGCGCCGCAAACGCGGCACGGTCTAGTGTGCTGTCGGGGTCGTGCGCTCCGTCGGCAGAATTCCGGCGATCACGCCCTTCACGGACTGCGCGATGATGGCGCCCGTTTGCGGATCCCGGTCGAGTACCGCGCTTGTAAACGCGCGCGCCTGTTCGGGCGTGATGTGCGGCGGCAACATCGAGATCGTCGGATCGACGAGCACCTCGATTAAAGCCGGCCGATCGGCGCTCAGCACGTGCTGCCACGCTGCACGCACGTCTTCCGCCCGGTCCACGCGGACCGCTTCGAATCCCAGCATGCGCGCGTACTCGGCGTACGGGAACTCCGGCAGATCTTGCGACTCGGGGAATTTTGCAATCCCCGTTTCGATTCGCATTTCCCACGTCACCTGGTTGAGGTCCGCGTTGTTCGCGACGTAGATCACCAGGCGCGGATCGCTCCAGCGCTTCCAATAGCGCTTGATCGTGATCATCTCGGCGAGGCCGTTCATCTGCATTGCGCCGTCGCCCGTGAGGGCAATCGCGGGCCGCTCCGGAAACGCAAATTTTGCCGCAATTGCATACGGCACGGCCGAGCCCATCGTCGCCAGACCGCCGGAGAGCGACCACTTCATTCCGCGCCGCATCTGCAGGTGGCGTGCCGACCAGTTTGTCGACGTGCCCGCGTCGGCGGTAAGGATACAGTTCTCCGGCAGCTGCGCGTTGAGTTCGACGAACACGTCCTGCGGATTGACCGGGTGACCTTCGATCTTCGCACGCGTGCGATTCACGTCGGCTTCGTGCGCGCGATCGCGCGCGATCTTTTTCCGCCATGCCGGATCGGTTTTCGGCCGCAGCAGCGGTAAGAGGGCCGCTAACGTATCGCGGGCCGAACCTTGCAGGTTCACTTCGGTCGGATATCGCGTACCGATGCGCAGTCCGACGGTATCGATTTGCACGCCGCGCGCCTGTCCCTCGTTCGGCAAGAAATTCGCGTACGGAAAGTTCGTGCCGATCATCAAGAGCGTATCACAACCGCTCATCATGTCGCTCGATGCACGCGTGCCGAGCAGGCCGAGCGTTCCGGTCACCCAGGGCAGATCGTCCGGAAGCGCGGCCTTACCGAGCAGCGCTTTCGCGCATCCGGCTTGCAACGCATCCGCCACGGCGACGACCTCGTCGGCCGCGCCGTCCGCGCCGGCGCCGACGAGCATTGCGACCTTCGTCCCGGCGTTGAGCAAATCGGCGGCGCGCTCCAGCTCGGCTTCCGGCGGAATCATTCGCGCGAGCGTGAGACCGACGCCGGAGTGATTGAAGTTCATCCGGTGGGGAATCGTCTCGGCGGCCTTCTCGTCTTGGAGGTCTTTCGGGAAGATCAGCGCCGTGACGCCACGCGAACCGAGTGCACCGCGCACGGCGCGATCGATCGTATGGCGCACTTGCGCCGGATGCATGACGGTCACGACGTATTCGCCCGCGACATCCTTGAAGAGCGACTGCAGATCGACTTCTTGCTGATACTCACTGCCCATCACCGTCATCGCGGTTTGACCGCATAACGCGAGCACCGGAACGTGATCCGCCTTCGCATCGTAGAGACCGTTGAGCAGATGAATCGCGCCCGGGCCCGACGTGCCCAGGCAGACGCCGAGTTCGCCGGTGAACTTCGCGTGCGCGGTGGCCATGAACGCCGCTTGTTCTTCGTGGCGCACCTGAACGAACTCCAGCTGATTCTCGGCGCGGTGGAGCGCACCGATAATGCCGTTGATGCCGTCGCCCGGATAGCCGTAGATGCGTTTCACGCCCCACGCGAGCAAACGCTGTATTAAAAAATCGCCGACGGTCACCACTGGTGCCCTCTCTTCTCAACGCGCGTGCGCGCACGCGTCGAGCTGTTGTTGGCGGTTGGTCGCGCTCGGAATGCTGCCGCCACCGGGGTTGACCGTCACGCTCATGATCGTATCGGCCTGCTTCAGCCCGGTGATCGGGTTGATGTGCTGCTGTGCGGTGACCGCGTTGCGATTGCACTGGACGCCGGTGCCGATGGGCTGATTTTTCGAGCGGTTGAGCACCGACATGCCGGCCGTCGGCCGAACGCGTGGCGCGGTCATCACCGCCCCGGTTGCGGCCGCCTTCGGCTGCGGCGCGATCAGCGTCGTTGCCACGGGCGCTGCGGTTCCGGCGGCGGAAGCGGACGTCTCCGCCAACGCCGGAACGGCGACGGCGGCGCTGATGAGGACGAGGAAGGCCGGTAAGCAACGCATGCTCATTATCTTCCCCCCGTTAGCGGAACACAACCGTTCGCGGACCGTTGAGCAGGACGCGTCGAGCGACGTGAAATTTCACGGCCCGGGCCAGCACCATGCACTCGATATCGCGCCCGATCACGACGAGGTCGGCGACGGTCGCTGCATGGTCCACCCGCGCGACGTCCTGTTCAACGATCGGACCCTCGTCCAGATCGCCCGTGACGTAATGCGCCGTCGCGCCGATCAGCTTGACGCCGCGCGCGTAGGCTTGCGCGTACGGGTGCGCGCCTTTGAAGCTCGGCAGAAACGAGTGGTGGATGTTGATCGCGCGACCGGAAAAGGCCGCGCACACACGCTCCGAAAGAACACGCATGTAGCGCGCGAGCACGAGCAGATCGATCGCCTCACGTTCGAGGATTTCGAGCAGCCGCTGCTCCGCGTCGTGTCGCGTTTCGGACACGACGGGCACGTGGTGAAACGGGATATCGTACGAAGCCGCCAACCCGGCGAAGTCGCCGTGGTTGGAAACGATCGCGCGGACGTCGACGGGCAAGTCGCCGGAGCTCGAACGGAACAACAGGTCGTTGAGGCAATGCCCCTGACGCGAGACCATGATGGCGACACGCGCCTTGATCGTAAGATCGCGGAATTCAAACGTCATGGCGAAGCGCAACGCAACCAGCGCGAACGCTGCGCGTAGCGCTTCGAGCGTCGGCGCTTGCTCGTCGGCGAGCACACGCGCAAATGCAACGCGCATGAAGAACCGATGTGTGTCCGCGTCACCGAATTGCGCGGAGTCGACGATCGTGCAACCGTGTTCGACGAGAAAGCCCGACACGGCGTGCACGATCCCGATCGTGTCGTCGCACGCGATGGTCAAGACGATCATGCCGCGCTACCCGCTGCAAGCACGCGCAACGCCCGGTCGAGTTGCGCATCGCGACCGGGCTCACCGCGGACGGCCCCGTCGGGTTCGGCGACACTGATATCCGGGGTGAGCCCCGTGCGGTCGATGAAACGGCCGGCGGCGGTGTAGTAGCGCGACGTCGTCAATTTGATAGCGGAGCCGTCCGGCATCGGAAACACTTCTTGCGCCACGCCTTTCCCATACGTTCGCGTTCCGACGAGGGTCCCGCGTTTGCGGTCTTGCAGCGCACCCGCGACGAGCTCGGCGCCGGACGCCGAATCGCGATCGACCAGCACGGCAAGCGGCGTTGGCGGAAGCGCACCGCCGTCCGCCAGCGACACGTGACGCGGACCACGCCGTCCTGCGTTTGCAACGACCGGGCCATCTGGGACGAACAACGAGGCAACATGAACGGCCGCCGTCTCGTATCCGCCGCCGTTGCCGCGCAAATCGAAGACGTACGCATGCGCGCCGCGCGTCGCCAGCCGCTGCATCGCGGCGCGAACTTGCTTCGCGGCGTCGAGCGGAAAGCTGTGGAGTGCGACGTAGCCGACGTTGTCCGGCAGCAAACGTTCCGTGACGTCGGGCGGCGTCACGCTCGCGCGCGTCACGGCCAACGGCGCAGCGAGTGCGGCCCCATCGCGGACGATGCTCAGGCGGACGACGCTGCCGACCGGTCCGCGCAGCGCAGCCGAAACCTGCGCGTCGCTCAACGTCTCGAGCGCAACGTCGTCGACCGCGACGATCGCATCGCCGTCACGCACCCCCGCCTTCGCAGCCGGCGCACCGGGAAACACCGTTTCGGCGCGCCACGTTTTCGTTGCGGGTTCGAGCGCCAGTTGTAATCCGACGCCGCCGAACGACGCACCATCGAGTGCGCGCGTGAAGCCTTTCACGTCGCTTGCGGTGAAGAATACGGAATACGGATCGTCGAGTGCGGCGACTTCACCGCGAATCACCGCGTACACGAGGTCGCGCGTGTCGACACGCCGCCCGTAGCGCCGCAACGCGAGCCCAATTTGGCGTTCGATCGCCGGCACCGCGCCGCGACCGTTCGCGGCGGCATGCATCGCGGCAACCTGCGGGGCGCGTATCCCGCGCCCGCGCAGGTAGGCGATCAAACCGGTCTGCGCGCCGTCGAGCAGTCGCTGCGTGGTGACGGGCCGATCGTAATGATCGACGATCGTCGTGAACGCGTAATCCACTTCGACCAGATCGATCAGCGAGACGTCGGTCGATCCGGCCGACCGCAGCGGCGCGATCGCGACGAGGACGCCGAGCAGCGCAAGCCCGCTCCGCTGAAGGAAATGTGCCGTTCGCATACGTCGAGGATAACGCGTGCACCACGGCGATTGGTGCCGCATGCACGTCGCCGTCGACGCCCATAACCTCGTCGCCGACAACCGCGGCATCGGCCGATACGCGCGTGCCGTCCTCTCACGCGCGATGCGCGAGCCCGATACGGAGTGGACGCTCGTCGTGCGACGCTTCTTCCCCGATCGTCGCGCACTCACGGCCGCCGTCGCCGGTGCACCGTTCCACGTCGCCCAGCGCGTTCCGCGTGGTGCCGATATCGTGTGGTTTCCGTGGAACGGGACGTTTTTGGAGACGCAGGTGCGTTCGGTCGCGACGATCCACGACTGCACGCCGTTCGCCTATCCGGTGGTGAATTCACGGCGGCGCGCGACCGAGCAGGGCCCGTTCAAACGAACCGCTTCGACCGCGTCGCGCATCCTCGTGCAATCGACCTACACCGCATCCGAAGTGCAACGCTGGCTCGGCGTGGAGCGCCGCCGTATGACGGTCACCCCGCTCGCCGCGGACGCGCTCTTCGCGCCCGGACCGGCGGACGCGCTGCCGGCCGAGTTGCGCGGTCGCCGATTCGTGCTATGCGTCGGCACCCACGAAGAACGCAAAAATACGCCGACGCTCGCGGCGGCGTTCGAGCGCGCCTTTGCACCGGGTGTGATGACGCTCGTGTTCACCCGTTCGCCCGATCGGCTGCCGCGCGACGCTCGCGTCGTGGCCGCAAACGATGACGTCACGCTTGCTGCGATGTATCGCGCGGCAACGCTCGTCGCGGTGCCGTCGCTCTCGGAGGGTTTTGGGCTACCGCTCCTCGAGGCGATGGCGAGCGGCGCACCGTGCGTCGCGGCGTATACGTCGGCCCTTCCCGAAGTCGGGGGGAACGCGGTCGCCTGGGTCCACGCGCCGCGCGACGCCGAAATGTGGTCGCGGGCGCTCCGCGCACTCGCCGCTGACGACCCGGAACGCGCGCGCCTCGCCGCCGCCGGGCCGGTGCGTGCCGCGACGTTCTCGTGGGACCGATGCACGGCCCAAACGCTCGCGGTCCTTCGCAGCGTCGCGCGCGAGTGAGACCGCCGCGCATCGTCGCCGTCGCGTGCGCCGTCTTCATCGCCGTCTATATCGTTCTCGACTTCAACAAGCTCTACGCGCTGCGGTACGGCGCCGACACCGGAACGTTTCTTCAATTTCTCACCGGCTTCGCGCACGGTCGCGGCTCCTGGAACGGAGCCGAATACCGTCCGCATCTCCAGGTGCACGATTCGTGGGCCCTGTTGACGCTCGTTCCGCTCGTTGCGCTCTGCCCGTACGCCCAGACGCTCCTGGTCGTGCAGGTCGCGGCGATCGCATTCGCTGCGCTGCCGATCGCAGTGTTTGCCCGCGACTGCGGCGCGGATGAGCGCGGCGCGTCGGCCGTTGCGCTCGCGTATTTGCTTTCTCCGTCGGCGCAGGGCCTGGCCTACGGAAACTTCCTCGAAAACGTGTTCGTACCGCTGATTGCGGCGGCCGGCGCGGTCGCAGTGCGCCGGCGCAACGCCGCCGCATCGCTCGTGAGCGCGCAACTGCTGCTGGGAATCAAAGAAGATCAGGCGCTTTTCCTGGTCTGGTTCGGCGTAGCATGCGCGATGTGGTGGGATCGCCGGATCGGCGTCGCGATCGCGCTACTCGCCTGCGTCAACGGCATTGCGTTTGTGGCGGCCGAGCATCTCGCGCACGCGGCGCCGTCGCTGCCGGGCTACACGTTCCACGTCGACGATCCACTCTCGAAGCTCCGCTTTTTCCTCGCCGTCTTGGCGCCGTTCGCGTTCGCGCCGCTCTGGCTCGGACGCGCCCTCCTGCTCGGCGCGCCGCTCGTCGCGGAGCTGACGTTCAATCGTCCGTGGGCGTTCGCGATCGCCCGGCTCGGCACGCACTGGACCGCGTCGGTCGTGATCGCCGCAACGCTCGCCGCGGCGGTTGTCGTCGCGCGCCGTCCGCGCTTCGCCGGGCCGATGCTCGTCTGCGCAACGATTTGCGCGCTGACCATCAACGATACGGTTCTCAAGCTCGGACGCTGGCCGTTCGTCGTCGACGCGCAGGCGTACCATGCGGCCGTTGCTCTGCGGGCCGTGACGCATGACGTCGTCGTTCGCCGTCCCGACGAGGGCGTGTACGTCGTTGCCGCGGCGAACCCGCACGTTGTCCTCGAACGGTTTACGCGGAACGAAGGCGGCTATTGCCCGGCCTACGACACGAACGCACGCGCGTTCTTCGCCGGCATGGGCATCGGAACGTGGCCGGCCGCGACGACGCTCTGCGGCGGAGTTCCCGTGCCCACGATCCCGGCGCCGGCGCCCGGGAACGCGCGGAACGTCCGTTCGGCCTCGGAAAGATACTGTTCGCCCAGACACGCGACGCCGATCGGACGTCCGGTTTCCGCATCGGCCAGCGCGATGTTCGGCAAATCTTCCGCCGCGCCGGTCAACGGAACGATCGCCACGCCGAAGCCCGCGTTGACGAAGCCGCGAATGCTCGTCGACTCGTCGGCTTCGAAGCCGATCGCGGGCACGAAGCCGGCGCGGCGACACAGCTCGTCGGTGTAATCGCGTATGGCATGACCGGCTTTGAACGAGATGAACGTCTCAGTGCGGAGATCGGCGAGCCGGACGGAGCTCCGCCCAGCAACGTCATGACGTGGCGGAACGATTAGCGCAAAGCGCTGCGTACCGATTTGCGTCCAGGCGATCCCGCGATCGAACGGGCGGCGCAACGGCGATCGCTCGGCTCAGCGCCGGCTGTGTCATCGACAGTTCGTCGGCGGCGCGAGAGATGTTACGGCGGCGCGCCACCGTGCGGAAGTACACCGGCTGATGGCATTGGACGGCATGGAGGGGAGCTGCTATGCTTGCCATCGCCCGTCCTCGCTTGAAAGGCATCTGATGACGACTGTCCTGGAACGCACCGGTTCGCGCGCCGCGCTCGGCCCAGACACGCCGCAAAACGATCTCCGCACGTTTCTCCGCGCCGTGGAAGCGCGCGGCGAGCTCGCGACGGTTCGCGGGGCGCATTGGGACAAAGAGCTCGGCGCCGTCACCGAGGTGCTGTATCGACAAAAGGTCGAAAAAGCGCCGATGCTGGTCTTCGACGACATCCCCGGTTATGCACCCGGGATGCGCTGCACGTACGGGATGTTCGGTTCACCATACCGGTTGGGACTCGGCCTGGGCATGGAGTCGGAGCTCGCCGACGACCGCAAAGCGCAGCTCGACTATTTTCGTAAGAATATCAAAAAAGCATACAAACAGATCGCGCCGGTGATGGTCGACGACGGGCCGGTGTTCGAAAACATCATCCGTGACGACGACGTCGACATCTTGAAGTTTCCCGTGCCCGTTCACCACGAACAGGATGGCGGCCGCTACATCGGCACCGCGTGCGGCGTCGTGACGCGCGATCCCGACACCGGCCGCATCAACGTCGGCACCTACCGCGTGATGGTCAAAGACGGAAAGACGCTCGCGTCGTATATTTCGAACGGCAAACAGGGCCGCATTCACCGCGACAAATATTTGAAGGCCGGCAAACCGTGTCCGGTCGCGATCATCGTCGGCATCGACCCGATCACGTATCTCGCCGCCGCGTACACGATGGCTGATGCGGTGCCCGAATACGACTGGTGCGGCGGCATGATGGACCGGCCGATGGAACTGGTCGAGGGCGAAAGCACGGGGCTGCCGTTTCCCGCGCGCGCGGACATCGTGCTCGAAGGCTGGATTTCTCCGACCGAAAAAACGCTCGAACGCCCGTTCGGCGAATGGCACGGCTATTACGCCGGCGAAGCGCGCGAAGAGCCGCTGATCACGATCGATCGCATCTACCATCGCAACGATCCGATTCTGACCTGCGCGGCGAGCCAGAAACCGCCGCACTCGCATCTCTTCGAGCGCTGCTTTCTGCGCTCCGCGGCGCTCCTCGACTCGCTTGAAGGTGCGGGCATTCCCGACGTGCGCGGCGCGTGGCTGCATCAGGCCGGTTCCGGCCGGACCTTCGCCGTCGTCTCGATCAAGCAGCGCTATTTCGGACACTCGACGCAAGTCGGGCTCGTTGCATCGCAAGTGAATCTGGTCGGCTACATTGCGCGCTGGATCGTCGTCGTCGACGATGACGTCGACCCGACCGACATTCACGATGTCATTTGGGCGATGGGAACGCGCTGCGATCCGAAGACGATGACGACCGTGCTCGATCGTTGCTGGTCGTCCCGACTCGACACGATGGTCACCGACTACTCGCGCCTGTATAATTCACGCATGGTCATCGATGCGTGCCGCCCCTACGAACGGTATGATTCGTTTCCGCCGGTCGCGCAGAGTTCGCCCGAACTCGCCGCGAGCGTCCGGGCCAAATATCCGGAGCTCTTCAAATAGCCACGCGGATCGACCGCGTAACGTTCGCGCGCGCGCTCGCCGCGTTCGCCGCCGCCGGCGGCGCGGCCGGGTTCCGCTTCCGCGACGCGGCGGCGCAAGACCTCGCGAAAGTCACGGTTGCGACGCTCGTCAACGACACGGGCACCGCGGTCCTGTATGCCTTTCACGCCGGGCTCTTCCGCAAAGCGGGCCTCGACGTCGATCTGCAAGTTCTCTCGAGCGGCGGCGCGGCGGCCGCGGCGGTCGCGGGCGGCGCTGCGCAGTTCGGTCTCTCGAGTCTGATCGGGGTGATCACGGCACACGACCGCGGCGTCCCGTTTACGCTGGTAGCGCCGGCCGGTATCGTTACACCCGACGTTCCCTACTCGCAGTTCGTCGTTCGCAAGGACGCGACGTTCAAGACCGCGGCGGATCTGAACGGCAAGACGATCGGATGCCCGGCGCTCAAGGATCTCGACACGATCGCGATCCAAAACTGGGTCGACCAAAACGGCGGCGACTCCAAGACGCTCAAATTCGTCGAGATGCCGGGACCGGTTGCGGTCGCGGCCGTGGAGGAAGGGCGCATCGACGGGGTCGACTTGAATACGCCCTCGCTCACGCGGGCGCTCGAGAGCGGAAAAGTGCGCGTGTTTGCGCAGATTTTCGACGCGATCGCGCCGCGCTTCATCAACACGGCGTGGTTTACGACGGCGGATTTCGCGAACGCGAACCAAGCGACGGTCACCCGTTTTGCAGCCGTGATCAACGACGCCAACAAGTACTGCAACGCGCACCACGGGGAAACGGTCGCGCTCGTCGCGCAAAATGCGAAGCTCGACGAGAAGCTCGTCGCACGGATGGCGCGGATCACGTTCAGCGACGCGCTTCGCCCGCAAGAGATCCAGCCGCTGATCGACGTCGCCGCAAAATACAAGGCGATCTCGAAAGTTTTCGACGCGAAGGCGTTGATCAGTCCGTACGCGGTGAAGGCGACGTAAGCTTCCGTTCCAGATACGCCCAGTAGTTTTGGATACCGTTGTTCGTGCGCGTCTGTGCGCGTTTCGCGCGCGCGTCCTCGGCATCGGGCCAGCGCGTGCGAAAGCCCGTCATCGCGATCGTGATTTGCGCTTTGACCGCGGCTTCCAGATAGATGCCGACGAGCGTGCACTCGCGTATCGTCGCGCCGACGAACGCGAGGCCGTGGCTCATCAAAAAGACGGCGTCGGCGGTGCCCAGCGTCGCGGCGAGACGCCGGCCGAGGTCGGACGTGCGGATCAACGAGCACGTCTCATGAAACTTCGGCGGATCGTCGAACCAGACGCCCTCCTTCGCAATCGGGTGCAGCGGCTCGTCGGTCGACGCGAAGATTTGCGAATAGAACGCGTGCGTGTGACCGACAGCCGTAACGTCCGGCCGGCTGCGCAAGATTTCCGCGTGGATCGGCCACTCCATATGACGCTCGCCGGTGCCGGCGACGACGTTCCCGTCGAAGTCGACGAGCAGCAAATCGTCGTGCGAGGCGACCTCGTCCATGCCGATACGCGCGCGCTTCATCCACAACCCGCGACCGTCGGGATCGCGCCATGAAACGTGCCCGGACGTGCGATCGCCCTGGCCCTCGAGCGCGAGGATACGATGCGACGTCACGAGATCGTCGAGACCGGTGGAGAGATCGACGCGTTCCATAGGCGTGTCGTATCATACTGACGTGAAGTCGACCTCCGCGCAGACCTGGGATCCTCTCACCTACGAACGCAGCGCGCGCTTCGTCAGCGACCTCGGTGCGAACGCGCTCGCGCTGCTGGATGCGCGAGCCGGCGAACGTATTCTCGACCTCGGTTGCGGCGATGGTGCGCTCATGCAAACGCTCGCGAACACCGGCGCGGCGGTTGTCGGCGTCGATACCGCTCCCGCGTTCGTCGAAGCGGCGCGCGCGCGTGGCCTCGACGTGCGGCTGGAGAGCGGCGAAGCGCTGTCCTTCGAAGGCGAATTCGACGCCGTCTTTTCGAATGCCGCACTGCATTGGATGCGCGCTACCGGCGCGGTCGTAACCGGCGTGCATCGCGCGCTCGTTCCCGGCGGCCGTTTCGTCGGCGAATTCGGCGGTCACGGCAACGTCGGCGCGATTCGAACGGCGCTTGCCGCCGTTCTCGCCGGCTACGGAATCGACGCGCACACCGTTTCACCGTGGTACTTCCCGACGGCTGATGCCTACCGCCTCGGCCTGCAGGCGGCGGGTTTCACCGTCGATGCGATCGAGCTGCACGCACGCCCGACGCTGCTCCCCGGCGACCTGAACGATTGGCTATTCGTCTTCGCGCAGTCGTTCGTTGCGCCGCTCGCTGCGGGAGAACGTGCGGCGGTCTTCGCGGCGACGACCGAGTTGCTCCGGCCGGTGTTGTTCGACGGCGAGCGCTGGACCGCCGACTACGTGCGGTTACGCTTTGCCGCGCATCGCGGCGGCTTCGGCGAAGCCGAAACGCGACAGATTCACGGAACGTGAATTCTCTATAACGTCAGGCGTTTGAGCACGGGACCGAGAGCCGTACCTTGGACGAGAATCGTCGCGGCGACGACGCCGTAGACCGCGTCGATGATGGTATCGCGATACGGCGTATCGATGGGTAGCGCAAGAACGAGCGCGATCGAGACCCCGCCGCGGATGCCCGAGATCATCACGGTGTGCTGCCACGAACGTTGCTTGATGCCGAGGAACGGCAAGGCACCGTAAACGACGACGGCGCGGGCGACGAGCACGAGTCCGATCGTGGTGAGCACCATGCCGGGCGAATGCAAAATACGGCCGACCTCGATGCGCGCGCCGACGAACAAAAACACGGCTGTGTTCGCGAAGAAACTCGCGATGCCCCAAAACGAGTCGACTTGCGTGACGACGTCCCGGCGCCCAAAACGGTCTTCCAGCAAGCGATAGGTGATGCCGGCGACGAGCGCCGCGAAGATGCCGGACACGTGGACATGTTCGGCAGCGAGATATGCGCCGTATGCGGAGATGACGGTCGCGACCACCGGCAGGTCGAGCTCGATCGCGAAGCGCGCGACGGCGAACGCAACCGCCGCGACGATCGCGCCGGCCAGGGCGCCGCCGAGCGACACGACGATCACGTTGCCGGTGAGCTGCAACGGATCGACGTGCGTTCCGTTCGCGACGGCGAGCGCCAGCGCACCATACATCACGACGCCGACACCGTCGTTGAAAAGCGATTCGCCCTCGACCGTCACCGCCAGGCGTTGCGGCACGTTAAGCGCCTTGAATGCGGCGATCACGGCAATCGGATCGGTCGGCGCGACGATCGCGCCGAGTAATAAGCCGGGCACAAACGGGAGTTCGCCGCTGAGCGCGAGGCCGCCGGCGACCAAAAGCACCGTGATGACGACGCCCGGCGCGGCCAAAAAGAGCACCGCCGGCCACGCGGTGCGCAAGCCGCGCGTGTGAAAGTTCCAGGCCGCCTCGAAGACCAGCGCCGGCAGCAAAAGCACGAGAAACGAGTGAACGAAATCTTCTTCGCTGCCGAACGGCGCGAGCGGTAACGATACGACCAAGAGCGCGACGATGTACGGGATACGCAATCGTTCCGCGGCGACGCCGACGACGAGCGCAAGACTGAGAATTGCGACCGCCGTGAGTACACCATGCTCGACGTCCACGCCGCTCAGTAGAGCGACGGGCGGCCGTTGTCCTTGCCTCGTCGCGGAAGATCAACCGGCGCGGTTCGGAGTTTCACGGGTCGGGCACCTGGTGAAGTGGAAACGGGCGCCATGACACGTGAAGAGCAGGTCGTCCGGTTACGCGCGCGCTTCGCAGCACGCGACCTCGTCGTCGCGCCGTGCTCGTTCGATGCGCTCTCTGCACGCATCATCCACCAAGCCGGATTTTCCGCGTCGTTCATGAGCGGCTTCGGTGTCGCGGCGGCGCGCTACGGTGTGCCCGACAACGGCCTTATCGGCTACGCTGAAATGGTCGAAACGTTGCGGCTCATTTGCGCGGCCAACCCCGGTCTTGCGCTCATCGGCGACGGCGACACCGGTTACGGCAACGCGATGAACGTTCGGGCGACGGTCGTCGGCTACGCGCGCGCCGGCGCTGCGGCGATCATGATCGAAGATCAGCTCGCGCCGAAGCGCTGCGGCCACATGGACGGTAAGGTCGTCGTCCCGCTCGATGACGCCCGCTTACGCATTCGCGCGGCCGTCGACGCCCGGCGGGAGAGCGGGCTCGACATCGCGATCGTCGCGCGGACGGACGCGCGCGCGCCACACGGCTTCGACGAAGCGATGGCGCGCCTGCGCGCGTTCCGCGACGAAGGTGCCGACCTGCTCTTCCTCGAGGCGCCTGCCGACGAGGACGAACTGCGCCGGTTCGCGCGCGAAATCGATGCGCCCGCGATGGCGAACATGGTCCCGGGCGGGAAGACCCCGGTACTCTCGCCCGCTGCGCTCCGGGAGATGGGCTTCGCCTTCGCGATCTACCATCAGGCGCTTTTCGGCGCGGTGGAAGCGATGCAGCGCGCGTTCGCCGCGCTCGCGACCGGCGACCCGAACGGCATTCCGATCGCCCCGTTCGCCGACGTCAAACGGCTCGCCGGTGCCGGCGAGTACGCCGCGACGTCGCAGCGCTACGAACTCGACGCCGCGCCGGTCTAATAATCGAGCAGAAGCGAACCGAACCCGTCGACTTTATCCATGATCCCGTTCGACCGCAATGCCCACCAGTAGGTCGCGGTGTTGATTGCGAGCACCGGCTTGTCGAGCCAGAATTCCGCCATCGCAGCCGTGCGAGCACAGGCAAGGTTCGTTCCGACTTGGACGAGCGCTTCGATGCTCGGGTCGTCGACCTCGAGGAACGCGTCGCGCAACTCTTTTTCCGTGACGTGTGCGATATTGACCGGACTATCGCAACGCAATCCCTTGAGCGCGACGACCTCGAACCCGCAGTCGGTGAAAAACCGGCGAACCATTCCGTCGCCGACCGGCATGTAGGGCGTGATGATGCCGAGCCGTTTGATGTCGCCGTAATTGCGCAGCGCGGCCTGACAGGCATCGGAACCCATGCTTACACCGAGCCCGCTGATCGTTTGCATCCGCTCGTGCAGCTTTTTCGACCCGTCGAGACCATCCCAAAAGGTTTCCGACGACATACCCATCACGATATGATCCGGCTGAGCGGACAACACGACCTCGACCGCTTTTTCGAGTGACGTGCGGATGTTCACCATCAGCTGATCGAAGTCGGCGTCGGTGCGGACCGGGTCGTTGGGGATATCGATCCGGCTGAAATGGTTCGTGACGCCGCGCGGCCGCATATCGTCGAATTCCGGCTGCACCGACGTGTTCGTCGACGGCGCGACGACCCCGAATTTCATCCGGTGCCCGAGCGCGTCACGCGTTCTATGCAACAGCATTCGCACGCTCCAACGATTCGTAGAGGGTCGACTTTCGCAGGTAGTCGCGTGCGCGCGCGGGATCGGCCGCGATCGCGCGCAATTCGTCGAAGCGCTCGCGGCGGACCGCCGGATCGCGTTCCTCGAGCAGACGTTTGTTCCGCATGCTCGATGCCTGGACGTATTCGACCGCGACCATCCTGCGCTGACGGGTGTAGTGTGCAAGCAACGGCTCGGGGTCTTCCCGGCCTGCGAGGATGCGCACGATCTTGTCGACCGCGTTGAACGCGTCGTGAATGCCGCTGTTCATTCCCATGCCGCCGAGCGGATTGTTAAGATGCGCCGCATCGCCGGCGAGAAGCACGCGTCCGTGATGAAACGTCTCGGCGACGCGTTGATGGACCCGGTAGATCGAGCGGTGAAAGATCGCGAACGGCTCACGGATCGGAATGAACGTTCGCATCAACCGGTCGACATGTTCGTCGGCGAGCAATACATCGTCGTCGACGGCAGAATCGGTCGGAAAGACGATGCGCCAGGATCCAACGACGCGAACGAGCGCGCACCATTCGTCCGGGTCGGAGATATAGCTGACGTTTGCCAGGCCCGGCAGATACTGCGTAAAATCGAGCGGCGAACCGATCGAGAGAAATTTCTCCGGATACGTGAAGCCTTCGAACTCGATGCCCAAGCGTTTGCGAATCGTGCTCGCTGCGCCGTCGCAGGCAATCGCGTACGAAGCGTGGACGAGATCGATGCGGCCTTGGCGGTCGCGAACGGTCAACGTCACGCCGTCCGCGTCGGGGACGACATCGCTGACCTCAACGCCCAGACGCACTTCGACGTGCTCGATCTCGGTGAGCATCGCGACGATCACGCGCGTGATCTTGAACTGCTCGCACTGCAGGCGCATCGGAAAGCGCGTCACGTCGCCCAGCACGCCCAGATCGAAGTTGATGAAATCGCCGCTCTGCCGGTCGCGATACTGGTAGATCGGCGCGTTAAGCCCGAGCGGAACGATCCGTTCGGCGACCCCGATCGTGTCGAGGAAGTCGAGCGAGGACGGGTGCACGGTCGACGCCCGCAAATCGTCGGGCAGCGCCAACTCCCGCTCGAGCAGCAATACCGGGATGCCGCGCTGCGCGAGCGCGAGGGCCGCCGTGCAACCCACGGGTCCGGCGCCGACGACGATAACGCGTCCGTCCACGTGCGTGCCGGTTACTTGTGCTTGTTCGCGTTGGCGACGAACTGCATGTCCGCCACGTCGGTAAATGCCACGTGGCGCGTCATTTCGCCGGACTTATACACGGACGCCATGTCCTTCTCGTAGCCGGCCGACGTCATCACGCCGTCCTTACTCCAAAGCTGATCGTGGTAACACCGGTCGAGCGCCGCTTTCGCGACCGCATCGTCGATCGTCGGAAACTCTTTCTTGAGCGTCGCTTCGACCAGCGGCCGATTCGTTTGCACCGTCTTGAGTGCTTCGACGAACGCCGAGACGAAGTTCTGCGTCGTCGTCGGATCGCCCGTGATCATCGACTTCCGTGTGCTCACACACGTGAAAGCGTATTCGCCGAGTGAGGGAAACGCGAAGAACGGCTGTTCCCAAATGCCGTTCGCGACGCCGAACGAGACCTGCGGCTCGGTCGCGATCGCGATGTCGACGGCGCCGCTCTTGACCAGATCCGGTGCCGACCCGATGCTCGCATTGTTGACGATCGACACGTCGGTCTTGAGATCGATGCCGTTCTGCTCCATATACGTGCGCGCGAGTACGTCGGGCGTTCCACCGTAGCGACTCAGCGCAAACTTCTTCCCCTTCAAAAAATCTTTCATGTCGGCCGGCGACATCGACTTCGGCGAAGTGCCCTTCTTCGCGCAAAAATAGACGAGCGCGCGGTTGACGATGTTCACGATCGCGATGAGCGGATCGGCGATCCCGTTGTTCGCCATCGCGTTCGACTCGGCGCCGCCCACGTTGCCCCACACCTGTCCGCTTACGAGCGCCGTGACGTGCGCGCCGTTCGCCGCGGTCAGCGTCTTCACGTCGAGACCGTGCTTGGTGAAAATTCCCTGATCGATCGCGAGATAGACCGGCACGTACGCGAAGAGATGCGCGGGCTCCGCCAGCACGATCGACTTGACCTCGGCGAGCGCGCTGCGCGCGCCGAGACCCAGCGCGAGCGTCGAGGCAGCGGTTCCCGCGAAAAGATCGCGGCGCGTCATTGCAGGCATATATCCCCCAATGACCGGCGCCGGCGGCTTCCCCCTTCGCCGGTCCGATAGCCGAAGAACATCCGCATTAGCCGAACGGACAAGCTGGCGCACAAGCTACGCGAGGGAAACAATGTGTGCATTTAGCCATCCGAACGGACCGACGTCCGTCGCGCCGGCGATGGCGGCGAAGCGCACCAACGCCGCATCGCGATTCGCGAACCGGTGCCGGACCCCCGGCGGCACGAGCGCGAGATCGCGTGCGCCGAGTCGTTGCGTCGCCGTCACGATGCCGGACGCATCGACGGTCTCGACGTCGAGGACGCCGTCGATCACCATCACCGCCTCTTCGACGTCGAGCCGGTACGCCGGTGTCGTCGCGTCGCGCGTTAATGCATCGACGGCGAACGTGAAGTGCGTCGGTGCTACGCGGCCTCCGGCGTCGGGCGCCATGACGTACGGCGCAGAAGTGAACGTACCGCCGTCGACTTGTTGCGAGCGCGGTATCGCGTCGGCCGCACGCGCGAGATAGGGTTCGATCTCGCGCAGATATGCATCGCGCATCCCGGCGCGCGCCGGCCGCAACGGGCTCGTCGGATGATCGGCCGGATGATCGGTGTAGGTCGGCAGCATCGGCGCCGCGGTCGCGACCATGATTTGCATGAGACAGTCCTCGGGACCGTCGTTCCTAAAACCGTGCGGACGCGCCGGTGGGTTGAGCACCGCGTCGCCGGGGCCGACGACGAAATCGACCGTCTCGTCACCGAACTGCCAGGTCATCGTGAGATGACCGCGATGCACGAAGAAGAGCTCTTCGATCTGATGGTGGTGGACCGATGCCTTCCGGCCGGGTTCTTGAAAGATCAAGCTGCACGTGAACGCGCCGGGCGGCAACGTCGCGCGGTCGCCGGTTTTGGGCGAGCCGCCGGCACCGATGTACCGCATTTGCGCGCGCTCGAGTTCGGCAAACCCGCTATTGGCAGGAAACGCATCCCAGTCCCAACGCTTGTCGAGATAGCGGCCGACGTGAACGGGCGATTCGGCGAGGTCGGTCACGCAGTTCTCCCTTGACGGCTAGGTTGCAACGCAGTATAACACCAATTATTCCCACGTGAAAACGTGTTTCGTATAGGAGACGGCGTGTCGTCGGCGTCGAGATGTTGACCGAACCAACGCTCGCAGAAGTCGCCGTCCGCGTTCACGGCCACGGACCGGCGGTCTTCTTGTTGCACGGGATCGGCTCGTCGGCGACATCATGGGATCGCGTCGTCCCGTACCTCACCGACTTCCGCCTGATCGCGATCGACCTGCCGGGCTATGGCGCATCGGCCGACGCACCGTTCACGCTCGATTCGCTGGCGGATCGCTTAGCGACCATGATCGATGCCGAAGGGGGGTCCGCGCACCTCGCCGGCGTCTCGTTCGGCGCGCTGGTCGCACTGGCGGTCGCGCGGCGCACGCCGGAACGGGTCCGCTCGCTCGTGCTCGCCGACGCGACCCTCGGACGCGGCGGCTTGCCGCCGGCCGAACGGGCCCGCTGGCTCGCCGGCCGCGCTGCGTTCGCCGAAGAGCTCATCGCGCGCGCCGGGGAACGAGCAGCTGAGATCGCCGCCCCGGGGACCCCGGCGGACGTCGTTGCCGAGATCGCTGCCAACATGCGCCGCGCCCGCGGCAGCGGCTATCGAACCGTTGCGGAAATCGTCGCGTCGACCGACGCTCGGCCGTGGCTTGCGGCGCTCGATACGCCGGCGCTGGTCTTGTGCGGTGCGGCGGACGCCGTCGTCGGCGTTCCACTGGCGGAGGCGCTCGCGACCGAACTCCTCGACGCGCGATTCGCCGTCATCGCCGCCGCCGGGCATGCGCCGCAGGTCGAGCAGCCGGCCGCGTTCAGCCGAGCCGTGCGCGCGTTCCTCGAGGGTGTCGAGTCGCCCGAGCGTGTCACGCGAGTTGCGATTGCCGGTGCCGGCGCGATCGCCGGCGCGCTGATCGACGGAATTGCCGGCGGCGAAGCGGGACCCGTACGCGTATGCGCGATCGGCGCCCAGCCGGCATCTTCCGCCCGCGTCGAAACGATCGCGCGACGCCAATCGGCGACGGTCGTCACCGACCTGGCAACGCTCGCCGACCATGCGCCGCTCGTCATCGAAGCCGCCGGCGGAGACGTCGTTCGCGCGTACGCCGAAGGCTGGCTCACGCGCGGGGCCGACGTGATGCTGCTCAGCGCCGGCGCGCTCGTCGACGCTCCCCTGCGCGAGGCGCTGCTGGCCGCGGCGCGCGCACGTGATCGCCGCATCTACGTTCCGTCGGGCGCGATCGCCGGCGTCGACGGCGTCCGCGCGGCGGCCGTCGGCGGCGGCTTGCACGCGCTGACCTTACGCACGACGAAACCGCCGCGCGGACTCGCCGGCGCGCCGCACGTACTCGCGCATGCGATCGATCTCGACGCGCTCACGACCCCAACGACGATTTTCTCCGGCACGGTCGCCGACGCGATTCGCGCGTTCCCGAACAACGTCAACGTCGCCGCGGTCCTGGCACTAGCGGCCGGCGGCACCGACGTGCGGGTCGACATCATCGCCGATCCGCACGCGACGACCAACGTGCAAGAGGTCGAAGCGAGCGGAACGTTCGGCACGTTCCGGGTCCGGCTGGACAACCATCCGAGTCCGCGCAATCCCAAGACGTCGCTGCTTGCGCCGCAAAGCGCGCTCGCGATGCTGCGCCGGTTCTCCGAGCCGCTCTGGGCCGGCGCATGACGCACGCCGGCGACGAACGCTACCTTGTCGGCGGTCTCACGCGCGGACTCGATGTGTTGCGCTGCTTCGATCGCGACCACCCGACGCTCTCGCTCGGCGAAGTGGCGCGACTCCTCGGATGGCGGCGCACCGAGCCGTTTCGTTTTCTGCACACGCTCGAATCGGTGGGGTATCTGCACCGCGATCCGGTCACGAAACGCTATCGGCTTTCGACGAAAGTGCTGGAGATCGGTTTTGCCGCACTCGCGAACGTGCCGCTGGCGGAGCTCGCTCAGCCGTATCTCGAACGGCTTCGCGACCGCACGAACGGGTCGGCGCATGTCGGCATCCTCGACGGCGCAGAAGTCGTGTACGTTGGCCGTGCGGCCTCGCGCGCGATTCTCGGCAGCACGATTCATATCGGTTCGCGGTTGCCGGCGCACGCAACGGCCATCGGGAAAACGTTGCTCGCGGCGCGTCACGACGATTGGATTCGCGCGTGGCTCACGCGCAACGATCTCGTGCGCTATACGACGACGACGCTCGGCGAAGTGACTGCGTTTCTGGACGAACTGGCGCAGATTCGTGGGCGCGGTTACGCGATCTCGAACGCGGAGTTCGAACTGGGGATCCGTTCCGTCGCGGCGCCGATCGTCGACGACACCGGCGGTGCGATCGCGGCGGTCAACGTTTCGGCTCCTGCCGACGCACTCACGGACGAAACGGTGCGCGGCGTCGTAATTCCGGCCGTTCGCGACGTCGCCGCCGAACTTTCGCGCGCCTACGGGAGCCGCCCCCGCACGCGCGCCCCGGCGGAGAAGGTATGAACATCACGCATCTTCGACACATCGCGCTCGTCGTGCCGGACCGGACCGCATCGCTCGCGTTCTTTCGCGAGGCGTGGGGTTTACGCGACGTACACGACGACGGCTTCTCGACCTACCTGCGAACGCAGTCCAATGAACGATTCCAACTCGCGATCGCCGGCGGTCTGCAACGCCGCATCGAACGGATCGCGTTCGCGCTCGGCTCGCGCGCCGACGTCGACGCGGCGGCGCGCGATCTCGCGACGGCGGCCGTCGAGATCGTGATGTCACCGCGCGCACTCGAAACTCCGGGCGGCGGGTACGGACTGCGGTTCCTCGACCCGGATCGCCGCTGCGTGGAGCTTTCCGCCGGCGTTGAACATGCCCCGCCGGCGACGCTGCCCGAAGCACCGCATAAGCTTGCGCACATCGTCGTGAACACACCCGATATCGACCGCGTGACGACGTTCTACACCGACGTGCTCGGTCTCCGTGTCTCCGACTGGAGCGAGCACGTCATGTCGTTCCTGCGGTGCGACGCCGAACACCATTCGATCGCGTTCAACGCCGCGCCGTTTGCGTCGTACAACCACACGTCCTGGACGATGCCGTCGATCGACGATCTCTTCCGCGCGCAAGGACGCGTTCGCCGCACCGGCTCGCCGCTGATGTGGGGAACCGGGCGGCACGGTCCCGGCCATCAGGTCTTCAATTACTTTATCGAACCGTCGGGATACGTCGTCGAGCTGATCGCCGACGGCATCACGATCGATGATGAAGCCGCATGGCAGCCGACGGTGTGGGTGCGCGCGCCGCAGTTCATGGATCTGTGGGGAACGAGCGGTCCGCCGAGCGCCGAGATTCGCGCGGCGATGGCCGGCGTTCCGGACGCCGGCTACGAGCCTTCGCCCGCGTGAACCAATTCGGTGCCGCGGGAATCGTCAAACGGTTCGGCCCGGTGGTCGCGCTCGACGACGTCTCGTTCGCGTGCGAGCGCGGCGAGATTCATGCATTGCTCGGGGAGAACGGCGCCGGCAAGAGCACGCTGGTCAAAATTCTCGCCGGCGCGCTCGCGCCCGATGCGGGAACGCTGACGTTCGACGGCAGCGTCGCCGTCGTGCATCAGGATTATCACGTCTGGCCAAATCTGACGGTTGCCGAAAACGTCATCGGAACGTTGCCCCGGCCGCCGCAACGCGCAGGACTCGCGGCACGCGGATCGATGCGCGCGCAAGCGCACGCGTTGCTCGAACGACTCGGAATCGCGATCGACGTCGACCGGCCCGTACGCGAACTCGACGCCGCCGAACAAAAGTTCGTCGAGATCGCGCGCGCCCTCGCCATCGATGCAACCTACCTCATTCTCGATGAACCGACGGCGTCGCTCGAGCAACGCGAATCAGCGCGCGTCCTCGCACTGCTGGAACGCTTGCGCGCGGAGCATCACGGGATCATCTTGGTGACGCACCGGCTCGAAGAAGTCGTGCGCGTCGCGGACCGTGCGACGATTCTGCGCGACGGACGCAACGCCGGCCTCGTGACCCGCGAGAACATGCACGGCGACGTCTTGGTCGAAACGATTCTCGGACGGCGCCCGGGCGAACCGCCGGCCCCGCGCGCGGCCGGTAGCGAGCCGATCTTGCAATTCACCGGCGTGCACGCACGTGCCGGCGCGCAGCCGTTCGATCTCACGCTGCATCGCGGTGAGATCATCGGCTTGACCGGTGTCGTCGGATCGGGCGCGGTGCACCTGGTGCGCGCACTCGGTGGACGGCGTCCGCTCGACGGTACGTTGCACATTGCGGGGCGCCCGCTCGTCATTCACGACGCATCCGATGCCGTCCGCGCCGGAATCGGTACGATCCCCGAAGACCGCAAGGGCGCCGGCCTCGCGCTCGAAGCGTCCGTCGCGGATAACATCGCGCTCGCATCGTTGCATCGCATCAGCACGTTCGGTTTCACGAATGGGGCGAAGCGCGCCGCGATCGCCGAGGACTATCGCGCGTCGCTCGGCATTCGCTGCGCGTCGATCGACGCGCCCGTCGGTTCGCTCTCCGGCGGCAATCAACAGAAAGTTCTCATTGCGCGCTGGCTCGCCTCGGGCGCGCGGGTCATCGCGATCGAGGAGCCGACGCACGGGGTCGATATCGGCGCGAAGGCCGAGATTCACCGGCAGCTCGCAGCCTTCGCCGAAGCCGGCGGCAGCGTGATCTTCATGTCGACCGAGTTGCGCGAATTGCTCGCGATCGCGCACCGCATCGCGATTTTTCACGCCGGCCGACTCGAGGCGGTCGTGTCGCATCACGAAGCGACGGAAAGCACGATCACGGCGATCTCGACCGGCGTCGCCGCGTGAGCATCGCTGCGCGCGGGCGCTCGCGCAGCGAATGGATCGACCTCGCGTTCGTGCCCGTCATCCTCATGGTGCTCGTCGTGGCGCTGACGCTGCTCTCGCCGTATTTCCTGAGCGCGCGCAATATTACCGAGATCCTGTTGCAGGCCGCGATTCTCGGTATCGTTTCGGTCGGCACGACGTTCGTCATCATCGGCGGCGATCTCGATCTTTCGATCGGCGCGAACATCGCCGTCTCGGGCGTCGTCGCGGCGCTCGAGATGACGGCAACCGGGAACAACGTCGCGCTGGGCGTCACCGCGGGTCTCGCCTGCGGCGCGCTCATCGGGCTGATCAACGGAGCGATCACGACGGTGCTGCGGGTGCCGGCGTTCGTCGCGACGCTCGGCACGCTCGTGATCGGTCAGGGCGTTGCGCTCTCGATTACCAGCGGCTCGTCGATCGGCAATCTTCCCGACGCGTTCGGCGCGCTTGCGAACGCGAACGTTCTCGGCCTGCCGGCGCTCGTGTGGTGGATGTTCTTGACCTTCGCCGGCGGTTACGTGCTCTTGCACCGCACCGTGTTCGGCATTCGAACGTTCGCGGTCGGCGGCAACCGTGAGGCCGCGCGTCTCGCCGGACTACGGATCGACCGCATCCGCGTCATCAACTTCGTGCTTTCCGGACTGACCGGCGGGATCGGCGGCGTCTTGCTCGCGGCTCGCGTGCAAGCCGCGCAGCCGACGAGTGGGGAAATCTACACGCTCTACGCGACGGCGGCGGTCATCCTGGGCGGCACGAGCCTGTACGGCGGACGCGGTTCGATTGTTCGCACGCTCCTCGGCGTCGCGTTGATCGCCCTCTTGCAGAACGGCCTCGAATTGCTCGGCGTCGCGTACTCGAATCAGCAAGTTGCCGTCGGAATCGTTTTCATCGTCGCCGCTTCGTCGGAACTGATCCGTCGCCGGTAGCCGTTACGATCACGGAAGGAGCACTCCCGCTTATGACGTTGAAGCCTTCGGCCTTTTTTGTTCTCCTCGCACTCATCGCTTCGCTCACTTCGCCGGCGCACGCACAAGCGGCGCACAAGCGCGTCGGCGTCGCGTTCTACTCGCAAACCATTCCGCTGTACGTCGAAATGCGTAAGGGCATGGAGGCGGAAGCCGCCAAACGAAACATCGATCTCGAGTTTCAGTATTCCGGACCCGACGCGCAGCAGCAGTCGAATCAAGTCGCGAATTTCGTCACGAAAAAGGTCGATCTTATCTTGTGTTCGCCGTTCGACAAGAATGCATTGATCAACGCGTACAAGGCGGCGCGGGCCGCCGGCGTACCGGTCATCTCGCTGGCAAACGACATCGCCGACATGACGGCGGAAGACGCGTTCATCGGTAACGACTGGTCGAAGTTCGGACGCTTGGAAATGACCGCGGCGATCAAGGCGATCGGCGGTAGCGGCCCGATCGGCATCATCGAGGGGCCGCCGGCGATCGGCTTCGTCTACGGCTGGCATCAGGGCGCGATGGAGATCCTCGCCAAGAATCCCAACGTGAAAGTCGTTGCCGATCTCAACGGGCCGTTGACGATCGACGCCGGGCTCACCGCCGCGAGCAACATCCTCACGGCGCACCCCGACGTCAAGGCGATCGTCAACGTCTCGGACGAGCTCGCACAAGGCACCGCACAGGCGCTCAAAGAGCGCAGCGTCGTGCCGGGCAAGATCTACGTCGCCGGCTGGGACGGTTATCCGCAAGTGGTCCAGATGATCCGCGAGGGCGCGGGCATCGACTACACGATCGACAACGAAGCCTACGCATGGGGCGTGCTCGCGGTCGACGTCGCCGCCGACTTTCTCGCCGGAAAGAAACCGAAGAGCCACACGATCGAGAACCCGACGTTCGAAGTCACGAAAGAGACCGTCAACAAAATCCCGGCACAAGCACGCTGACGCCGACCGCGTCGATCGCCATCGTCACCGGGGCCGGCCGCGGCCTCGGCGCATCGATCGCGCGCCGCCTCGCGCGCGAGCATCACGTCGTCATCGCCGAGATCGACGCCGTTGCCGGTGCTGCAACTGCCGCGGCGATCGTCGCCGGCGGCGGCCGCGCGACGTTCGTTCACACGGACATCGCCGATGCGGCGTCGCTGCGCACGCTCGTGCAGGCTGCAACAGCGCTCGGCGCGATCGGGACGCTCGTCAATAACGCCGCGATCGCGAATTCCGTCGGCGGTAAAACGTACGCCGAAATCGACGAAGACGAATGGGACCGGCTCTTTCGCGTCAACGTGAAAGGCACGTGGCTCGCGTGCAAGTACATCGTGCCGGCAATCGTGCGCGCCGGCGGCGGGGCCGTCGTTAATCTCGCGTCCGACACGGCGCTCTGGGGCGCGACGCGTCTCTTGCATTACGTCGCAACGAAGGGTGCGATCATCGCGATGACGCGCTCACTCGCGCGCGAACTCGGTCCGAACGGCGTGCGCGTGAACACCGTCGCCCCCGGCTTGATCGCGAACGATGCAACGTCGGGCGTGCCCGAAGCGCGCTGGAGCGAGTACCGCTCGCGGCGCGCGCTCATCGAAGACGAAACGCCGGACGATATCGCCGGCGCCGTCGCGTTCTTGGTCTCGCCCGATGCCCGCTACATCACCGGCCACACGCTGGTGGTCGACGGCGGGATGGTCATGTAGCGGTTAGTGTCCGGGTGACGATGTCGGCTGGGAGGTGAGCGAGTTTTGCTGATCCGCCGAACCGGACGACGCCGACGAATTCATTCCCGAGTGCTCCTTCGGGACCCCGGAGCCGTGACGGGCCTTATTATTGAACTCGGACGTCATCGAATTCTGTTGATCCGCCGACCCCGAAGCCGCGGATGAATTATAGCCGGCATGTTGCTTCGCCACGCCGGATGAGCCCGAACTCTTCCGGAACTGCGACGTCTGCGAATTCTGCTGATCCGCCGACCCCGACGCCTGCGATGAATGATAGCCCGGGTTTTTCTTGACCGTATTCGGTGCGTGACTGGCTGACGGCGCCGGCGAACCGGTTTGCGCGCTCGCAGCGCCGATGCCGGTCGCAAGCGCCGTTCCGATTGCCACGATGGCCGCGAATGATTGCTTCATGCAAACTTTTTACCCATGCGGCGCCAAGGTCAATCAAGCAACCTCTATCCAATCGCTTAGCGGTTCGAGACAAAATGGGGGTTCGTATAGTCCTTGAGTGCTTGCGCGATCGCGATATCGATCGCAGTTTGCACGTTGCCGCTCATCGCGGTCGTCTCGATCGTGCGCGGCTTGCGCGAGAGATCCTTGCAGTCGGAAACCTTTAAGCTGAGATTGGCATCGAAATACCAACCCCGTTCCGGATCCCATTGCGACGTGTCGATCGTTCCGCTGAACAACACGTCGGCGTTGAACTGCGTGCAGAGAACCAGCCCGACCGCTGCAACGTCGTCGGAGTCGGTCGTGGCCTTCGCGCCGCTGATACCGTAGGTTGGAAACGTGCGCAGGAGCGCGTCCGGGACATAGTGCTTGACCGCAGCGATCGTGCCTCCGCCGAACGGCAAGATGACCGCCGTTTTTCGTGCGACCGGCGCTGCCGTCGGAACGGCCGCAACCGGCGCAGGTATCGATTCGAAGCGCGGGATGGGCAGTGGTGCTTCCGGCTTCGCCGGTCGAGCACTGCTCGATCGCGGCGGAGGCGCATTCGCGCCGCTCTGGCTCTGACTGACCGGAAAGGGCTGCTGCGCGCCCGCCTGCACGATCGCATCGTGCAAATCCGACGCTTGTGCGCGCGCGTCATCGGGCACCGTGAGCTGCATCGTGTTGCTGCGCCACACCGATACACCGTTTCTCGTGCTGACGAGCTGCTCGATGACGGCGAGTTGATTCCCGATCGGTGAGACGAACCCCGAGACATAGTAGTCGGCGCCGAGGCCGCGCGCCGTCTGCAGGTAGTCGGCGCGTTGGGTGTCCGCCGGCGCTGACTTGACGGTGATGTCGCCGCCCTGCGAGAGCTGCAACGCGGTCACGAGCGCGACGTTCGCGCCGATGGTCGGCGCGACTCCCTGGGCGCCGCTGAACGGGTAGACGACGATCGCCGGCTTCGGCGCACCCGGTGCCGCGCCGATGAACGGGATGGCAAAGACGAGGGCGGCGGCCGCGAACCACCGTCGATTACAATTGAACATATTGGTTCCTAAACGTGATGGCCTCGCTTCCGCGAGGCCATCACTGCTTCGGCGAAGAGCGTCAAGCTCTTCGCAACGTCGACGCTAGAAGAAGTAGACGTACATCTCGGCGTTGACTTCGTTTTGTTGGAGGAAGTTGACGAAGCAGCCGGCGCAGGTGTTAGCCGAGCCGTTCGTGCCGACCGGGATGTTCCGGTTGTTCTGGAGATGATAGGCGAACACCGAAAGACGGACGCTGTCGCTGAACCAGTGGCCGATTTCAGCCGAGTAGTAGTACAAGCCGTTAGGGTTGGTACCGTAGCCGATATTGTTGACCTGGTTGACGGTTCCGGAGAAGTTTCCGGCGTCGATGCCGCCGAGGCTGTTCAGCCCGTAATACTCGTACGCGATCTGTGCCACGTTCGAGTCTTTGCGCCCGCCGGCCGCAAAAAACGGATTGTTGTTACTACCGGTGCTGAACACGTTGCCCTTGCTGGCATACGTCAGCGAACCCGAATACGCGAGCGATTGGCCGTACGCGCCGCCCGTAAACGGGTTGACGCCAATGTGCTTCGCGGCGGAAACCTCGACGTTGAACGTCGGGACTTTATACGGACCAAAGTAGAACGATGCGTAGGCCTCGACCGCCTGTGGATTCGTGAGTTCGGTAAGGTAATTGCCCTGGGCCGCGCCCTGGATATATGTGCCGCCGTTCAGGACGCACAGGTTCGGACTTGCGGCTTGCAAGACCGTGCCCCGCACGGTGCAGTTGACGGCCGACGGGTTATAAAACGTGTACTGTTTCGCGACGTCGTTGTCGGTGCTGCCACCGATGGCGATGCGCGGACCGGAGAAATAATACGCGACCCATGCGCCGATTTCGCTTTGCGTCGCATTACAATACGGGTTGACGTTGTTGAAGTGGCCTTGCGCACCCGGTAAGATCGAGTTCGAGGCGTAGTTCAAGCCGACGATGTTCTGCGAACAGACGCCTTGGCCGGCGTTGGGGAGATTGCCGTTCGTCGACAGTTGGGCCACTGAAACGGACGGAATCGCGTAGTAAACCTGCGCGAAAATATGGCCGCGCGGGTCGTTGTAGCCGACGTTGAAGCCCGTGAGCTGTTGGCCGCTGAAGAGCAGCTGTTCGGGAGCATGCGCGTAGCGGCCGAATTCACCGACCGAATAGCGTCCGAATTGCGACGTGAGTCCACCGGGTGAACTATACTGCAAGTAGGCGTAGTCCAAGTTGAGCGGGTTCGTACCGCTGCCGTTGTTCAGGTCGGAAAACGAGCAGTTGGTCGTCGTCGTCACCGTGCAGAACGACGGGCTCACCGTCGTGTTGCCGAGGGCGTTCTCGTTGACGAGACGGTCGGAGACGCGCGTACCGTACGACCAGCGCGAGTCGATCTGGCCGCCGATGAGGAATCGGGCGAGCGTGTAGTTCACGCCATGGCTCTGCGGCCCGATCGGCGACGTGTTCAAGCCGCCCGGCCCGAACGCGAACTGGGAACCGAGCGGCGCCGTCAGTAACTGGCCTTGGCCGCCGGCAATGGCGTTCCCGGGCGTTGCGCCGAATTGGGTCACGGGGCCACCGTTGATGACCGACATGTTGCTGAACGCCGTGCCGGGCCGTTCCTCGAGTTGGAAGCCGACTTTCCCCTGATTGACGCGCAGCTGGGTTGCGTCGGCCTCGGCCTTCACGCTATCCACTTGTTTCTGCAGCGCGTCGACGTGCGTCTCGACGGCTTTCAATTCTTTGCCGAACGCCGCCAAGAGTTTCTTTGCCGCATCGATGTCGGCTTGCGACACCGCTCGTCCGGCGGCAATTTGCGCTTCGATCTGATCGACCGCGCGATAGGTCAGGACGGCTGCCTCGTAGCGCGTCATCGGGCGGTTGCCCTTGAACGTGCCGTCCGGGTAGCCTTTGATTAAACCATCTTTTACGAGCTGAGCGACGGCATCGTAGGCCCAGTGGCCTTGCGGGACGTCGGACAACGGTCCACCCTGAGCAACGTCATCGGTGTTGATGGCGGTGCCGGTGAGATCCGTCGTCGAGCCTGTGGGTGCACCGGTTGCGCCGGCCGTGGTCGTCGTCGATGCCGGTACGGTGGTCGTCGGGTTGGCGACGGCAACACTGGTACAGACCATACTGAGAACGGCGAAGGCGCTAACCGATTGCGAGATCGTGCGAATGAATCTCGACAAGTCGTTTCTCCAAAGTGTGAAGGATGACAACGTCGCACACCCCTCACGAAGGTCATGCACGGCGTGTTCAAAGGCCCCACCAAAAGGTGAGGCAGCGCTATCCGATGTCTACCGGTGAGGTAAGCGTACGGAAATTGCGTTGGTAGGCCGTGCGACTCAGGAAACTTATTTTCCTTTAGGTCACGATAACTTTTCTGTATGGTTGGATGAAGGAAACGGCTGTTTGGCTTCGCCGGTTGGCCGTTTGGAGGGCACGGCTCACATGCGACGCCGGTCTAAGACTCGTTCCAGGACGCAAAGATCATCGCTTGGCCGGTGCCGGCTTCCGACCGGTAGCAGGGCACGTAATCGATAACGTCCATCCGGCGCCCGAGATCGTTCATCGCCGCCACCATCGGATACCAGCTCTTCGTCTCGCAGGTATTGCCCCAGAACCAAGACTCGGGGAACGACGCCAGCTTCTCCTCATCGCCGGCCTGCATCGCGGCCATCACGTCGCGGTCGAATTCTTCGTCGATCGTGAAATGCGTCAATCCGCCGGAAGAAAACATGGCGACGTTGAGATCGTCCGGCAGTTCGTCGATCGCTGACTTGAGCGCGTGGCCGAACTTGATCATGCGCCGTAATTTCGGCTGATTGCGCGTTTCGCCGACGTTCGCGAAGATCGGCACCGTCGGCGGCGGTGCGTCGTTCATGATGCGCCGAAAGATGAAACCGTACGCGTGTGGGATGCCGAAGTCCGCTCCATCGGGCCGCGGCAGCTTCTGCGAGACGGCGACGTCGAACTCACGCGCAATCAGCGAATCGACGATCGCATCGGCGGTCTCGGGTGCCCCGGCGTACACGGCGCTTCCCGGCGGCACGTGTCCATGCAGTGAGATTTTCAGGCCCATCGTATCGAGGCGCTCGACTTCGTCTTCGTCGGGATAAATGTTGGCGATCTCCGCACCCGCGTAGACGAGGAACGCCGGCGTAAAGTCGTCCCGGAAGAGCTCGCGTTGGTCGTTACCCAGGATAATCGCAGCGTTCGCGCCGCATGCCGCATAGCGCCGGGCCAATTCGGCGACCGCCGCTTGGCAGGCGTCGTACCGCTTCGTCTTCGTCGCGAGATCGAGCTGACTTGCGAAGCCGCCGTTACGCGCCGCGAGCAAACCGTTGTAATCGTAGTACGCTCCACGGTACGCGTGGCGCGGATTGCGCTTGTCGACCGCCGCGCGTTGATGCCATTGATCGGGCGGCGTCGTGAGGAGCGGACCGTGCGAAACGCCGAAAGCCCCAACGATACGAGCCATGACCGGTCATTTACCAAGGTCGGCGCCGGTCCTCGGAAAAGTCCGCACGTCGATCCCGATCGTCTAGACGATGTCGGTCTGATCCAACACGGAAAGCGTAATCGCGCCGTCATACTCGTCGTGAAGCCGGCGCATCTCCGGCAACGCTTGCGTACGTACATCGAGCGACGCGAGATAGGCGAAACCAAGATCGAGGACGTGCAAGCTCAGTCGAAATTTGCCGTCATCGTCGTCGCGCTCGAGATACCCGAGGTCGACAAGCTTACTCGCGAGCCGATGCGTCGTTGCTTTATCGAGTTCGGCGCGCTGGGCGAGTTGCGTAACGCCGATCGGGCCGCGTGCCGCAGCGACGCGCGCGAGGACGTGCAACCCGCGTGCGAGCGTGCCGATCGGGCCGCCATCCGTGCTCATGGGATCGCGCGTATCCGCTACATCGGGGCTGCGGTCCTTTGCTGATGCGCCGGTTGAAGGCGTTTAGGCGCCATCATGAAAGGGCGCAGCGCCCGATGAACAGCACTTCCTTACTCGCGCACTTCGTCACGGCCCTCGACGCGAACAACACGCCTCCCGATGTCGTCGACACGATGCAACGGCACATTTTCGACAGCGTCGCTGCGGCGATTGCAGGCGGCGGCGTGAGCGAATCGCTGTGCGTGCAAGCCGTCGTGGAAGCACAGTACGGCACTGGAAATGCACGCGCCGTCGGAACCGGCATTCGCACGAGTTTGCCGGCGGCCGCACTTCTCGGATGCGTGGCGGCGCGCTGCAGTGAAGTCGACGATATCCATATGCAATCGTGCATCACTCCCGGCGCGATTATTGTCCCGGCCGCGCTTGCACTTGCGAGTACGCGTACCGACATCGATGAGTCGGCGTTACTTTTTGCGTGTATAGCGGGATACGAGACCATCATTCGGTTCGCAATAGCCATCGACGGCCCGCGCATCCTCTATCGCGGGATTTGGCCCACGTACGTTTGTGCCGGTTTCGGAATCGCGGCCACCATCGGACGGATGCTGCGGTAGGCAAGAATCGTTCTCGTCGGTACAATATCAGCTCGCGCTCGCGGCATTCGCGCCGGACGCCGCCTTCGATGTGTTACGCGATCGAAGGCTTCGCGTCGCCGCAATAGCACGCCTTACGAGCCGTACGCGCGTCGTCATCGACGCGTCTCTCGACGCGCGCTATCCGTCGGCTTGGCCGGCACGGGTACACGTGATCGACGGAGCCGGATCACGGCATACCCGCGAAGTCGATCGTTCGATCGGCGACCCTGAAACGGGATTCGGATGGGAACAACTGCAACGGAAATACGAGACAAGTACACATCTCGACGCCGGCATGCTGAACGGATTGGGAGCATGTAGCCGGCTTGCCCCAAACGGTGCCGGTTCCGACGGCATCGACGGCCTGTTCTCGGCGATCGATCGGGCGACTGCGGCGCGCAAAGCCGCTTCGATATAACGGTCGTCCTTTACAAAGGTCGGCGGCGGTCGTCGGCAAACGAGCGCCCGGGGGTCTCATCATGGCAATCACCCGTCCAGCTTTCCTCACGGCCGTTTGCGCTGCAACGGCAGCACGGCCGGCGCTCGCGCAAACCGACACGGCGCCCGTCGTACGTATCGGAACAGATCCGGTCGACTCGTTCGCGACGTCGTACTTCGGAGTCGACCGCGGCATCTTTCGCGACAACGGCATCAACGCGCAACTCACATCGTTTCAAAACGGCGCAACGATCGTGCAAGCGCTCCTCGCCGGCGACCTCGACGTCGGCATCGCGAACATCGTGCAAGTCGCGAATGCGGTCGCGCACGGGCTCCCCGTACTGATGATCGCTCCTGCCTCGCTCTACTCGGTGAAACACTCGTATTCGCAGCTGTGCGTGGCGAAGAGCTCCCCGTTTTTGAAGCCGAAAGACCTCGACGGCGCGACGATCGCCGTATCCACGCTCAACGATTTCAATCAACTTGGGGTAACCGCGTGGCTCGAGCACAACGGCGTGCCGCCGGCTCGCGTCAAGTTCGTCGAACTGAAATTCCCCGAGATGGGGGCGGCGCTTGCGCGCGGGACAATCGCTGCGGCGCAGATCGCCGAGCCCGCGCTCAGCGTGGCGATTCACGCCGGCGACGTGCGGGTCTTCGCAACGCCGTACACGGTGATCGCACCGGAGTTTGCCGCCATCGTTTGGTTCGCAAGCAAAGGCTGGCTGCAGAAAAATCCGGAAACGGCGAAAAAGCTCGTTGCCGGCATCTTTGCGACGGCGCACTGGGCGAACACACATCAGGCCGAATCAGCGCCAATCCTGGCACGGGTCGCAAAGATGGACCCGTCGATCATCGCGACGATGACGCGCGCGTACTACCCGACGACGAACGATCCAAAGTTCGTTCAAGCGCCGCTCGACTTCGCGTTCCGATACGGCTTGCTGCCGCGCGCCGTCACGACAGCGGAATTCATCGCGCAGCTTTAGTGTGCTAGCGCGATGCTTACTTGCGGACGTTCGGCACCGGAACGACGATGACGGTCGAGCGATCCGACGCAAGGGCGGTCGTCAACGCGGGCACGAGGCCGCCGGCGTTACCGACGGTGGTGACGTCGGCACCGTACCCGCGGGCGACGTTCGCGTGATCGACCGACAAGACGGTTCCCGGATGTTCGCGCATGTCGGAGGGGACGCCGAGGTGCCGTTCGATCGCGAGCTTCACCGCGAGGTAGCCGCTGTTGTCGACGACGATCGCGACGACCGGTGCCTTCTCTCGCGCCGACGTCCACAGCGCCTGCGGCGTGAAGTGAAACGAGCCATCGCCGACGACGACGAGGACGGCGCGATCCGGCCGCGCGATTTTCGCACCGACGGCCGCGGGAAGTCCCCAGCCGAGCGATCCGCCGTTGGTACGAAACACCCGCGCATCGTCCGGGAACGCTGTGTGACGCAACAACGCGCGTGACGAAGAGATCGCCTCATCGAAGATCAGGGCGTTGGGCGGCAAAACCGCGCCGAGCGCGTCGGTGAGCGCGACGAGCGACACCGCTCCCGCGTCTCTTGCGAGTGTTTCGTGCCGTTCGCGGTCGCGCGCCGTAGCGTCGGCGTAGCGCGCGCGCAAGTCGCCTAGCACCGCGATGCGCTCAGCCCGGACGTCGGGAGCGATGCCGCCGGCGGCATCGACCGCCGCACGCAGATCGGCGAGAACGGCGAGCGTATCGCCGGCGAGCCCGATGTCGGGGACGTTCGTCCAGCCGACGAATTCGGCGGCGTCGACCGCGTGGATCAGCCGCGCGCCGGACGGCAACTGCGTGATCGCATCGCTCGAGAACGGCATGAATACGCGCGCTCCGACGACCAGCACGACGTCGGCGTCGGCGATCAACGCCCGTTCTTCGGCGTACTGACCGAGATAGCGTGGATCGCGAACGGGATACGGCAGCCGTGAGAGTTGGGTGCGCTCGATCGCGAACACCGGAAGTTCCATAGCCTCGGCGAGCGCCCGCGACTCGTCCGCGTGATCGGCCGCGTCGGCACCGAGCACGAGAATCGGCCGGCGCGCTTTCACGAGCAACGCGACGGCAGCACGCACCGCCTCCGCATCGGGGCGCCGCGAGAGACGCGCTTCAGGCGATCGTGCGAAGGCGCGCAGCGACGACTCGTCGAGCGCGGAAACCGACCCGGCTTGCACGTCTTCGGGAATGGCGAGGTACGTCGGCCCGGTGGGCGGCGCGGACGCGACATTGATCGCGCGGCGCACGTCGGACGCGACCGCATCCGGCGTCAGCGACTGCCACGCGTGCTTGACGAAACCGCGCGCCAGTCCGGGCAGATCTTGCAGCGCGCAAAACGCATCTTGCGCTTGGATACCCGCGTCTTTATTACCGGCCGTGACGACGACCGGCGAACCGTCACGCGCGGCGTTGTAGGTTTGGCTGAGCCCGTTCATCGTGCCGACGCTCGTGTGCAGGCCGGCGAAGCCGATGCCGCCCGACGCGCGCGCGTAGCCGTCCGCCATGGCGACGGTCACGCTCTCTTGCAACGTCAACACGTAGCGAAAGCTTCCGTCGGCACGCAGCGCTTCGAGCAACGGCGCTTCGGTCGAACCGGGCAGACCGAAAATCGTGTCGATGCCGTTAGCTTTGAGCGTGGCGAGAATAGCGCGCGCGCCGGTCATCGTTATATCGAGCATCGAATCAGTTCCTCGTCGGCTTCCATATAAGGTCGTTCGCAGCGACGGCGCGTTGTATGTCACCGTAGCGCACGCCCGCATCGATGAGCGGTTGAATCTCTGCGGCGATCAAGTCGGTACCGAATGTCGACCGCGTTATGACGGCAAGCGTCTCCGGCTTGATTTTCGTGTAACGCAAGAGAATCGCACCCGCTTCGCTAGCGTGCACGTTCCCCCACAGCGCCGCACGCCGGAACACGTCGACAACCTTCGCTGCGATGTCCGGCCGGCGCGCGAGCCAATCACCGTTGGCGAACCATGTCGTGGCGGGGCAGCGAGCCGCGATCGCGTCAAGCGGAGCGGCAAGCACGCGCGCCACGGACTTCGCGTCAGAAACGTATGGCTCCACGAGCGTCGCCGCATCGACACGATGAGATGCGATCGCATCGGCCATCGACGAAAACGGAAGCTCGATCCATTTGACGCGCTTACTGTCGCCACCGTTCTTGTCGATCCACGCTTGCGTTCCATACATTAGAGAATTGCCGATTCCGTTCACGGCGACGACCTTGTCGTTCAGATCCGCGGCCGTCTTAATCGGCGAGTCTTTCGCAACCAGCGTGAGATCCGTCGCTGCCGAGGCGAGAGCCATGCCGGCCGGCGCAATCAGTTTGACGTCGAGCCCCTTCACGTGTGCCTGCGCTACCGAACCGACGGCCGACTGACCGACGTCGAGCGAGCCACCGATCACGGCCGCGACCAGCTCTGCACCGTTTGCAAGCGTAGTCAGGCGTACGTCCATGCCCGCGGCCTGGAAATAGCCGAGGTCCAGCCCGAAAAATGCTTGACCTGCAGATTCGACCGGCTGAATCCCAAGCCGGACGACCGTATCGGCAGCGACGGCGGGGCATGGTCGAGCGGCTGCGATGCCGAGGGCGAGCAGCGCTAGGGCCTCGCCGCGTGACGGCGCGGCGCTACGCACGTGCGGACTCACGGACCGGCGGCCCGGCGAACGCGGACGCGTACGGACCGAACGCGACCATGTCGACCTCGAGCAGCGCCGGTCCGCGGCGTGAACCGAGCATCCTAAGGGCCACCACGAACGAGTCCGTGTCGTGCGCGCGCGCGGACGGCAGACCGATCGCCGCCGCGATTGCCTGGAGATCGGGCGTGAGGAGGTCGGCGAGGTAGTGACGGCCGCCGAACACGTGATCCTGGATGTTCCGGATGACCCCGTAACCGCGGTCGTTCATCACAAGCAGCAGAACGTCGGCGTCTTCTTGAACGAGCGTCGCGAGTTCGCCGAAGCTCAGCTGCAAGCCGCCGTCCCCGACGAGCGCAATCGTTTTGCCCGTGCCGCCAAGCGCCGCGCCGATCGCCATCGGCAATCCCATGCCGATGCCCCCGCCGAGTGCATGCACGCCGGCGCGCGCCGAGCGAAGCGTCACGTAACGATTGCCCCACGTGCTGTTCGAAACCGTCACGTCGCGGACCCAGGTCGCGTCCGGCGGCATCCACGCGCGCAGCGCATGCACCACATCTTCGTACGGCCCCAACGTCCGCCGGAGCGCATCGTCGGCCCGGTCGCGCGCCGACGCAACATCGGCGTGAAACGCCGGGTCGATATTCGGCGGTTCGAGCAGCGCCGTCAACCCCTCGAGCGCCGCCCGCGCATCCCCGGCGACGAACCGCTTCGTCGCGTAGGACCGGTCGCGCGCGCTCGGATTCACGTCGATCTGATAGATGCGCTCGGGTAAGCGCAACTTCCACTGCAACGTTTCGTTCCCGCGCAAGCGCGACCCGACGACGAGCAACGCATCGCACGTGCCGAAGAGCTCTTCGACGGCCGGCGCGGTCGTGAACGAGCCGAGTGACATCGGATCGTCTTCGGGCAAAATGCCGCGCCCGTTCGTGCTGCTGATGACGGCGAAACCGAGCGCGGCAAGGGCGCCGACCGCCGCGACGGCCTCCTTCGCACCGCCGCCGAGCCAAATCACCGGCCGGCGCGCGCGCCGCAACTCGCGTGCGAGCGCTTCGAGCGCACGAACGTCGACGACGGGCGGGGCGGCCGGCGGCGGCAGCAATTCCTCGAGCGGCGGCATCGACACCGCCGCGCTCTGCACGTCGATCGGGATCTCGATGCTCACCGGTCCCCGCGGCGGCGCGAGTGCGGTCGCGACCGCGTCGCGCAGCGTGCCGAGCAACGTCTCGGGCGACCACACGCGATACGCGCGTTTCGAGACGGCGCGCAACATCGTAAATTGATCGCGCGCTTCGTGAATGTAGCCGCGCTCGCGGTCGAGGTACGGCGTCTCAATTTGCCCCGTGACGTGCACGACCGGCGTACCGGCCGTCTGCGCTTCCACGAGCGCACCACACGCGTTGCCCGCGGCCGTGCCGGTGCTGGTCACCGCAACCCCGATGCCGCCGCGCACGCGTGCGTACGCGTCGGCCATGCTCGCCGCGCCGGCTTCGCCGCGCGCGGCGATACAGCGCACCACACCGCGCCGCATCAACGCGTCCAAGATCGGCATATTGTGAATGCTGATGACACCGAACGCCGCACGGACGCCGCACGCTTCGAAGAACGCGGCGACGACGTCGCCGCCGGTGACGCGTTCAGACATAGCGGCTCTGGCCGCCGGAGATCTCGACGACCGCACCCGTCGTGTAGCTGCTCAACGGCGACGCGAGGAAAGCGATTGCCGCAGCCACTTCGTCGGCGCGCCCGATCCGTTCGAGGGGAATCGCCCGTTCGCGCGCGATCTCGACGAGATACGCGTCGCGATCGATCGGGCCGCGCGCAGCGACACGTTCGTTCCAGCGGTGCTCCCACTGCCCCGTATCGATCACGCCGAGCAAGATCGTGTTGACCCGAACGCGCGGCGCAAATTCTTGCGAGAACGACTTCGCGAGGTTGAGCGCGCCCGCCCGGGCGGCGCTTGTCGAAACGAGACGCCTTTCCGGTTGCTTCGCGAGCAGCGACGACACGTACACCATGCTGGCCGCATCGGAATCGCGAAGGAGCGGCAGAAACGCGCGCGTCGGTCGCAGCAGCCCGAAAAATTTGAGCGCCAGTTCGTCCGTCCAGTCATCGTCGTCGAGCGCGTCCAGCGGCGCCATCCGCGATCTTCCGGCATTGTGCACGAGCACGTCGACGCCGCCGAATCGCTCGCCGACCCGCGCCGCGAACGCCGACATCGCGGATTCGTCGAGCACGTCGGCGACGGCACCGAGGACGCGACCGGAATGCTCGCGCGAAAGCTCGCGGTTCGCGGCGTCGACGATTTCCGCGCTGCGCGCACAGAATGCGACGCGCGCGCCTTCGGCGAGGAACCGGTCGACGGCTGCGCGTCCGATGCCCGAGGTCCCACCGGTAACGACCGCGACGCGATCGGTCAGCCGCAAATCCATCAGGCGCCGGACGCGCTCAGGCGTGCGCGGCGCGCGGCATCGCGGCGAGCGACGTCGCCGCTTCGATCTGTTCGCGCGCAAGGGCACGAAAGCGCCGGCGCAACTGCGTGATCCCGATATCGTGCTGATAGAGAATCTCGTGCTCGCGAGCGTCGTCGGCCATCCCCTCGAGAACGAGCCGATCTTGCTCGAGCACGGCGTAGTGTCGTGCCTCGAGCCGTTCGCGGTAAAGAAAGCGCCACAGGTCGCGTTCCCAACCGCTGACCTTGCGCAAACGCCAAAAGAAGATTTGCGATTCCCGCCGGCCGATCGGCGTCACGAATCCGATGACGCGAAACGGGCCGCCCGGCCCGTCTTTCGCCGGGTACGGAATGTCGAGACGCATCCAAAATGCGCCGCTGTCGCCGAATTCCGTCCAGTCGAAGGCAACGTTCTTTTGCAGCGTGCGCGAGATACGGAAACCCTCGGCCGTCTCGGTGATCTCCATGAGATCGTCCTTCGCGCCGACCTCCATCGTATGCGAGTTGCCGTGCAAGTACGGGCCGTGCATCGGGTCGATGACGTTCTCGATCGCGTAGCGGTAGTTCGTTTGCCACGTCGTCTCGCACAGGAAGTTGGACCACGCCGGATCGTTGAACTCGGGCGGCGGTGTGAACGCCGACGCCGGCTCGCCGGCGGGTGTCGGAAAATACGCGAAGATTGCACCGGCCAGCTCCGCCGTCGCGTAGGTGCGGACGGCAAGGCGCCCTTCGATCGGGCATCCCGGCAACGCCGGAACCGATGCGATGCGGCCGTCCGCGTCGATGCGAATGCCGTGATACGGACATCCGATCGTCGCTTCGACGACGCGTCCTTGCGAGAGACGCGCGCCGCGATGCGGGCAGCGATCCTCTTGCGCATGTATTGCGCCGTGCGGGTCGCGCCACAACACGATGCGCTCCCCGAGACGTTCGATTGCGACCGGTGCCTCGCCGACGTTCGCCGATCCGGTGAGGGCGTACCAACGCCCGCGGAATCCTTCGTCGGCGATCTGCTCTTCGAGCGCTGCGCGCGTCGCGGTGACCGGTTCACCGCCGGCGATCGCGAAAATGGTGCGCATCGAGTTCACGCGTTCGCCAACACGGCGAGTTCGGTGGTCAACCGCTCGGCGGTCCATTTCTCTTCGTTCGCAGCGGCACGAACGTTGAGCGCCGCGACGATTCCGGGGACATCGTACGTTCCGTCGGCCATCACCGCTTCGAGATCGTCGGCCAGCGCCGAGGCCGCGCTCGAGTACGGGGTTTCGGGCGCCGTTTGACGGGACGGATCGCGCATCGCTGCCGACGTCGTTTCCGCATTCTGCATCGCGCGCCTTCCAAAGGCCGGTTGCGTCGTCGCGACTACTGTGATACGCCGGCGCGCTTGCACCAGTATTCCCAGCCGCGCTGATAGGCGGGCGCTTCCGGCTGCACCGGACCGACGACGTCGATTTCCGCCGGCGTGATCGCACGAACGCGGCCGCCGCCCAGCAGTCGCGCAGTCGTCAGAATGCGCGCGTTCTTCGGCAGGTAGACGGAGATCGTCACCGCTTCCATAAGCGACGCTGCGACCGCCGCGAAACCGTGGCCGCGCATCAAAACGATCGTGTTGCCGGCCAGTCGCGCGGCGAGATCTGCGCCCTGCGCCGCGTCGGTGACGAGCAAGTTCGTATCGCCGAATTTCTCTCTGATCTCCCACACGGGAAGCGTCGAGCCCATGCGCGCCGATTGATGGAACACCGGTTCAAGCGGAACGTCGATGATCGAATACGGAATGACGTCTTCCGCATGCGAGTGCACGACCGAGTTGACGTCCGGCCGTGCCGCGTAGATCGAGCCGTGAATGAAACGCTCGAGGTACGCGGGCCGCGGATCGTCCCCGACGACCGTGCCGTCGAGCGTGAACGTCATCAGATCGTCGACGGTGACGAGCTCGGGACTGCGCGAGCGCGAAAGTAAAAATTGATCGGGACGATCCGGATGCCGCATGCTGACGTGCCCGTATCCGTCGACCACGTTTTCGCGGGCGAGAATCCGGTTCGCCGACATCACGTCGTATTTTGCTTTGTCCAAGCGTTGCGCCGTGGAGATCATGTGGTAGCATTCACCTCAACTGCGAAAGAAATCTCTTGTAGGAGACACATGAATCGCTCGCGCCTTGCATCGATCGGACTCGCCGTCACCTTCTTCATCGCATGGTGTTCGCCGCTGGCGGCGGCCGAGCCGTTCACCATTCCGGTCGTGCTGCCGCTGACCGGCGGCTTCGCGTTTTCGGGCAACGCCGCCAAGTCGTCCCTCGCTGCGATGGAATCGCTCGTCAACAAAGAGGGCGGGATCCGCGGACAAACCCTCAAGTTTGCTTTTCTCGACGACCAGAGTTCTCCCCAAACCGCGGTGCAGGTTACGCAAGCGGTGCTCGGCGGCAAACCGCAAGTCGTCATCGGCTCGGAGTTTGCCGCGCTGTGCCTCGCAATGGAGCCGCTCACCCGCGGCAAGACCGTTCAGTATTGCGGGTCGCCCGGCGTTCATCCGCCGTACGGCGCCGACTTGTTTTCGGCCAGCATTTCGACATACGGCATGGCGAGCGCGATGCTGCACTTCATGCGAGATAAGGGCTGGAAAAAAATCGCAACGATCACGTCGACCGACGCGAGCGGACAAGACGCCGAAAATCAGCTCAAGACGGTCGTCGCCCTTCCGGAAAACGTCGCGCGAGGGCTGACGATCGTCGACGGCGAGCACTTCAATCCGACCGACCAGAGCGTCGCGGCGCAAATGCAGCGGATTCGCGCGGCGAATCCTGATTGCATCGTCATGTGGACGTCCGGTCAGCCGTTCGGAACGGTAACACACGCGTACACCGATGCCGGCTTGACGATCCCGGCGTTCACAACGAACGCCAACATGAGTTATTCGTTCATGAAACAGTTTGCCGGCTTTCTGCCGAAAGATCTCTACTTTCCGGGTCTCGCGTATCTGGCCGGTCCCGCGCCGGCCGAAGCGTCGCCGCGCGCACGCGTCGCCATCAAGCGCTTCTACGACGGCATGAAAGCGGCCAACGCAACCGTCGAGTTTTCCGCCGGTATCATCTGGGATCCGGCGGCGATCGTCGTTGATGCGTATCGCAAACTCGGGACGTCGGCGACGTACGATCAGATTCGCGGCTACGTGCTCGGACTGACCGATTACGCCGGCATCAGCGGAACCTACGATTTCACCGACAAAGGCGCCGGCGCGCAGCGCGGGCTCACCGCGAAGGATGTACTCGTCATGCGCTGGGACGAAAGCCGAACCGTCTGGACACCGACGAGCAAAATGGGCGGGGGAATCTAAATGCTGACACAAGCCGAAAACGAGCGTTTGAGCCGGGTTGGTCCGGGGACGCCGGGCGGCGAGCTCTTACGCCGCTATTGGCATCCCATCGGGGGTGCGAGCGAGATGCGCGACCGCTACACCAAGCGCGTCCGTTTACTCGCTGAAGATCTCGTCTTGTTCAAAGATCGCGGCGGACGCTTTGGTCTCGTCGCGGAGCAATGTCCGCACCGTCGCGCGTCGCTCGCGTACGGCATTCCGGAAATCGACGGCATCCGTTGTCCGTATCACGGCTGGAAGTTCGATGCGCTGGGTCACTGCATCGAACAGCCGAACGAGCCCGCCGGCAGCAGCTTCAAAGACAAGGTCTCGACCGCCGCATATCCGGTCCAAGAACTCGGTGGATTGCTCTGGGCCTATTTGGGCCCGCTCCCGGCGCCGCTGATTCCACGTCTCGACGGCTTCGTCGTTCCGGGCACGATTCGCATGCTCGGCAAGGCCGTGCTGCCGTGTAATTGGCTCCAGATCATGGAGAACTCGCACGATCCCGTGCACACGGAGTGGCTCCACGGCCATCTCCAAGAGTTCGTCGAGGAACAGCGCGATGGAATCAAGCCGACGTACGCAATCTCACGTCACCACGTCGAGATCGCCTTCGACGAATTCGAGTTCGGCATCTATAAGCGCCGGTTGATGGCGGGTCAATCGCGGGACGCCGACGATTGGCGCGTCGGTCATCCGGTTTTCTTTCCGACGACGCTCGCGGTCGGCAGTGCCGCGCCGCATTGGCAAATGTACGCGTTTCAAATCCGCGTTCCGATCGATGACGAAACGACTCTACACCTGTGGTACGAAGCCTACAAGATGCGCGCGGGCACCGAGATTCCGCGCCACCTGCTCGACGAGGTTCCGGTGTACGACGTTCCCTATCGCGATGCAAACGGCGAATTTCTGCTCGACCTGCTCGACGCACAAGACATCATGGCGTGGGTCACGCAAGGCGCCGTCGCACAGCGCGATCGCGAAAAGCTGGGCTCGACCGACCGCGGCGTCATCATGCTGCGAAAAATGCTCGAGCGCGAAATCGCGAATGTCGAGGCCGGCCGCGACCCGATGGGCGTCGTCCGCGATCCGGCCCGTAACACGCAGATCGATCTACCGGTGGAGTTGAACAAAGACATGAACAGCGACGGCGTTGCCAGCCGAATCCGGCGCGTGCGGACGCGCTATTATCCGTATCTCGACGAGTTGTTAGCCGTATTCGCGCGCGCCGGCGAACCGCTGCACGCCGGAGCCGTCCGATGATTACGGCCCGAGAGAACCAACGCATCACGCGGGTCGGCCGCGGCACGCCGGGCGGCGATCTACTGCGCCGCTACTGGTATCCGGTCGCGGGCGTTGCCGAGTTCGCCGCGCGTCACACGATGCGCGTCAAACTGCTCGGCGAAGATCTCGTGCTCTATCGGGATCGCAGCGGTGCGTACGGACTGATCGACGAATTCTGTCCGCATCGGCGGGCATCGTTCGCCTACGGCATTCCCGAAGCCGACGGTATTCGTTGCCCATATCACGGCTGGAAGTTTGACGGTAGCGGCGCGTGTCTCGAACAGCCGAACGAACCCGCCGGGAGCACCTGGCGCGAACGAACGACGACGACAGCCTATCCGGTGCAAGAGCTCGGCGGCGTTCTCTTCGCGTATCTCGGACCCGCGCCGGCGCCGCTGCTGCCGCGGCTCGACGGCTTCGTCGTCCCGGGAACGATCAGGATGCTCGGTCGCGCGATCGTGCCCTGTAATTGGCTGCAAATCATGGAGAACTCGCTCGACCCGGTGCACACCGAATGGCTGCACGGCCATCTGCAAGAATTCGTCGAAGAAGAACGCGACGGCATCAAGCCGACCTACGCGATCTCACGCCACCACGTCGACATCGCGTTCGACGAATTCACCTACGGCATCGTCAAGCGGCGTCTCATGCAGGGACAGTCCCCGGACGTCGACGATTGGCGCGTCGGACATCCGGTGATGTTTCCGTGCACGCTCGCCGTCGGAAGCGCGGGAGGCTTCTGGACGAGTTACATGTTTCAGATTCGCGTGCCGATGGACGACACGCACACGATGCACTTTTGGTATACGGCGTATCAGCCGCCGCCGGGTGCGCCGGTACCGCAACGTCTGCTGGACGAGATTCCGGTGTACGACGTTCCGTACCGCACGCCGGAGGGCGAGTTCAACCTCGATCTGCTCGATGCGCAAGACATCATGGCGTGGGTGACGCAAGGTCCGATCGCGCGGCGCGATCTCGAAAAGCTCGGCTGGACCGATCGGGGCGTCATCATGCTACGCAAGATGGTCGCGCGTGAGATCGACAACGTTGCCGCCGGCGCCGATCCGATCGGCGTCATTCGCGACGCCGCCAAAAACACGATCATTCATCTGCCGGTCGAGCACGGAAAAGATATGTTCAGCGACGGATTCGCCAGCATCTTTCGCCGCTTACACACGCGCTTCTATCCGTACGCCGACGAACTTCTTGGCCTATTCGCGCACGCGAATCCCGGGCCGGCGGCCAGAACGCTCGAACCGGCTTAAGAACCCCACACCCGTCGAGCAACGTCGCGGACCAGCTCCATCTTTTTCCATTGCTGGTCCTCGGAGATCACGTTGCCTTCGGCCATCGACGCAAACCCGCACTGCGGGCTGAGCGCAAGGCTCTCGAGCGGCACGAATTTCGTCGCTTGATCGATGAGCCGCATCAGGTCGTCCGGGCTTTCCAGCGTCCCGACTTTCGTGCTCACCAAGCCCAGCACGACCACTTTCCCTTTGGGCACAAAACGCAACGGTTCGAACGTCCCGGAGCGCTCGTCGTCGTACTCGAGAAGAAAGCGGTCGACATCGAGCTGAGTGAACAACTTTTCAGCGATCGCGTCGTAGCCGCCCGATGCATACCAATTGCTGCGGTTGTTACCGCGACACAGGTGGATCGCACGCGTGACGCCCGGTTTCCGCGCTTTGTGGAACGCGGTATTGTCGACGGCGATCGCTTCGTCGAGCAGCGCGTCGAGATCGTCGTTCAATTCCGTGCGCAGATACTCGCGCCACTTCTCGTCGAGATAGTAGCTGTACCGCGGGGCATCGATCTGCATGTACGCGACGCCGTCATCGGCGAGCGCAGCAGCCTCACCCGCGATGATCTGCTGAACGTCGGCGAGAAAGTCCGCGTAGCGCGGATACGCTTTCTCGCTGATCCCTTTGCGATACGAGATCGCCGGATATTGATTCGCACTCGGCAGCGTCATCTTGATCGCGCCCGGACTGTTCGCCTTGAGAAACGCCATTTCGATGCCGGTCAAGCGCCGCTTCTGCTGCAACTTCGACGTGACGACGTCGCGCAGCGGCGCCGTCATTACGCCTTGCGACGTTTTCCAGACGCGCGTGTCCGCGCCGCCGGTTGAAAACCCGTCGACTGCGTCGACCAAGTCGGACTGAAACCCGGCGCGGCGAAATTCACCGTCGGTGAAAATTTCAAAGCCGAGCGACTTTTGCTTCTCGAGCACGCGCACGATTTCACGGTCTTCGAGTTCACGCAGATTCGGCGCGTCGCCCGCGCGCGCGTCGAGCAGCGCTTTGGGACGCAAGAAGCTGCCGACGTGATCGGCGCGATACGGGTTGGTCGTGACCATCGTTGCCATGCAAAGCGGTTTCCTGCGGGCATCGGTTGCTCCTCGGCGTTTTCGCGCTGCAGGTGCTCGGGTAAGCGACGCGCATGACGACGAGCGCTTCAGCCCCGCCCGCGACCTCCGGCGTGCCGATGCGCCGCCTCGGCCGCACGAACGAGCAGGTATCGGTGATCGGGATGGGCGGCTTCCATATCGGTCATCCGTATTTACCGGACGACGATGCCATCAAGCTGATCCACAGCGCTATCGACCGCGGCATAACGTTCATGGATAATTCGTGGGATTACAATGCGGGGATGAGCGAGCTGCGCATGGGCCGCGCGCTGAGCCTCGGGTATCGCGACCGCGTGTTCCTCATGACGAAACTCGACGGCCGCACCAAAGCGTCGTTCAACGCGCAGCTCGAGGAGTCGCTGAACCGCTTACTGACCGACCGCCTCGATCTCGTTCAGTTTCATGAGAACATCCGTCCCGACGATGCCGATCGTATTTTCGCACCGGGCGGGGCGTTTGAGGCCGCGGTCGCCGCGCGCGATGCCGGCAAGGTGCGCTTCATCGGATTCACCGGCCACAAAGATCCGGCGCATCATCTTCACATGATCGAACTCGCGGACCGACACGGGTTCACGTTCGACACCGTGCAGATGCCGGTCAACGTGTTCGACGCGCACTACAAGAGTTTCGCGGCGCAAATCATTCCGGTCGCGCAAGCGCACGACATGGGCGTTCTCGCCATGAAAACGTTCGGCGATCGGAATCTGCTCGAAACGCGCCTCGTCGCGCCGATCGATATGCTGCACTACAGCATGCATCTGCCCACCAGCGTCGTCATCACCGGCATCGACAAACCGGAGATCCTCGATCAAGCGATCGCAGCGGCAACGACGTTTGCGCCGCTCTCCGACGACGCGGTCGACGCGATCCTCGCGAAAACCGCCGACGCTGCTCGCGACGGGAACCTCGAACGCTACAAGACGTCGCGCTTCTTCGACAGCACCTTCCAGAACCCGAGCTGGCTCGGCTAAGCGACTTCGGCCGCTCGCTGCACCGCGGCGATCATCGATGAGTTGATCAGGTACGGCCGCGCCAGTCCCGGCGTGTTGGCCGTGTGCACGAGTTCTTCGAATCGCTCCTTGCGCACGACGGGATCGCGCTCTTCGAGCATCCGCTTATTGCGGATCGAATTCGCTTGCACGAACTCGATCGTTGCCGTGCGCCGCTGGCGGTCGTACACGTCCAGGAAGTTCTCACTCGCATCACCGCGCCACACCGCCGCCAACTTCGGAATGAGGTTCGCCGCGTCTTGGATGCCGCTATTGAGGCCGAAGGCGCCGAGCGGATTGTTGAGGTGCGCCGCATCGCCGGCGAGGAGCACACGTCCGCTGCGGAACGACGCCGCGACACGTTGATGTACGCGATAGAAGCTGCTGTAGAGAATCTCGTACGGCACGTCGCGCGGTTCGAAGCCCTGCAGCCAGGCCGCGACGCGTTCCGGCGCGGCGATCACCTCTTCGGGTGTCTCGTTGTCGGTCGGAATGACGATACGCCAATACCCGCTCGTCCCGTCGCCCGGCATCTTGAAGAGCGTCACCCACTCGTCCGGATCGGCGATGTAGGCGTTCTTCGTGTAGCCCCGCGTCTCGTAATCAAACGATGTGCTCATGACGAAGAACCGTTCGGGCCAGGTGTAGCCCTCGAACGTCATATCGATCGCTTTGCGGACCGAACTGCGGCCGCCGTCGGCACCGACCATATATGCGCCGTCGACGACGACCGTCTCACCGTCGCGTTGGTAGCTCACGCGCACGCCGGTACCATCTTGCGTGACATTGGTCAAACGCGAGCCGAACTGCACGTCGGCGAGCGGCTCACGTTGCAAGATGTCGAGAATGATCGGCGTGAGTTGATGCTGTTCGAGATGAAGGCGGTAGGGATACGGGGTGAGGTCGGCGATCAAATTCAGGTCCCAAAGCGCGACCCAATCCGGGTTCTCGCGGTCGCGAATCGACCAGTACCGCACCGGAATCCCGCGCTCGTGCATGCGCTCCGTGATCCCGTACGGCGCCATCGCTTCAAGCGTCGGCGGATGGTACGAACCGGCGCGCAGATCGACCGTGAGTCCGGGTTCTTGCTCGAGCAGCAGCACCGGGACGCCTTCGCGAGCGAGCCCGAGCGCCGTAAGCAACCCGACCGGTCCGCCGCCGGCGACGATCACGCGGCGACCGGCGGTCACGGAGCAGTGGCCTGCGCGGGCTGACTGCTCCACGACATCGCCGGCGCGTCGCGCACGCCGACGCGCATCTCGCCGATGCCGTCGATGCGCGCGAGCATCACGTCGCCGGCGCCGACCGGACCGACGCCCTCGGGGGTTCCCGTGTACAGCACGTCGCCCGGATAGAGCGTGTACCAGCGCGATGCCCACGCAATGAGTTTGTGCACGTTGAAAATCAACATCTGCGTGTTGGACGCCTGGCGCGTTTCGCCGTTCACCTCGAGCCGCAAGCCGAGATTGTTCGGGTCGGCGATCTCGTCCGGCGTCACGAGCCACGGTCCGAGCACCGAGTACGAATCGATCGACTTACGGAAGCTGCGATCTTCCTTGCCGCGCACGGTCATATCGAGGCCGATCGCATACCCCGCGACAACGTCGAGCGCGCGCTCTTCGGCGATGTCGCTGCACTCGCGGCCGATGACGAGCGCGAGCTCGATCTCGTGGTCGGTGCGGCGGTCGGCAAAGCGCACGGCAACGCCCTCGCTCGGCCCAACGAGCGAACTCGCCGCTTTGAGAAACAGCCCCGCTTCGTCGATGCGGGCAACGGCGTGATTGAACGTGATGCCCGGATCCGCTACCGCCTCCTCGATGTGCTTCTGGTAATTGACCGGCGCGGCGACGAGTTTGGTCGGCGCGCCGACCGGCGCCAGAAACCGCGCCTCATCGATCCGGCACGCGGACGCGTCGCGGGGCGCGGCCTCGAGCGCGCTGCGGATCGCATCGAAATTGGCATAGACCGCGTCACCGCGCGTCGGCCGCACGCCGCGAGCGAGCACGCCGTCCACGAGGGCGGTTACGTCGTGCACCTCGCTCTCTCGCACGACGCCATAGCGTTGATCACCGAATCGACAGAATCTCATGACCCCTCGCTGCTTGTACACGCGCCGCGGAAACCCTGAAGATCAGGTCGGCGGCTTTCATCGGCTCTTTGAGCACACCGTACTTTGCGGCCGTATCGAGCACCGGTTGTATCAGCGCCGGATCGAACTGCTCTGCGTAGCGCGCACGCACCATGGTGGTCAAGACATCATCCGAAACGGGCAAGAACTTCTGCAGCATCAACGCGGTCTGGGCACGATGGGTGTTTTCCCAAGGTGCCGCTTTGCCGATCGCCGCGACGAATCTCTGGGCGGCTGCCGGGTTCTTGGTCAACCAGTCTTTAGTCGCGAACCACATATTGATGTACCACTCGTTCGCGATCGCGGCATACGGACTGCCCAGCTCGCGCGTGAGCAGGCGCGCGGAGGCGAGTACGGGTTCGGCGATCATCGCTGCGTCGATGCGCCCGGCGTTCAGCGCCGCTGCCATCGACGAATACGGCATCTCGATGAAGCGCAGCGCCGTCGGGTCGGCCCCGCCCTTGACCATCCAGGCTCGGATCGACGCCTGCTGGATGCCTCGCAACTCGATCGTTGCGATCGTCTTGCCTTCGAGATCCTTGGCAGTCTTGAGCGGCGACGCCGTACCGACCATCAGCAACGTTGCCGGCTCGCGCGCCGCAAAGAGCGCGCTCGGCGCGATGGCGTAGAACGGCAAGCCTTGTTCGCGGGCGTTCGCGATCGCGATGGCGTTGCCGAGCGCGATGTCGATCGAACCGCCGGCTAATGCCGCGCCCATCGCCCCGGAGTTCGCCAGCGTGACGAGTTCGACGTTGAGTCCGGCCGCCTTGAAAAAGCCGGCTGCGTCGGCGTACATGCCTTCCGCGAACGCATCAGCCGGTGACACGCCGACGCGAACGGCCGGCTCGGTTTGCGCGCGGGCCGGAACGTCTTCGCCGAGAAGCAGCGCGACGAGAACGAGCAGGGCCGAGAAGCGAAGGACCCGGCGCGGCCTACGAACGTGCCGCATGGGCGACATGCGCTGCGGAACGGTCCGCAGGTTCGGTGGCCCAGCCGGTGTCGGAGAGATCGACGCGCTGGCCGATCGGATCGCGCACGAACGAGTCGGCGAATCGCCCGTCACGCGGCACTTCGGTGCGGCCCTGCGTCGCGCCGTTCTCGAGCGCGGTCTCGGCCGCGATGTGCACGTCGTCGACCTCGAAGCCGAAGTGGTCGAGTCCCTCGGGCCCGGGGATGGCACCATTGTCGACCTCGGCGTTCGGCAAGATCGCAAGGTTGATGTAGCCGTCGGAGAGGTAGACTGCGCCATTCTCGACCGGGCGCTGCCAAATCTCGACCATCTCGAAGGTTCGTTTGTAGAAGTCGGCGACCGCGCGCGTGTTCGCCGTTTTGAGCGCGATGTGGCGAATCTTGGCCATGTGGACGTTCCCCCTTGCCCGCGAGTGCTTCACGCTCCAGGGTGCCGGGTCAGCTGTGGAGCGCGCGGATGACGGTGCCGGCGTCGACGACGTCGGCAAACGTATTGCCGCTCGGACCGGCAAAACCCGTGATGCGATGGAACTGCAGCGCCTTCTCATAGTTGTTCGCCGCAATGTCCGGTTGCTGCGGGAGTACCGGGAGATACGCCGCGAGCAGCGCGGTAATCGCCGTATCGTTGAGCGCCGAGTCGTACACCTTCAGCAGTGCCCGCGCCTGCGCCGGATTGCGGTGCAGATAGGCTTCGGCCTTGCCGACGGCGTGCACGAAAGCGACGACCGTGTCGCCGCGTTTTGCGATCACGTCGCCTTTCGCATAGATCACGCCTTGAATCTGCTCGCGCATCGTCGGTACGTCCCCCTCGGCCGGCATGATGTACGCCTTCCCGACGTTTTGCGCGTCGGCGATCATCGAGAGCGGCCACGCGAAGGAGACGGCGTCGATACGCCCGGTCTTGAGCGTTTGGATGATGGAGGCCTGATCGGCGCCGACGTTCACGAGCTCCGCGTCGCGCGTCGAGTCGAGTCCGTTCGTTCGAAAGAGGTAATCGACGAGCGCCTGCGTGCCGGAGCCCGGCCCGGTGATTCCGATCTTCTTCCCTTTGAGCGCGGCGACTTTGTCGGCGAGTTTCGTCGCGCGCGACGTCTTGGTCGCGTCGAGGAATTGGTTGGACGCGATGATGTCGACGTAGTAGCCGTTGACCAGCGAGCCGACGAGTTTGACCGGCCGGTTCGCTTTGAGCAACGCAAAGACGTCGGTGATCACCGAGCATCCGATGTCGACGCTGTTCGACGTCACCGCTGTACCGACGAGCGTTCCCGATTGGAAGGACGTGATCGTCACATCGAGATTGGCTGATTTGTAGTAGCCCATCTTGTTCGCGACAAAGATCGGAAAGAACGCAACCGACGTCCCGATTTGTCCGACCGACACGGCTTGCGCCGGCCCCGTCGCGCGTGCGAGCGACGGTGCGGCCGCAGTGCCGGCCAACGTACCGGCGATGGTGGAGAGTGCGTGCCGGCGTGTGAGCATCACCGTATCTATGTCCCTCGAATGCTGACGGAGCTGTCGACTTTCCATCTCGATAGCCGACGGTCGATGGCGTCGACGACGGCGTTGAGGATCATTGCCAGGACCGTGAGGACGATGAGCGCCGCAAACACACCGGCCGTGTCGTAGCCGCTTGCGGAGGACGAGATCAGATACCCGATTCCGCGGTTCGAGGCAATCAGTTCACCGATGATCGCACCGATCAACGCGTATGGAATCGCAATTCGCACGCCGGTGAGGGCCCAGCTCATCGCCGACGGAACGAGCACTTTCGTCAAAACATCACGCGGACCAGCACCCATGAGCCAGACGGCGTCAATGAGATCGCGGTCGACGTTGCGCACGCCCGCCAGCGTGTTGAAGAAGACGATGAAGATCACCGTTACCGCCGCGAGTACGATCTTCATCCACAGTCCGATGCCGAACCACACTAAAAAAAGCGGCGCGAGGGCCACTTTCGGGATGCTGTAGATCGCCAAAATAAATGGGTCGAGGACTTCGGCCACCGCCGGATACCGGCCGATCGCAAAACCCGCGGCGATACCGCCGACCGAGCCGATGACGAATCCGGCAATCGTTTCCTGAATCGTAATCCACGAATGAAACCACAGCGATCCGTCGAGCGTCCACTTCACGAGATGCTCCCAAATACCGGACGGGCTCGCGACGACGCCCGGATCGATCAGGTGCACGTTCGCGCCGATTTGCCAGAGCGCGACGAAGGCGACGAACAGCGCGATGCGCGCGAGGTTCACGTCGCGCCGATGACGCGTCCGGCGGCTCTGACGCGAGAGAACGGCGGCCGCGGTCGCGCTCATCCGACGGCCGCCGCCTCGGGCAACGCATCGGGATCGCCGCTGAGGGCGTCGAGCAGCCGGTCGTGCAACGCGACGAAATCGGGCGCGAGCCGTACGGCGCGTCCATCGCGCGGACGCTCGAACCTCACCATCGTGTCGACCGCGATCGTTCCGCCCGACTGCAAGACGACGACGCGATCGGCGAGCACCAACGCCTCATCGATGTCGTGCGTGACGAAGACGATCGTCTTGCCGCTGCCCCGCCACAAGCGCAACAACTCGCGCTGCAGGTCGGCGCGCAGCTGCGCGTCGAGGGCGCCGAACGGTTCGTCGAGCAACAGGATCGTGGGATCGGAGGCGAGCATGCGCGCGAGCGATGCGCGCCGCGCCATGCCGCCCGAAAGCTCGCGCGGATAACGCTTCTCCGCCCCGCCGAGCCCGACGACGCGAATGAGATCGCGCGCACGGGCTTCACGCGCCGTGCGCTCGACGCCGCGGACTTCGAGCGGCATCGCGACGTTGCGCATCACGTCTCGCCAGGGAAGCAGCGTCTCTTTCTGCGTCATGTAGCCGACGTCGAGACGCGGCCGTTTGACCGATCCGTCCGCGAACGCGATCGTCCCGCTCGAGGGTTCGATCAACCCCGCGATCATGTTGAGGATCGTCGATTTGCCGCTTCCGCTGCGGCCGACCAAACACACCAAGCTGCCCGCCGCGATGTCGAGTGAAACGCCTTCGAGCACGGAGACGGCTGCGCCGTCGTCGCGCACGAAGACTTTGCCGACATCGCGGAGTGCGATCACGCGGCGACGAGATGCGCCGTATTGGCGGTCGCCATCGTGTGAATCTCCTCGTCGCTGAAACCGGCGTCGAGCAGCTTGTCCGCCCACAACGCGAAGCCCGTTTCGACTGCCGGATTGAACGGCTGGCCGAGATCGGTAGCGAGAAATGATTGCTTCGGACCGCTCTGGCGAATGTTCTCGAAGACCTGCTCCCACGTGGTCTTACCGGTATACGCCGTCGTGAAGCAGCGCTCGAGGTAGCAGCCCCGTTCGGCGAGGGCGTGCTGGTCGCGCGCGTTGATGTTTTGCGACGGGAACTCCGGATGCGTGATGATGATCTTCTTCACGCCGATCCCGATCGCCGCATCGACGACCGCGAAGATCTCGTCGCGGCTCAGATGTCCGGTCGCGAGCACGAGATCGCGCGCCGCGATGATGCGTAACACGTCGCGCGTCTCCGGCAGCACGTTCATCTCTTCATCGACCACGAGCACCGGATCGGCGACGAAGCCGCGCGCGCGTAAGTCGCGTTGAATCGCCGCCCACACCGGAACGATTTCGCCCGGCTTCGCTTGCGAACGCCCGATCGGCTCGTTGAGCGCGTCGAATGTCGGGAACCAGACGATCTTCGTCCCCTCCATCGCCGCGATCTCGACCGCCATCGGATTCATTCCGCCGACGCTCGCGTTGAGCGTGATCGCCCCCATCGCTTTGGCGCCGGGCACGCAACGGTTGACGACGCTCGCGCGCTCGGCCGTCGGAACGTAGTGGCTCTTGAGCACGAAACCGGCGAGTTCGTGTTCGCCGAATTGTTCGGCAAGCGTCACGTCGTCAATCTTGCGTTCCATCACGTCGGGCGCGACGTGGACATGGAGATCGTATGCGCCGACGACAATTTTCTGCGCCCGTTCCGACGCGCGCTCGCCGTCGACGGCAGCATGGCTACACATGGTGGTCTAGACCTCGACTTTCTGATGTGCGGGTGCATCGTGCGCGATGCGTTCCAGTGATTCGGCGGTGGCGGCAACCATCGTCGTCGGCGTGCCCAGTTCGAGCAACATCGCCTCGGCGTCGCGCATCTCGTGCGCGCGGCGCACCGCGTGCTTCGCGGTACCGTCGATCAAACGGTCGATGAACGTTTCGCCGGCGTTGACGAACGTCGCGCTGATGTCGGCGCGCAACCAATCCTCGACGCCGACCGCGCGGGCCGCTTCGAGTGCCTCCCACACCGCCGACGACATCCCCTTGAAAAAGACCGAACGCGTCAGCTTGCGCGCGTTCGCTTCGCCCGGGATCCCTCCGACGACGGTCGCGGGCGTACCGAACGTCCGATAGAATGCGGCGAGTTCGTCGGCGCCGTCGCCGGCGAGAAACATGCCCACGCGCATGCCGAGCGGTGGAACCGGGGCCATCATCGCGACGTCGACGACGCGGGCGCCGCTGGGCGCGAGAATCGCGGTGAGTTCCTGCTTGAGCGCCGGGCCGGCCGTGTTGTGATCCGCGAAGATCGTCGCCGGCGAGAGCAGGTCGCGCGCATCACGTGCGACGTCGGCTGCTACCGTCGCCCAGTTCACCGAGATTACGATATCCGCCCCACGCACTGCATCGGCGAAGCTCGCGGCGATCGGGATGTCGTGCAGGTCGCCGTGCAAATCGGGATCCCAGCCCCGAACGAGCGCGCCGCCATGAACGAGATCGCGCGCAAGGAGCGATCCCGCTTCTCCGAGGCCGAGGACGGCAACGATCGTAGGCATCACGTGAGGCTTCAGCCGCTACCGTGCGTATGTCCTGGCAAGTGAACCTGAACGGGCATTGCCGTTCCGGCCGGGAAGGGCCGGACATGCGACGTCTGATCGTCGGTGTATCCGGCGCGAGCGGCAGTATCTATGCGGTGCGCACGCTGCGCGCGCTGCGCGACATCGGCGGCATCGAAGTCCACCTCGTCGCATCGGAGCAGGCGTTTCGCACGGTCGAACTCGAGACCGACATGATTCGTGCCGATCTCGAAGCGTTGGCCGACGTCGTCCACGAACCGAGCAATCTCGCCGCTTCGATCTCCTCGGGATCTTTCAAGACCGATGGGATGATCGTTGTGCCGTGCTCGATGCGCTCGACCGCCGCAATCGCGTTCTCGCTCAACGACAACTTGCTCACGCGAGCGGCCGACGTCTGCTTGAAAGAGCGGCGAACGCTCGTGATGGTGGTACGCGAAACGCCGCTGCACGTGAACCACCTGCGGAACCTCGTTCGCGCCGCCGAAGCCGGCGCCGTCATTTTGCCGCCGGTACCCGGAACGTACGCACGTCCCAAGACGATTGAGGACGTCGTCGACCACACGGTCGGCAAAGTACTCGACCAGTTCGACATTGAGCACGATCTGTTCCGCCGCTGGTCCGGAGCATGAGGACCGGCGGCAGAGCCTTGGTGAAGGTCGACGCGTTCGACGGGTAAGCGTGCCGTGCAACGGCCGGCCTACGCCATCGGGTCCGTCGACAAGGCGCTGGCGCTCATCAAGCTGGTCGCGGAGCGCGAAACCGTGCGGGTCACCGACGCCGCAGCCGCGCTCGGCGTGGCACGCTCGACGGCGTCACGATTGCTCGACATGCTGGCCTTTCACGGATTCGTCGCACAAGACGAGCGGACGCGGGCGTTTGTGGCCGGTGCCACGTTGCGCGCGCTCGGCGGTCACAACGACGCCGACGACGGCCTCCGTGCGATCGCGCGGCCGCACATCGAGGACGTGGTCGCGCGCCTGGAAGAAACGGTGCTGCTCACGCGCATCGACGGCGGTGCCATCCGGGTGATCGACTCGATCGAATGCCGCCGCAGCCTGCGCGTCACGTCGCGAACGGGGGCGATCATGCCGACGCACGCGACCGCGGCTGGGAAGGCGATTCTCGCAACGATGACTCGCGACGCGATCGAAGCCCATCTGCCCAGCGAACGTCTCGCCTCCAAAACGCCGCGTTCGCTGACGTCGCGCACCATTCTGATGCGGCAGCTGGCCGACGTGCGGCGGCGGGGCTACGCGGTCACGATCGGTGAAAACGAACCGGACGTTCGCGCCGTCGCGGTCGCGATCGTCGACGCGGATGGCGCAACCCGCGCCTCGATCAGCCTTTGCGCCCCGGCCTCGCGCCTGTCGTGGCGCGACATCCCGCCCGTCGCTTCGCAGTTGCACGACGCGGCGCGGCGCATCGGGGCGCTCCTCGGCGCGGCCCCTTGACAGCATAACGCCGCTGGCCTACAGTGCTGCGCACAAACCGGCTCCTTTGCAAGATTGTTCCGCATGCTGCAACACGCCCCGACCGCCCCCACGACCGTCGCCCCCACCGGACGCTTCCTCCGGAATTGCTGGTATCCGATTCTGTGGTCGAGCGACCTCGCGAACGATGCGCTCGTCGGCCGCGTCGCGCTCGACGAACCCATCGTCTTCTTTCGGCGCGACGACGGCACGCCGGCGGCGGTCGCCGACATCTGCGCGCACCGCTTCGCGCCGCTGCATCTCGGCAAGCGTTGCGCCGGCGATCGTATCCGCTGCGGGTATCACGGGCTCGAGTTCGACGCGAGCGGCGCGTGCGTGCGCAACCCGTACGGCGACGGCCGCATTCCGGCCGGCGCATCGATTCGCGCCTACACTGTTGTCGAGCGGCATAAGATTCTGTGGATCTGGATGGGCGGACGAACGCCGGATCCGGCAGCGATTCCCGACTTCAGTGTCTTCGATGAACCGCTGCCGGGCACGCTCACGAAATTCGACGGGATCACGATGGCGGCGAATTATGAGTTGATCGTCGACAACCTCATGGATCTCAGCCACACGGCATTCTTGCACGCGGGATTGCTCGGGAACGACTCGATGACCGGCTCGACGATCGACGTGCGAGCGGAGCAGAATACCGTGTACGTCGGGCGGTACAACCGCAACGTCCCAGCGGTCGAAGTCTACGATCTCCTTTTCCGGCAAGACGGCAAGCCGGTCGACTTCTGGGACACGATGCGCTGGGACGCTCCCGGTTGCTTTCTGCTGGATACCGGTGTTCACGCACCGGGCGAGTCGAAGGCGCAAGGAACCGGCCTTTATGCCGTGCATCTGCTGACCCCGCAAACCGCGACGTCGACGAATTACCTCTTTTCGGCCGTTCGGCAGAACGTACAGAACGGTCAGCAGCCGACGCCGGAGATCGCGGCCAAAATCGGCGAATTGCGGCGCCATATCTTTCAAACGCAAGACACCGTCATGATCGAAGCACAGCAACGCGTGCTGGAACGTTTTCCGGCCTACACGACGCACGCGGCACTCTTCTCGATCGATGCCGGTCCGGCGCGCTACAAGCGCGTTTTGCGCGCGCTCCTCGACGCGGACGGGTAACGGCCGCCGCCGTTACTGCGCGTCGTGGAAGATCAAACCGAGCGTGACGCGTTGACCTGACCGGACCGTCGAGACACCGTGACGAAACGCCGAGCGGCCGCCGCGATCGTTGGGCCGCTGAACGTTCGGAAAGACGACGGCGTCACCGAGCCCCAGCGGCACGACGTGCGGCACGCTTTGCCGGCGCGGCTTGGACTCGACGAGCGTGAACTCGCCGCCGGTAAAGTCGCGTTCGGGCGCGTTCAGGAGAACCGTCGCCTGAAACGGGAACGCGATCGCGCCGTACGTGTCCTGGTGCAGCGCGTTGAAGTCGCCGGCTTCGTATCGCAAGAGGAGCGGCGTCGGACGCGCTTGTCCCGCGTCGCGACAGCGCGCGAGCATCGCGTCGAGGGCGAGCGGATAGCGCTCCGTTCGCCCCAGTCGCGCAGCCCACGCATTCGCCGTTTCGACGACCGCCGCGTAGAGCCGGCGCCGCAATTCGGCGACCGTCGCGGGAAGCGGATACGCGAAGTAGCGATACGTGCCGCGGCCGTAGCCGTGGCGCTCCATCACGATCGTGTTGCGAAACGCTGCGTCGTCGTCGAAGGACGCGCGCAGCGCGGCACAGCCGGCCGGATCGAGAACGTGCGGAACGATCGCGTATCCGCACGCGTCGAGCTCACGGCGAACGGCCGTCGGGTCGAGCATCGCCGTCATGCCGAGGCGCGTTCGAGATCGATCAGGCGGCGCTTGCGCTCGGCTCCCCAGCGATAGCCGCTCGCCGTGCCGTCGCGTGCGACGACGCGGTGACACGGGATCAGAAGCGCGACCGGATTCGTCGCACAGGCGCGCGCAACTGCGCGAGTGGCCTTCGGGTCGCCGAGTGCGCGCGCCAGTTCGCCGTACGACGTCGTCGTACCGGGCGCGAGCCGCCGCAGCGCGTCCCATACGCGCGCCTGAAACGCTGTCGCGCGAACGTCGAGCGGCAACGCCGGCCACGGTCCTTGCGCAGCGAGATAACGTACCAGCGCGGACGTCGCCGATTCCAACCGATCGTCGGCACGCTCGAGCGTGGCCGACGGAAATTCGCGCCGCAGGCCACCCTCGAGGATCGCGAGATCGTCGCCGAGTGCAACGCGCGCGATGCCGCGTTGGGTCGTCGCGACGAGCACGAGCCCGAGTGTCGATTCGACGACACCGTACACGATCGTGGCGCCCGCGGCACCGGCACGATACCGTGCGGGCGTCATGCCGAGTGTCGTCGTCCCGCCGTCGTACACGCGCGAACCGGAGCCGAAACCGCTCGCGTACGTCGCGTCGGTCACGCTCGACCCCGAACGCAGCGCATCGCGCAAGCGCCGTTCGCGCGCCGCGGCCGCATAGGCCCGTGGCGACACGCCGTACGCCGCGGTGAAGGCACGTTGCAGATGCGCCCGGCTCACACCAACCTGCGCCGCGAGATCGTCGAGCGACACGCGCTCTTCACTCGAATCGAGCAGCTCGCGGGCGCCGGCGAGCCATGCCGGGAGCGGCGCGCCGGCGGCTCGATCGGGATGACAGCGTTTGCACGCGCGAAAGCCGGCCGCACGCGCGGCCTCCGGCGTCGTGAAGAACGCGACGTTCCTCTGCAGCGGCAAGCGGCTTTTGCAAACCGGACGGCAATACACGCCGGTGGTCCGGACACCGTACCAAAAAATGCCGTCGAAGGCCGTGTCGCGAGCGGTAAGAGCCGCGTAGTAGGTCGTGTTCATCATGCGCCAATCATGCGGGACGCGACGGCTTCGCCGCCACCCGGATCGTGCGCTGCAATTCCGTTACGGGAAAGCGGCGAGAAGTTCGCCGGCCGGAAACACCGCTTTGAGGGTGCCGTATTTCGCGGCGGCGTTGATGTCCGGCTGGATCTCGTCCGACGTGACGCGATCGCCGTAGGTCGCGCGCGTGATGCTTTGAATTTGCTGCGGCGTCACGTGCGTGTACTTGGCGAGAATATCGGCTGACGCACGACGATGCGAGTTCGCCCACATCGCCGTCTCGCGCATCGCGGTGACGAACGCCTTTGCCGTGGCCGGATGTTTGCCGATCCAGTCCGTGGTCGTGAACCACACGGACGGCACGAAGCGGTGCGCGAGCGCATCGAACGAAAGGCCGATCACACGCAGCGTATCTTCCGGCTTGCCGAGGAGCGGATCGCCAGTCGCATCGAGCGATGCGGCATCGACGCGACCGGCCTCGAGTGCCGCTTTCATTTCGCCGAACGGCAACTCGACGAACTTGACCGATTTTACGTCGCCGCCGTTTTTGTCGATCCACTGACGCGCCGCGATGTCCGCGATGTTATTGAGCCCGATCACGGCGACGATCTTGCCGTTGAGATCGCGTGCGTTTTGAATGCTCGACGACTTCTTGACCGTCATGATGCCGGCCGTCGGCGCATCGTGCAAATGCAGATTTGCCGGCGCCAAGATCGTAACGGGGAGACCGTGCGAATGCGCGAGCGCGAGCGAAACGACGTTCGAATAGCCGACATCGGCCGCGCCCGAGATCACGGCGGCCGAGATGGCGCCGCCGTTGGTGAACGGTGCGAAGGTCGCTTCGATGCCGTTCTTCTTGAAAAACCCCATGTCGGCGGCGTAGTAGGCTTCGCCCGAGATGTCGCTCGGAATAGCGGCGATGCTGACCGGCGCGAGCGCCTGCGCGCTCGCCGTCCGCGGAAACGACGCGATGCTACCGGACGATCCGGCGATCAGCAGGCCTCGGACGAACGTGCGGCGCGTTGAGACGGTCATAGGTTCTCCTAATCCGGCAGCGGACGCCCTCGTGTTTCCGGAAAGAACGGCGCCGCGAGCAAACCAAGTAGATAGATCGTACCGATCGTCGTTGCGGCAATACCGTAGCCGCCGAACCGCGTGATGAGCGAACCGGCGAACACCGGTCCGAAGCACGCGACGAAGCGCGGTGCGTTGAAGACGAACGAGATCGCCGTCGCACGCATGCGCGTCGGGTACACTTCCGGCAACCAGACCGGCATCCATGTATACTGCCCGTTGGTGAAAAACGCGTTAACCGCGCAGAGAACCAGCACGATCGATAGCGGCTGCGCCCATAAGAACAGTGCGGGCGTCAAGACCAGCGAGAGCGCAAAGTACACCATCGTCGTGCGACGCCGGCCCAACGCGTCGGCGAAAAAGCCGAGCGACGCGTAACCGAGAATGCCGCCGGCATTGTAGGCGATGCCCCCGATCGCCGCCCACTGCGCCGCCGGGAGACCGCGTTGCGCGGCGATCGAGCCGACGAATAGCGGCACCCACGTGGAAATGCCCCACCAGCCGACGGTCGTCGTCAGCGACATCGCAAGCGCGATCCACGTCAAGCGGGCGTAGCGCGGTTCGCGAAAGAGCTCGGCCAACGTGAACCTCGTGAGCCGTTCGTCCGCGGCGTCGAGCCGGCGCCCATCTGCCTTCGCCGCCATCGCGGCGCGGCGGGCGCGATCGGCTTCTTTCCAACGTTCCGGTTCCTCGATGCCGCGTCGAATCCACAGTGTCGCGAGCGCGGGAACGATGCCGACGAGAAACATCCAGCGCCACGCGTCGCCGCCGTGCGGCGCGAGAACGAGCCAGATGGCCGAAGCGAGAAAAAAGCCGATGCCGAGACCGCACTGCATGAGGCCCGCGCCTTTCCCGCGCGCGCCGTCCGGCCACATCTCCGCCATCATCGCCGTACCGGTGCCCCACTCCGATCCGAGCGCGAGGCCGACGCACAAGCGCAAAACGGCGAACGACGTCCACGACCACGCGGCAGCCGTCAGCCCGGTCAGCACCGAGTACGCGAGGATCGCGCCGATCATCACACGTTTGCGTCCGAAGTAGTCCGAGAGCACACCGCCGGCGATGCCGCCGATCGCCCAGCCGAGCAGCGTGATGCCGATCGTCGCACCGGCGTAGAGCGGGACCTCCGCGCGTTGCGCCGGTGCGAGAAATTCACGGAGCGCGAATCCGACGGTGAGGATCAACGCGTAGGTTTCGTATCCGTCGAAGAGCCAGCCGAGATTGGCCGCCGCAAGTGTCTTCCAACCGCGCGCGTCGATCGCGCGGTACCAAGGTCGCGTTATCGTTCGGTTACCGCGCGTTCGGAAGCCGCAGCATGCACCGCGCGGATGATTTCGGGATAAGCCGCGCAGCGGCACAGATTTCCCGAGAGATAGTGCTTGATCTCATCGTCGGTCGGATTCGGAATGCGCTCCAGCAACTCGCGCGTCATCATGATGAACCCGGGCGTGCAGAAGCCGCACTGAAAAGCCGACTCATCGAGAAACGCCGCCTGAATCGGATCGAGCGTGTCGCCGGAGGCTAGACTTTCGATCGTTTGGACGTCGCAGCCGTCGAGAAACGGCGCCAGGAGCAAACAGCCGGAGGCGGCAAGGCCGTCGATGACGATCGTGCAGCAACCGCACAAGCCTTGCGCGCAGCTGATCCGGGCGCCGCTCAGCGCAAAGTCGCGCTGCAGCAGTTCGATCGCGTTTTCGTTCGGCGCCGCGAGGGCTTCCACGGGACGACCGTTGAGCGTGAAGCGAATCGTCGTTCGCTCCGCCATCAGTCGTCTCCCAACGGCCGGCCCTCGGCCGCGCGGATCGCGCGCAACACGCGTTCCGGTAACAGCGGCATGTCGCGCACGCGAACGCCCGTCGCGTCTTCGAGCGCGTTCGCGATCGCCGGCGTCACACCGAAAGAACCTGACTCACCGACACCCTTCGCGCCGAACGGAGCGTTCGGATGCGGGTCTTCGATCAGCACGGCCGCGATGTCGGACGGAATATCGAGAAAGCTCGGAATCTTGTAATCGGCGAGGCTCGCGTTAACGAGCTGCCCGTTCTCGAACACCATCACTTCGGAGATGGAAGAGCCGAGTGCCATGATTGCGGCGCCGTTGAGTTGGCGCTCGACGATCGATGGGTTGATCGCACGCCCGACGTCGCCCGCCGTAACGAGTCGATCGCACGTGATACGTCCCGTTTCGGTGTCGACTGAAATCTCGACCCCGGCAGCGCCGACCATCCAGAACGGCGTAATGTTCGTCGACTGCCCGTTCTTGTCGGGCTTCGCGTACGGCGGTTCGAACGAACCGCTCCCGATAACGGTGCCCGCCTGCATACCGAAGCGCGCGACGAAAAGCTCTTTGAACGTCATCGCGTTGCCCTGTGCGTCGACGACGCGGCCGTCTTCGCACGTCAACGTCTCGGGCGCCGCGTTCAGGTACGTCGCCGCAAGTGCGATCAGTTGCCGGCGCGCGTCGTCGGCGGCCAGCCGAACGGCGTTGCCCATGTGATACGTCGAGCGCGAGCCGAGCGTTGCCATGTCGTACGGCGTCGCGTCGGTGTCCGAGTGAATGACCGCGATCGATTCGGTCGGGATGCCGAGCGTTTCCGCGGCGACCTGCGCCATCGCCGTATCGGAACCCTGTCCCATGTCGACCGTCGCCGTCGCGAGCGTCGCGCTGCCGTCGGCCGCAACGGTCACGAGTGCGACCGACGTCGTCGGCGAAATCGATGCCTTGAGCCCGACCGCGACACCGCGACCGCGCTTGATCGTCCCGGTCCCGCGATCGAACGCGTCACTCCAATTGAGTTGAGCGGCAACGCTCTCGACGCACTCGACGATCTTGGCGTTGTGCATGATCGTCCCGGTCGCGTGCGGCCGGCCTTCACGGAGCAGGTTCTTCAGCCGGAACTGCACCGCATCCATCCCGAGACCGCGCGCGATCATATCGGCTTGGCTTTCGTACGCCCAGACGAGTTGCGGGATGCCGAAGCCGCGGAACGCGCCGGCCGGCGGGAGATTCGTGTACACCGCGTACGAGTCGAGCGCGACGTTCTCGATATCATACGGTCCGGCGGCCGTGAAACCCGATTTTTGCGTCACGCGCGGACCGATGTCGGCGAACGCGCCGCCATTCCAATACGTTTCGACCGCGCGCGCGACGATCGTACCGTCGTTCGTCACGCCGGTCTTCATGCGTACCGTCGTGCCGTGTTTGGTGATCGTGTAGAACTGCTCTTCCATCGTGAGCCCGATGCGCACCGGCCGGCGCACGAGCAGCGTGCAGACCGCGACGAGCGCTTCGAGCTTGATGTACAGCTTGGCGCCGAAACCGCCGCCGAGAAAGGCCGCGCGTACGCGGACCTTGTTCTCCGGCCAGCCCAGCATCCGGCTCACTTCCATGCGAACGAACGACGGGCTTTGCGATGCCGTGTGAATCGTGAGTTCGTGTCCCGAGCGCGTTTCGGCAACGGTCACCATCGGCTCGAGCGGCGTGTGCATGACCTGGCCCGACGTGAACGTGTCGTCGAATATCCGGTCCGCCCGCGCGAAGCCCGCGTCGATGTCGCCGTGGCGCACCTGCGCGTCGAGCGCGATGTTCGTATCGTGTTTGCCTTGCAAATGCTTGAGGTCGGCGAACGTGCCGGCCGGCTTGAGAATATCATGCACGATCGGCGCACCCGGCTGGGCCGCGCGCACTTCGTCGAACACCGGCTCCAGCTCGTCGTACGCGACGTCGACGAGATCTGCGCCGTCATCGGCAACGTGCGGATCGGTCGCGAGGACGACGGCGACCGGCTCGCCGACATGATGCACCTTGCCGATGGCGAGCACCGGCTGGTCGTGAAACGCCGGGCCGTAATACGGCTCCGGAACGAGCGCGAGCACGTCTTCGCCGGTAATGACGGCATGCACGCCCGCCAAATCGCGCGCCGCTTGCGTATCGATCGACAGGATACGCGCGTGCGGCACGGTGCTGCGAACAATTTTTCCGTACAGCATGCCGGGTAGCCGCAGATGGTGGATGTATTCGACGGTGCCGGTGACTTTCTGCACGCCTTCGAGACGCGGAACCGAGCGCGAAACTTCGCGCAGCTCCGGACGAACGGTTTGCATCAGCGATCCTCTCCGTCGGTCGCGCGCGCCAGCGCGCGCGCCACGAAAACGCGGACCATCTCGCGCTTGTACGGGCGCGAACCCCGTACGTCGGCGATCGGATCGACGTCCGCCGCCGCCGCGAGCGCGGCATCCGCAAATGCGCGAGCGTCGCGCGATCCGGTGAGCACCGCTTCGGCCGCCCTCATGCGCGTCGGGCGCACGGTGGCACCGCCGACCACGACGCGAGCCTCCTCGACCGTGTCGCCGTCACGTCGTAACCAAACGGCCACGCCGACCGCCGGCCAATCGTCGGCCGAGAGGGCCGTAAATTTCGCGTATGCTGCACGCGCGCCGGCCGGCTGCACCGGAACGTGGAGCTCCGCGATCAACTCATCGCCGGCGAGCGACGTCTCGTAATACCCGGTGATCAGATCTTCCATCTGAACCCAGCGTTCGCAGCGCGGCGAACGCACGCGAACGCGCGCACCGAGCGTCACCAGAATCGGCGGCAGATCCATATGCGGATCCCCGTGAGCGAGATGGCCGCCGATCGTGGCCATGTTGCGCACGCGGACGTTCGAAAGCGCGTGTAACGCACGCGCGAGCACGGGCTCGGAAATGGCCAAGACCGGTGACCGCTCGAGTTCGGTCAGCGTCGTCAGCGCGCCGATGCGCAGACTGCCGTCGCCCTCGACGTGCACGCCGCGCAGTTCGCCGTCGAGACGGCGTAAGCTCACGAGGCGTGTCGGACGAAAGATGCGCGATTGCAACAGCAACGAAAGCGCGGTGCCGCCGGCGATCGGGCGTACGCCCGAATCCTCGGGATCGAGCAGTGCGAGCGCGTCGTCGAGCGTCGCCGGTTCGAGCAGTTCGTAACTCACGCGTTTGCCGCCGCGTCGGCCTCGATCGCAGCCTGCACGTTCGCGCCGAATTTTTTGCTCAGCTCATCGCTCTTCGCGCGGAACACCGGCTGGCCGATTCCGCCGAGCCGTCCGCCGAGGCTCATATCCACCGAATACGCCACGCGCGTTTGCGCCGCATCGACCGCCGCGAGCCGCAGCGCTGCCGTCGCGGTCAGCCGTCCGCCGAGGCCGGGCGCGTTGCCGCTCACCGCTGCGTCGATCGCTTCCGGCGCCTCGATCTTCGTCAGTTCCACCGTCACGTCGAACTTGACCGAGATCGGTCCGACTTTGTTGCTCAACGTCGCCGCGTAACGGTTCGGGCCGACCTCGCGCAAATTCTCGCAGCCCGGAATACAGGTCGCGATGCGATACGGATCGCTGATGAACGCGAACGCATGGTCGCGTGGAACCAAGACCGTGAATTCACCGCTGGTTTGCAACCGCGGTTCCTTCCGATCGCACGACGAGCGTGCGAACGAGTTCCGCGATTCGTTCCGGGATTTCGATGATCGTGAGATGCCGGACGTTCGAGACCACGGACAGACGCGCGCCCGGAATGCCGCGCTCGAGTTCACGCGACATGTCGACCGGTGTCGCGTAGTCTTCCTGACCGACCAGCACTTCGGCCGGAACGCCGATGCTCGCGAGATACGAGCGTCCGTCAAACGCGCCGAGCATCCCGCATAAGGCTTCGTACGCCGTGAGATCGGTGCGCAAAAAAATGTCCTTCGACCGGGCGACGACGTCAGGGTGTGCTTCGCGGAAGCCATCGCTGAACCAACGCGTCACTTGGAAGCCGACCATCGACGCAAAGCCGTCGATTGCCGCTTTCTTGGCACGCTCGTTCCACGTGGCCGGCGCATCGATACCATACCACGCCGTCGTGTCCACCAGTCCGAGCGCGCGCACCATCTTCGGATACCGGTGCACGAACTCGATCGCGATGCTGCCGCCCATCGACGCACCGAGCACGATCGCGTCGCTCCAGCCCACCCCGGCGAGCAGGTCGGCGAGATCGTCGGCGAATTGCGACGCGGAATAGGGCCCCGGCGGCTTCGACGATTCGCCGTGACCGCGTGCGTCGTAGAAGAGAACGTCGACGTCGGGTAGCTGCGCGATGAGCGGCGCCCAAATACTGCGGTCCATCGCCAGAGAATGAACGAGCACGAGGCGCGGCGCGCCGGCGTGGCCGGCTTCGCGGATCGTGTACGAAAGCTGCGCGCCGTCGCGCGTGTGAACGGTTCCGCTGCAAGGTTCGCTCGGCATCAGCGCGAGCGTAGTCGTTCGCAGCAACCATTGTCAACGACTCTTAGCCCGAAGGAATCAGGACGCCGCCTGTAGAGTGGCCTGCACGTGTGTGACGATCGCTTCGGCGACGGCGCCCGTGGAGGCTCCGCCGGTGCGATCCAGATCGGGCGTGCGCGGACCGCGCGCGAGCGTCTGCGCGACGGCGCTTTCGATCGCGCGCGCGCCGGCCTCGTCGCCGAGCGAATATCGTACGAGCATCGCGGCCGAGAGAATCGCGCCGATCGGATTCGCGAGTCCCTTGCCGGCGATGTCGGGCGCCGTTCCGCTGATCGGTTCGTAGAGCCCGAAGCCGCCGGCGTCGGGCGGTCCGCCGAGCGCTGCACTCGCCGCGGTGCCGATTGTCCCCGTGATCATCGCGGCCTCATCGGAGAGGATGTCGCCGAACATGTTCTCGGTGACGATCACGTCGAATGCGCGCGGATCGCGAATGAGCTGCATCGCCGCATTATCGACCAGCATATGGTCGAGCGTCACGTCGGGGAACTCGGGCGCGATCGCGACGACGATGCGCCGCCACAGTTGCGAACTGAGCAAGACGTTATTCTTGTCGACCGACGTAAGCCGTTTACGCCGCATGCGCGCGAGCGCGAATGCGAATCGCACGACCCGTTCGATCTCATCATCGCGATACACGAGGACGTCGCGGGCAATCTCGTGGCCGTCCTCGACGACGAGTGACTTATCGCCGAAGTACAGTCCACCGGTCAACTCGCGCACGAACACCAGGTCCATGCCGGCGACGAGTTCGGCTCGCAGCGGCGATCGCTGCTCCATCCCCGGAAACACGCGCGCCGGACGAATGTTCGCGTAGAGATTGAAATGCTTCCGCAATCCCAAGATCGCCGCTTCGGGACGCAGCTGCGGCACGAGGTGGTCGAACCCCGGGCCGCCCACGGCGCCGAAGAGGATCGCATTACTTTCGTTGCAGGCGCGGACCGTATCCGCCGGCATCGGCTCGCCGGCCGCCTCGATCGCGGCGGCGCCGATCGGTGCTTCGACGAACGTGCACTCCGGATGGACGACAGCGAGCACGCGGACGGCGCACGCCGTGACTTCGGGGCCGATGCCGTCGCCCGGCAGCACCGCGATGCGGCTCACGCGCGCGACGCTTCCCACGCGCGGATGTCCGGAATTTTCCCGTGGAGATACTTGAGAAAACCGCCGTGCAACACGAACGGTTTGCGCGCCGGATCGAGTTCGAAGGCGATCGGGGTGTCGTCGTCGGCTTGGATGGTTTCTTGTTCGACGTCGATCGTGAGGCCCTTCGCCGCCGCAAACCGTTCGATGAGCGCCGGATCGACGATGACCGGCACGACGCCGTTCATGTAGCAATTCTCGTGAAAGATGCGCGCGAAACTCGGCGCGACGACCGCGCGGATGCCGATGCCGACCAGCGCCCACACCGCGTGCTCGCGCGACGAACCGCAGCCGACGTTTTCCCCGGCGACCCACACGACGGCATCGGGATGCTCGGCGAGCACATCGCGACCGCCGGTCATCCCGGTGAATGCAAATTCTCCCATCCCCGAATCGTCGATCGTCGTGAGGTGCTTCGCGGGTATGATCTGATCGGTGTCGACGTTCGGTCGCGTGATCGGAAGAACGGATCCGCTGACGATCATGCCGGGACCGCTTCACGCGCCGGAACTTCGCTCGGCGACGCAATCCGTCCGAGGATCGCCGACGCTGCAACGACCTGCGGCGAAGCAAGGTGAACGCGGCCACCGTCGCCCATGCGCCCGGGAAAGTTACGGTTCGTCGACGAGATGACCCGCGTCTGCGGCGCGATGACGCCGACCGACATCCCAAGACACGGTCCGCACGACGAATGGGTCCAGAGCGCGCCGGCGTCTTGGAAGATGTCGTGCAGTCCTTCGCGTTCGGCCTGACGTTTGACCGCGACCGAACCCGGCGTGATGATCGTCGGGACGCTGACGTGCTGGCCGTTCATCACCGCGGCGGCGGCGCGCAAGTCGCCGATGCGCGCGTTCGTGCACGAACCGATGAACGCTTGATCGATCGCGATGCTCTTCATCGGCGTTCCCGCGGTCAGCCCCATATACTCAAGCGATTGGTGCGCCGCATCGGCCGGTACGGCGCCGTCGATGGACGCGTTCTCGCCGGGGTTCGTGCCCCACGTGACGACCGGATGCACGGTCGATCCGTCGATGACGACGACGCGGTCGTAATCCGCGTCGGGATCCGCGTACAGCGCGGTCCAGTTCGTCGGCTTGAGGGTCGTCTCGGCGAGATACGCCGCAGTCTTTTGATCCGGCGAGCAGAGGCCGCTCGTTGCACCGGCTTCGATCGACATGTTGCAGAGCGTCATGCGCTCGTCCATCGAGAGCGCCGCAATTGCCGACCCGGTGTACTCGAGGACAAAGCCCGTGCCGCCTTTGAAACCGATCGTCTTGATGATCGTGAGCACGAGATCTTTCGCCGTCGCCTCGGCAGCCAGTGTTCCGGTGACCTCGATCTTCATCACCTTCGGGCGCTGCAGCACGAGCACTTGGGCGAGCATCGCGCCGGCCTGCGCCGTCGAGCCGATCCCCAGGGCGAAGGTGCCGAACGCGCCGAGCGTGCCGGTGTGGCTGTCGCCGCATGCGATCGTCATGCCCGGCGTGACGTATCCCTTTTCCGGTACGAGCACGTGACAGATGCCGTTATCGCCGATGTCATGGAAGCGCATCCCGTGCCGCTTGGCCCACGAACGCAGCAATTGCGCCTGGATCGCCGTTGCGGTGTCTTTGGCGGGCGCAACGTGATCGATCAGCGAGACGACGCGATTCGGATCGTAGAGCCGGTCGTCGAACTGCTTCTCGATTGCGAGGATACCTTGCGGTGAGGTGATCTCGTGCGCGACGACGAGGTCGATGAAGATCAGCGCGTTGCCGCCGGGCAGTTCCTCGACGACGTGCGACTGCCAGATTTTATCGAAGAGCGATTGTTTCACGATACGAATATCTTCTCGAATTGGACGATGCGGTCGATCTGCGCACGCAGACGATCCAGCTGTGCGGGCGGCCCGGCGAATTCGAAGTCGGCCGTCGTGATCTCTTCCGTGGAGTGCGAGTCGACGTGCATCGCGCGGCACTGGAAGCGGTGCGCCATGTTGATGACGCGTGCAACCGTGCGCGGATCGCCGACGACGAGGTGGTAGTTCACTTTGATTCCATGAGATCCTCGACGACGCCGCCCGACGGAATCATCGGCCAGACCAGTTCATCCGGGTAACACGAAACGTGCAAGAGCGCCGGGCCTGTGAACGCAAGGAACGCCGGGAGCGTCGTTTCGACATCTTCCGGACCATCGATGCGGAACGACGCGATGTCGTAGGCGCTCGCGATCGTACAGAAATCGGGATTGTCGGAGAGGTTGGTGGCAGAGTAGCGCTCGTCGTAAAAGAGCTCTTGCCACTGCCGTACCATCCCGAGATTCCGGTTGTCGATCAAAACGATTTTCACCGGCACCTGATAGCGCTTCACGGTCGCGAGCTCAGGCATCGTCATCTGGAAGCCGCCGTCGCCGCAGATCGCGAACACATGCCGCCCCGGATTGGCGAAACATGCGCCGATGGCGGACGGAAAGCCGAATCCCATCGAACCCAGGCCCGCCGACGTGGCGAAGTCGCGCGGCGTGTTCGGACGAATGCGCTGCGCGGCCCACATCTGATGCTGTCCGACGTCGGTGCAGACGATCGCATCCGGCGGCATAATCGCGAAGAACGCGTCGAGAAAATCGGTCGCCGAGAGATGCCCCGGCTGCGCGACGTCACGCGCGAGCGGACCGCCGAGCGCCTTGGCTTGAATGGCCCAATCGTCGAAGCGCGGAATGTGTCCCGTCGCCAACACGTCGCAGATCGCGTCGATCGTCTCGGCCGAATCACCGTGCAGCGCAATCGCCGCCGGAATGATCTTGTTGAACTCCGTCGCGTCAATGTCGTTATGAATGACGGTCGCGTCACGCGCGAACCGATCGGGGCGGCCGGTGACGCGATCGTCGAACCGCATGCCGAACGCCACGACGACGTCCGCCGCGTGCACGGTCAGATTCGCGGCTTTCGTTCCGTGCATGCCGAGCATGCCCAAGCCGTGCGGATCTTTCGGATCCGATGCGCCGAGCCCGACGATCGTCGTCGTGTGCGGGATGCCCAACAGCGAGGTCAACCGGCGAAACGCCGTGACCGCTTTCGGATCGCGCGCACCGCCGCCGGCGATCGCCACCGGACGATGCGCATTGCGGATCGCTTCCGCCGCCGCGACGACCGACTCGCGCGAGACAACCGGACGCGTATCGCGCACCGCACGCGGCGGCCGCTGACGTTCGACGTACGGCGCCTTCAGAACATCGGTCGGAATGTCGATCAGTACGGGCCCCGGACGGCCGCTGCGCGCAAGCGCGAACGCCTCACGGACCCTCGTGTAGACCTGCGCCGGGTCGGTAACGAGAATGCTCGCCTTCGTCGTGCATTGCGTGATCGCGCAAACGTCGGCTTCTTGGAAACCGTCAGTGCCCATCAACGCCGTCCGCACCTGCCCGGTGATCGCGACGACCGGAATGGAATCCATCATCGCGTCAACGAGTCCGGTCACGAGGTTCGTCGCGCCCGGGCCGGAGGTCGCACAGCAGACGCCGACGCGGCCGCTCGTGCGCGCGTAGCCGCCCGCCGCGAACGCCGCCGCGGCTTCGTGACGAACGAGGATATGACGCATCGGGTGCCCGTAGAGCGCATCGTAGAACGGCATGATCGTGCCGCCCGGGTAGCCGAAAATAACATCGACTCCCTCGCGTTCGAGCGCTTCGAGCACCGCGTCACCGCTCGTTCGCGGCCGCGGCGTGATACTCGGAATCATGAAGCAGCCGGTGCCTTTTCCGTCTGGAACCAGGGCATCAGCGTGCGCAGTTTTGCTCCGACTTTCTCGATCGGATGCCTCGATGCGACTTCACGGTACTTGGTGAACGACGGTTTGCCGGCCGCGTGTTCCGCGACCCACTGCTGCGCAAACGCGCCCGATTGAATTTCGCCCAGGATCATTTTCATCGTCGCTTTCGTATGTTCGTCGACGATGCGCGGCCCGCGCGTGTAATCGCCGTATTTCGCGGTGTTGCTGATCGAATTCCGCATGCCCTCGATGCCGCGTTCGTACATCAAGTCCACGATGAGCTTGAGCTCGTGCAAGCACTCGAAGTACGCCATCTCGGGCGCATAACCGGCGTCCACCAGCGTTTCGAACCCCGCCGTTACGAGCGCTGAGGCGCCGCCGCACAACACGGCTTGCTCGCCGAACAGATCCGTCTCGGTTTCTTCACGGAAATTCGTCTCGAGAATGCCGGCGCGTCCGCCGCCGATCGAACTCGCGTACGCCGCTGCCGTGGCGCGCGCCGTACCGGTGTAGTCTTGATGAATCGCAATCAGGCACGGCACGCCGCGGCCCATCTCGTATTCACTGCGAACCAGTCGCCCGGGGCCCTTCGGTGCGCACATCCACACGTCGACGTTGGCCGGCGGTACGATCGTGCCGAAATGAATGCCGAACCCGTGTGCGAACGTCAGCGCCGATCCCGGCTTGAGGTTATCGCGCACGTCGCGCATATACGTTGCCGGCTGCTCTTCGTCGGGGATCAACATCATCGTGATGTCCGCGCGTTTCACCGCGTCGGCAACCGCTGCAACCTCGACGCCGTCACGTTGTGCACCCGCCCGCGAACCGGAGTCCGCGCGCAGCCCGACGATCACCTTGCAGCCGGAGTCGCGCAAATTGAGTGCGTGGGCGCGACCCTGGCTTCCGTATCCGACGATCGCGATCGTCTTCGCTTCGATGGCGCCGCGGTCGATGTCGCGGTCGTAGATGGCTTCCATGGGTCCTCCGAGCGGGTTTGCAATAAAAAACCCCTCGTCGTATTCGGCGAGGGGCTTGCAGCGTTCCGTTGACTCGATCGTCTACGCAGCAGCGCCTCGCCGTCCCGTAAGGAGGACGACAAGGACGAGGACGACGCGGCCGAGGAGAACGGGTGCGGTAAACACGTTGGTCCGAGACTAACACGGCCCCGGCCGAGCGTCAACCCATCGCAGGAGGATCGGATGAACGACCCCCACGCCGAGGCCAAGCGCCGCGCCGGTAAAACCGCGGTCGATCGCTTCGTGACCGACGGGACGTGCATCGGCCTCGGGACGGGAACGACCGCCTACTGGGCGATCAAGCGCGTCGGGGATCGCGTCGCCGCCGGCGAACAGATCAGCGTCGTCGCGACGTCGCTGGGCACCGAGGCGTTGTGCCGCGAACTCGACATCCCGGTCGTGCCGCTGCTTTCGCAAGCGATCGCGGTCGCGATCGACGGCGCCGACGAAGTCGCGCCGGACTTTGCGCTGACGAAGGGCGGCGGCGGGGCGTTGTTGCGCGAGAAGATCGTCGCGCTGGCCGCGAGCCGTTTCGTCGTGATCGTCGACGGCTCGAAGCTCGTGCCGCAGCTGGGCGCCTTCGCGACACCGGTCGAAGTCGTCCCGTTTGCGTTACCTTGGGTGCGCGCGCAACTGCACGCGGCCTATCGCGGTGTCGAGGCACGCGAACGGATCGCCGGAACCGGGCCGTTCCGGACCGACAACGGCAATGCGATCCTGGACTGCTCGTTCGGCGTGATCGAACATCCAGCGGCGCTCGACGCCGCCTTACGTTCGATCAGCGGCATCGTCGCGACGGGCCTGTTTTTCGACGTCGTCGATACTGTCTTGGTCGCTGACGAAAACGGGGTACGCAACATCGCCCGGACATTACCCGAACCCGCCTGAACGCGTAGCCTCCAGCACGCGAAGCGCGGCGGGCGAAAGCCACATGCGGTTGAGGTGCAGCGTATCCGTGATGCGGACGATGACGGCGTCTTCGGGTGCGAGATCGGGACACATGCGCAGCGCTGCTTTGATCGCGAGCTCCTGGGTCGGCATCACCATCGGCAACCGCGCATTCCCCGCGGTAGTCGTGGTGAGCGCGTTGAGATAGGTCGAGAGCGGGTCGTAGCGCTCGGCGAGGTCGGCCGACACGACATCGGCGAGGCCGACACCGTTGCCGTTGCCGTCGGCTTCGTCGGTAAAGGCGAGATAGACGAGCCGCGTGACCTTCGGGCCGCCGCTGATATACTCGCTCGGATAGCGTCCGGTGACGTTGGGATCGGCGCCGCCGCCGCTGATGTTTTTTCCGACGCGCTCGACGACGAGCACGTCGATCGCATCGAACGGCAAGCGCGCGAGATTCGCCTTCGCCTCTTCGAGAAGCGCCGGTTCACGCGCGAGGATTTCGTCGGCAGGTAAGGCGACGATACGGCACGGTTCCTCGTTCGCGTTTTCGATGATGGCGATCCCGAACGGCACCTTCCCGGTTGCGATCAGCGCGCGCGCCGCATCGGGCACGTTCGCGCGCATACCGCCCCATCCGAGCGAATGGATCGCCCGTGCGCCATCCTGTTTGCCGAAGCCGACCGCCAGCATTTTCACGACGCCGCTCTCGTATTCGCCGCGAAACGACGTATGCGGCTTGATCCGGTTGAGCGGAACGATCGCATTCGCGCCCAGCGCAATGGCGTCGACGTGGACCGGGACGCCGTTGGCCAATGTCGTGATGGCGACGGTTTCCATCGTCGCGCGAATCGGCGCCCCGGCCGATGCTTCGGTCACACCCAGATGCGCGAGGACGTCGACCTGGCCTTGCGCGGTTGATGCGCCGTGCGAACCCATCGCCGGCACGATGAACGGGTCGCCGCCGCGTTCCCGCAGTTCGCGAACGACCGCTGCGACAAACGCTCCGATCTGGGCGATGCCGCGACTGCCGACGCCGAGCGCGATGGGACCACGCGGGATCGTGACGTCGCGCAGCGCGACGGCAACGGCGACATCGACGTCGACGAGGGCCGCCGGCGTCTGCGGCGTGCGCTCGACGAGCGTCAGCGGTGGAACGGTCACGACCGCGAGTTCGCGCTCGAACCGCTCGCGCAGCGGATCGACGACGAGCATTACGGGATGATCGTTTGCCGGACGGCCGGCGTCCACGTATCGCCGTCCACGCCGTTCGCAACGGCTTGGCATTCACGATATAGCGCGCCGGCTTCACGCATATCGCGAAACAGCGCCCGATGCGTGCCGGACTGCGGGATATCAACGCTGCCGAACCCGTACATCCGTCCGAGCACGCCTTGCACGAGCGTCGATCCCGCGAGCGCGGTGTTCCCGAGCGGCGCGACACGACGCCGCAACACACCGCGAATGATGAAGATGCGACGGTTCGTCGCGACGGCGCGAACGCCGACATAATACGTTGCGTCGCGCAGGAATGACCACACGCTCGCGATTGCGGCGACAGCGCTCAGCGCCTCGACGTAGGGCCGGAAGGTGAATGGGACCGTGTTCCACGCGACGCCGAACGCAACGACGACGAGCGCCAGCACGACGAGCGGGCGGATCAGCACGATCGGATGCGGTGAACTGCCGAACGTCACGCGTTCGCCCGGAAGCAGCGTCGATGCGAGATCGCGCGGCACCGGAATGCGCGCGGCCGCTGCGACCGGAATCTGCGGTGCAGCCGGCGCCGCGACGGTCACCCGATGAAATGCGGTCGTCGCCTCGGTGTCGGGCACCTCGAGTTTCCGGGACGCATCGCGCGGTGAGTCCATGAGCACCGCTTCACGGAAGTGTGCGCGGACCCCCACCTCGCGCGAGCGAGGAAGCGCTCAGCGACGTTGCGGCAAAGTGGCGTACGTATGGACCGGTTGACGCTCGTCGGTGTCAGTACGAAGTCGCGGTTCCGCCGCCCCGTTCCGAAAAGCTACAGCTACCGGTACGAAGTGGGCGCGTCGGCGGGTCCGCCCGGTGCGCCGCTCGTGACGACCGGCGCAGCGATCATCGAAACACGCTATCGCGGCCGCTCGGTGTCATGGAACGTGAGCACGACGATGTTCAGCGAAGCCTATCTCGTCAACGGAACGTATGTTGCGCCCGCACCGGAGAATCCGCTGACGTATCCGGAGCGAACGGCAGGCGCGCCCGCGCCGGGGACCCCCGTGAAACCGGCGGCGACGCTGGTCGATGCGCGCGTCCAGCGGACGGCGCCGCGCGCCGACCCCGCGGAATCGCCGACGCTTCCGCAGGAACGCATCTTCGCGTTCGGCCGCAAGTTCGCGCCGAACGCACGACGCAACACGCCGTAGTCAGCGCGGATCGGGCATCACAAACGCACATTCCGAACACGTACGAAACGCTTCGCTGTCGAAAAAGCGTGCGTAGGCCTCGGATACCGGATCGAGCGCATAGTCGGCGACGACGAACGGCTCCTCGTGCAACAGCGTGTCGCACGACCCGCAGTACCAGCGAAAGCGGTCGATCTCGCCGGCGGTGCGTTTGCGCTCGATGATCAGCGCGAACGCATCGGGTGCGAAGCGCGGCGAATGCGGAATGCCGGACGGCGTATAGATGATCGAGCCCTCCGCAATCACCGAGACGTCTTCGGAACCCTCGGCGGTGCGGTAGTGCAGACGCATTTCACCGCGCAGCATGTACATCACTTCATCCGCCGGATTGACGTGAAACTCGCTGCGATATGGACGGCCGCGCGCGACGAACGCGAGCGTCTCCGGTTCTTGCCACAACACGTGCACGTAACGGCCCGTGCGCGCGAGCTCGTCGCTGATTGCGGTCAGGTCGGCGATCGGCATGTGAAAACCCGGCGGCATCCGGATCACGGCGCCGGCGCCGCGTGCTTGCGCTCGAGCGCTTCATAAATCCGTTCCGATGTAAGGGGAAACGCCGTGAGCCGAACCCCGACGGCATCGAAGATCGCGTTGGCGATGCCCGGTGCGACGCCGCTATTGCTCAATTCGCCCGCCATCTTTGCGCCGTACGGACCGTGCACGGTCGGCATCGACGTTTGCACGAGGATCGTGCGCAGCGGTGGGATATCCATCATCGTCGGAACCTTGTACTCGCCGAGACTCAACGTCGTGACCTTGCCGCTCTCGTCGACCGGCATCTCTTCCATCGTCGCGCTGCCGACGCCGTAGACGAAGCCGCCGTCGAGCTGACCTTGGTGTCCGACCGGATTGATGATGCGGCCGACGTCGGCCACGAGCAACGCGTCCTCGATATGAAACGCGCCGGTTTCCGAGTCGACCGCGACGTCGAACGCGAATGCCGAAAAGCTGAAATCGGCCGGATGCGACGCATCGTGCGTCGACGCATCGAACTCGCCGGTGACGGTGATGACGCCGTCGCCGGCGGCGACCGCAGCCAGCCGCGCGAACGACGCATCGTCGTCGAACGTTTCGCCGGTGCGGTGCTTGATCTCCGCGGTCAACGCGCCGGCCGCGACGACGGCGGCTTGCCCGACGATGTGCGTGACGCGGCTGCCGCCCGAGCCGGGATCGTTCTTCGCTTCGCGCGTCGATCCGCGCCGCACCGCGATGCGCGACGCATCGATCCCGAGCGCGGTGCCCATGATGCGCCGCACGGCCGTGTAGATGCCCGCCCCGACATCCGGCACGCCGCACACGACGGAGATCGTGCCGTCGGCGGCCAGCGTTGCGTCGATCGCCGTCTTCCCGGCGCCCGTATGCCGGCAAACGAGCGCGAAGCCGCGCCCCACGCCCGGGGCGGCCGGTGCGCGTGACTCGAGATCGGTTTTGAGCGCGTCCAGAACGGCGACACCCTGCGGATCGTTCAGATGCTCGTTCGAGACCGCAGGTTCACCCGCGCGCACGACGTTGAGCATGCGCAATTCGAGTGCATCGATACCGAGATCGCGCGCGATGATGTCGACATGCTGTTCCCAAGCGAAGAACAGCTGCACGTCGGCGGGTGCGCGCACGTGCGCGCCCGCGATCGTGTTCGTGTAGACGCTCTGGATCTCGGCGACCGAATCCGGGATGTGATACGGAATCGTCGAGTAGCCGAAGCCGGGCAACAACATCGGCCCCGGCTTGCCGGCCGCGTAGGCGCCCCCGTCGTAGATCACCGTCGAATGGTGCGCGAGAAACTTGCCGTTCTCGTCGACGGCGGTTTTCAGCGTGACGTGCGCCGCATGCCGCGTCGTACTCGACTGCAACTCGTTGAGGTACGTCCACACATACTTCACCGGCCGGCCCGTCGCTTTCGCGAGGAAGTAGCAAACGAATTCGTCGATCGTCAGCCCTTTGCCGCCGAAATCGCCGCCGATCGCGCAGGGCTCGACCACGATCTTTTCCGGCGGAACATCGATCACGTGCGACATCCAGCGATGGACCGAAAACGGCTGCTTATTCGGGGTGTAGACGTGCACGACGTCCGCGGCGTCGATCCAGACGAACGTCGCGTGCGGTTCCATGTAGCCGGCATGTTGGCGCGGCGTCGTGAATCGATGTTCGTAGACGTGCGCAGCGCGCGCGAAGACGGCTTCCGGATCGCCGCTCCCTTTCACGACGCGATTCGAACCTTGCGTGTTCGGATGCGGACGCGGCGGCGGCTCTTTCCCGGCGAAGAAGTACGAATCGCGATCCGGATGAATCACCGGCGCGTCGGGCGCGAGCGCGGCGACCGGATCGAGCACCGCCGGCAGCTCTTCGTACTCAACTTCGACGAGACGTGCGGCGACTTCAGCCGCTTCCGGCGTCTCGGCGGCGACCGCGGCGACCCGGTCGCCGATGAAGACGACTTTTTCGTACGCGAGCACCGGCCAGTCGTAGAGCATGCGCCCCGAGCGTCTGCCCGGCGGCAGATCGGCCGACGTGAGAACGGCGTGCACGCCGGGCACGGCCCGCGCCGCCGTCGTATCGACGCTCACGATTCGCGCGTGCGGGAACGGGCTCACCGCAAACGCAGCCCACAACATATCCGGACGCGAGATGTCGGCCGTATATTGCGTCTTGCCGCTGACTTTTTCGGCGCCTTCGATCCGAACTTCATCCGTGGTGAAAAGGCCGGTGACGGCGCCGGGCTGCTCGACCGGAGCCGTCGTTGTCGTGATCGTGGTCATACGGGCGTGGCGAGTGCGCTCCGGAGATTCGCGGCGACTTCTTGTAAGGTTTGGTCGGCTTTTTTGCGGATCACCGGCTGACCGAAATCGCCGATACGGCCCATCACGTTCGCGTCCGTATCGACGTCGAGCTTCGTCCCGGTGCCTTGCGGCGTCAGCTTCATCGACAACGTTGCTTTGACCGCGCCGCCGATCCGTTTGTCGGCCGAATCGACGAGAAGTTGCGCGGTCTTCGCGGCCTCGTCACGCGCAACGATCGAAATCTCACTCGCCAGCGAAAGGCCGATCGGACCGACCTTCACTTTCACGACCGCCTTGTATTTGTCATCGCCGATCTTCTCGACGCCGTCGCAGCCGGGAATACATTTCGCGACCGACGGAACGTCCATCACGAAGTCCCACACGCGCTGCGGATCAGCATCGAGGTCGATGCTCTGCTCGAACTTCACGCCGGAACTCCGATGCCGGCGAGTTGTGCGATCGTGCGTTCGGTCCACACGCGCGCCATCTCGCGTTTGTATTTGGCCGAGCCGCGCACGTCGTCGAGCGGATCGACCTCGTCACGCACGAGCCCGGCGGCTTCTCGAACGACCTCGGGTGTCAACCGCTGGCCGAGCAGGGCCGATTCGACGGCTTTCGCGCGCAGCGGCGTTACGCCGAGCGCACCCAGACCGATGCGCAGATCGATGCACGTTCCCGCGTCGTCAAGGCCGAGCCGTACCGCGACCGAGACGGTCGCGTAATCGTCCTCGGTGCGCGGCAAGAATTTCTTGTACGCGAGCTTCGAGCCGGCCGGCATCGGGGGCACCTTGATCGAGCGCAATAACTCCGTCTCGCCCAGTGACGTCTCGAAATAGTCGGTGAAGAACGACTCCATCGAAATCAGGCGCGCAGCGCTGCCCGCCGACACGACGTCGACCGACGCGTCGAGCGCGATCAAGACCGGCGGCGGGTCCTGTGCGGGATCGGCGTGCACGAGATTCCCGCCGAGCGTCGCTTGATTGCGAATGCGAATCGTCGCGATGACGCCCAGCGCCTTCGGCAGCGCGGCCGCGAAAGCGAAGGCTTCCGGCGACGTTTCAAGCACGCGGTGCGTCGTCATCGCGCCGACGTCGAGGCCGCCGTCGGGGGTCCGTTTGATGCCGCGCAGCTCCGGCACGTCACCCAGGCCGATGACGACGGAGGGCTGCACGAGCCCCTGCTGCATCATCAGCACGAGCGACGTGCCGCCTGCGATGAACTCCGCTTCGTCGCCATGTTCCGCGAGAAGCGCAAGCGCCTCGTCGATCGAGTGCGCCTGCGTGTAATCAAACGTTCGCACGATCGATCCCCGCGGCGTCTTCGATCGAGTCGATGATCTTGTAATAGCCGGTGCAGCGGCACAGGTTGCCCATCATCCATTCCTTGATTTCATCGCGATTCGGCTTCGCGTTCGACGCGAGCAGCGCGGTCGCCGCGATGATCTGGCCGGACGTGCAAATACCGCACTGAAAGCCGCCCTTGCGAATGAACGCGTCTTGCAGCGCCGTCAACTGGTCGCCGTCGGCCAGGCCTTCGATCGTCGTCACCTTCCGGCCGTCGACGAAGATCGCCGGCAGCAAACACGACGACATCAGCGTCCCGTCGACGAGGATACTGCACGCGCCGCAGACGCCGATGCTGCAGCCGATCTTCGTGCCGGTCGCACCGATATCATCACGGAGAAGATCGACGACGAGCACTTCCGGACCGACCGACCGTTCGATCGGCGTGCCGTTGAGTTGGAATGAAATTTGATGCACGCTCACGGCACAGCACTTGCCACGGAAATACGAAGCCACCCTCTTGGCTTGGTTCCGCGAACGCGATGGAGAACGCAACCAGAACGTGCCTCGTCCCAATCGCCGGCGCCGCAAACGGTCGTCGGCGTTTCCAACGTTCGTTCTCTTTGCTCTCGGCTTTGGTGCCGTCGTCACGGCCCTCGCGCTCTGGCTTTGGAGCCCCGCTTCGACTGATCGGTCGAAACCGCGCGCCGCACGAACGACGATCGCCGGCCGCGTGCATCCGCTGCCGGCGGTGACGGCCGCGCCGGAACCCGTGAGCACGCCGCCGCCGTCGTCGTCGTATGCGTCGCCGCGGGTAGCGATCACGCCCGCAGCGGAAATGCCGCCGGCCGTCGTGCCGTCGCCGATGGAATCCCCACCCGAATCGCCGGTGCCGAGCACATCGCCCATCGGCGGCGAGGGCCGGCCGCGACTTGCGATCATCATCGACGACTGCGGGCAGTGGCCGGTGACCGAACGCGCCTTTGTCGCGTTGCCGTTTCCCGTTACGCTTTCCGTGCTGCCGCACGTGCGCTACGGTCCGGCGATCGCACGCGCAGCCGACGCCGCGGGCAAGGGCGTCATGCTGCATCTTCCGATGCAAACGATGTCGGGCCGGTATCCGGGCCCCGGCACGATTACGACCTCGATGGACGACGCCGCGATCCGCACGGAAGTCGCCGATGATCTCGCCGCGCTGCCGGAAGCGCGCGGCGTCAACAACCACGAAGGCAGCCGCGCGACGGCCGACCGCCGCGTGATGGACGACGTCGTGGACGTGCTCGTCGCGGACGGCCGCTTCTGGATCGATTCGCGGACCAGCGCGGCCAGCGTTGCCGCCGACGTCGCACACCTGCGCGGCGTGCCGAGCGCGCGCCGCGACGTCTTTCTCGACAATGTCGACGATGTCGGCGCGGTTGAGTCGCAACTGCGCGAAGCAGCTGCACGAGCCCGCGCGAGCGGCTCCGCGATCGCGATCGGGCATCCGCGGCCGGCGACGCTGCTGGCGGTACGGACCCTTGGACCAGAGTTCGCCGCCGACGGGATCGACCTCACGTTGGCGAGCGACCTCGTCCGCTGAGCGGTCGCAGCGCGGGCCGGCGGTATGACGCCGAGCACGGCATCACGACGGAAGCGCTGATTTTTCTGGGCGAACTCGACCCCGAGGCCATCGGTCCCGCACTCGAGCACGCAACGCATTATGAAGCGACGCCGGTCGCCGACATCGATCGGCTTCTCGACGCGGTGCCGCTCGCGCCGGAGCGCGCCACGTTCGTCGATCTCGGTGCAGGAATGGGACGCGTCGTGTTGCACGCCGCGCGACGGCCATTCCGCCAAATCGTCGGCGTCGAGGTTTCGCCGGCGCTGCTCGAGGTCGCGAAAGAAAATCGCGCGGCCTATCGGGGCGCGCTCGCGTGTCGCGACGTGCGGCTCGTGCGTGCCGATGCCGCAACGTTCGCGTTTCCACGCGGGGACGTGGTTGTGTACCTCTACAACCCGTTCACGGCACCGGTGCTCGACGCGGTGCTGGCGCGGCTTGCGGCCCACCGCGGCGACGTCGTGATCGCCTATCACACGCCGGTCGAAGCGGCGAGGCTCGACGCGCACCTTGCGTTCATCGCAATTGCCGACGCGGGCGTCGGGCGCATCTGGCGCCGCAAAGATGTCTCGCCTTCGCGGCGTATGGGGGGGACCTAGCATGAAGAACACCATCGCCGCTGCGTTTGCGGCCCTCGCGCTCGGCGCCGTCATCGCGAGCTGCGGCAACAACGGCAACGTCGCGACGGCGACCTCGACGCCGTCTCCGGTAGCGACACCCAGTGTCGCGTGTACGCCGCCGCCGAACACGCAGATTCAGGTTGTGTATCCGCAGCCGCAAGCGTCGGGCGTGTCGACGGGGACGATCGTGATCGCGGTCGGTCCTTCCCCGTTGCCGACAAACTATAAGCTCTACGTGAGCGTCGCGACGCAGGCCGCTCCGACGGTGTCGCTCGGGAACGCGTTCGGCGCGGCGTTGCAAGTCATTCCGTTCTCATCCGTTCCGCAGCCGTCGCTCAACCCGCCCTTCGCGCTACCGATCTACGAGTCGTCGAACTTTGGCGGCACGTTCGGCGCCAGCGACATCTTTGAAGTGTTCCTCGCGAACACGAACTGCTTTCCGGGCACCGACCTCAACTCGTCGTTCAAGACATAACGCTCGGCGCAATCGCGGGCAGAATTCGCCGGTCGGGCGCAGCGGCCGCCGAACGGTCGCGCCCATCGGCTTTCGCTCGGTAAAGGGCGCCGTCGGCAAAACTGATCAGCATCCCCGGAGTATCCGATTCGTTCGGAACGAGGGTTGCGCAGCCGGCGCTGATCGTCAGGAGACCGTCGTCGAAGGCAATGGCGAGCGCGCGAACGGCCAAGCGAACCGTTTCCGCCGCCGTAATCGCGCCTTCCGGCGACGTCTCGGCAAGAATCAAGCCGAACTCTTCGCCGCCGTAGCGGGCCGCGAAGTCGCCCGGGCGGCGCGCGGCTCGCTCGATCTCGGCCGCGACCATCTTGAGCGCAGCGTCGCCCTGCTGATGGCCGAAGCGATCGTTGTACGCCTTGAAGCGGTCGATGTCGAAGAGCAAGAGCGAAAGCGGTCGTGCGGTTCGCACGCCACGCCGCCACTCGTTCTCCAGCGCATCGTCGAACGAACGGCGATTCGGGATGTCGGTCAGTTGATCGCGATACGCGTATACCGCGAGGCGTGCGGTTTCGCGTTCGGCCAAGCGAATGCGGTCGGCGAGCGCGAACGCCAGGAAGATCGCTTCCCATGCAACGCCGGTCGCCGAACAAAGATCGTCCCAAACGGGAAGCTTCAGGAGACCGTAATCGGCCGCTTCGGCGACAAACAGTCCGATGGCCGCACCCGCAAAGCCGATCACGTAGTACCGCGCGGAGACGACATCATTGAACCAGGCGACGAATCCGGCAGCGAGCAGCGTGACGATCATGAACAAAACGCAAATCGGATCGAGGAAACTCCACATGTGCGAAACCGCGACGAAACCGGGAAAGCCGACGTAGAGCACGGCATCGAGCGCGAGTGCGCCGAGCGCGAGAAGCACGATGCGATCGGTCCACGGCGCGACGCGCGGTAAATCGAGGAACGAGCGCGTGAATGCGGTGACCAGCGCGAAATAGATCACGTACGCGATATATGCCGGCGCGTCGTCGCGAACGCCGAGCTGCGGCCACACGGCCGTCCACGCAACGCCGCTTTGAATCGTTTGGAACGCGATCATCGCCAGCATCGCGAGCGAGTAGAGCAGGTACGAAGGCTGGCGCAGCATCGCGTAGAGCAATAGGTTGAAGAGCGCCATCGCCAAGAGCATCCCGCCGAGGAATGCCATCGGCGCATAGTAGTCGTGCGCGTCCGCGTCGTCGGCGGCATCCAACGACGCCGCGGTGCGCAGTTCGAACGGAGCGAACGCCGTCTTCATCACGTTCATCTCGATCACGAGCGTGTCGCCGGCGCGCACCGTTTGCGGCAACGGCACGCGATCGTCGTAGGTGTGCTCCGCGCGCTGCGCGACCGGAATCTCCATCCCGATCGGTACGCGCGAACGCACGATGCCGGCGGGCGAGACATCGCTCAAGGTGCCGCGCGCCACCATGAACGAGAGGTGCAGCATCCATCCGAAGCCGCCGCGAATTTCGGGCGGAAGCTGGACGCGGTACGTGACGGCCGCGGGCGTGACATATGTCATGCTCGCCGATTCCGGTACGTCCCCGAACGAAACAAAACATCGATCGGGTAGCCGCGCGATCTCGTCGACGCGCGTTGCGGGGCAACGCGTCGCGTCAAGCGCTTGCGCGAGGGACCGCAAATCGATCGCGTCGGACGCACGCGACGGTGCCGCGACCGCCGGCGGCGCGAGCAGCAGCAACGCCAGCAGGATCGGCAGCCGGAACCGCCAGCGCCGACGGCTCGGCATGCGGCCTTTCGTTAGCCTCTCGCGATCATGCCGAAGGCGGCCACCGATAAGGTCGCCGTTGCCGGGAAGTCCATACCAAGAACATCGTTGCACGGTCGTCGTGAAACCTGCGCCCTCAGTTGCAAAGTAACACATTCTTCGCATTTATCAGAGCGTACGGAACGCACATATTGCCGCAACGGCGCGTTCATCGCGGGCGCGTACCGTCGGCCGGTGATCGATGCAGCGCCGTGCCACCGTGAAGCCGTCGAGCTCGTCCTCGGGCGATTCGGAGACGGTCCGTGCGCGGTCGCGGAGCGGGCCGGCATCCGAATCGTCGTCCTCGGCTCCGGAGAGCGTTTCGACGAACGGTCGAGCGCGCTGCGCCGAATCGGCGCCGGCGTGGACGGCTGGCCGGTACCGCCGGCCGGCCTGTTCGTCGTCGAGGAGCGCACGATGTACCTGCGCTCGACGACCCCGATGACCGTCGCGCATGAGTTCGGGCACGCGTTGGACTGCGCGCTGGGCGGCGGAGTCTACCTGAGCAGCGTCGACCCGCGAATCCGGCGTGCCTTCGCGCGTGCAACGGCCTTCGTCACCCCGTACGCGGCGTCGGCGTGCGATGAGTATTTTGCGGAAGCGTTACGCGCGTGGGTCGGCGTGAATGACTCGCCGTCACTCTGGCCGCGCGCAACGCGCGAGCGCTTATGGGCGCTCGATCCGCGCGTCGCGGAAATCGTCGCCTCACTGTTTGCTAACGAGCTGAGCGATCCGTCAACGTAGCGGCGCAACACCCAGTAAACGCGAACGGCCCTGATACGGCTATCGACCAACAATGCATGAATTTCGGTTCGCGTCGGCTCTTTGCGGCGCTGTTTGCGAGCTCGACGTCACGCATAGCGCCTTTTGAGAGATACGATGCCATCGTTTATTTCTGCTTGAGCATTCGACGGCAGCGAATCAACGTCGTCGAGGAATAGTTGCCGTTCGAACGTCACGTGCCGTGTATTCATGAGTGCCTCGGCGCGCCATTCCCCGTCGCGCTTGCTCACAACCGTCAGCTGCATGGAAGCTCGCGAGGGGAGCGCATCGGATGCCGCGTCTGGCGCATATGAGATGATGGAGTGCATCACTGCTTGCACGGAGCCCATGAACCGCACGAATTTCACGTCGCCTGCGATGCGCGACCCCTTCACGGCTGTTTCGAAAATCCGTTGATGAAACGCAATGATTTGCTCGCGGCTGACTCTTTGTGAAAGTCCGATCCAGCATCTTTTGCCACCGCGGCAACATTGGTTCCTGACTCGCGATGAGACCGATTGCGCCAACAGCGACAAACGTACGCCTTACCCATACAGTTCGAAATCCCAGGGTCGCGGAAATCGTCGCGTCGCTTTCCGGAACGAAAGTAGCGAGCCGTCAACGTAGCGACGCAATATTTGCAGCATTGCTGCAGCACGGGAAGCAACGGGATGAAGGCGACAAGGCGAGTCTTCCGGTGCGTGCAGCCTTGTCATCGTCACCGTGAACATGAACGACCGGCGGATGCCAACCCATTTCATTCCACACGGCGCCGGGGCGGATTGTTTGCCGGCGCCGGCTAGTGACCAGCGTAGGATTAATCGCTGTCGTCAAGCACGAGCGCGTCTTCACCAAGAAGATAGGCAACGGCACTGGCGATCTCCGTGCCCAGCGTCAACGCTAGATGCGTTTCGGTTGCGAGCAAATCGACGCGAAGATTGCCTGACGTTGAATGGCGCTCGAAAATGGCGAGGGTATTGGATGCACGGTGCTCGGCAGCCATCCTAGTGTCGTGAACCGAAAGTCCGCGCACAAAATCTCACTCGTCTTTTTGCACGACTCGTCGTCGTTCTTCGCTCACAACGCGGCGACGTTGCTTCCTCATCACTCCTCGATTCGTACAAAAATCCTTCGTGATCTTTTGCACGGAACTTCCTGTTCACGACACTAGCGGTACGCAAACTCGAACGCGGCGCGAAGCACCTGTGTATACTGTTCGCTCTCGCTCGCCCCGCGCAGAACGCTGATTGGGGATTGCATCTCGAAGTGCTGATTGCAGCCGACGAACCAAGCTCGCGCGACGTCGCTGCCGACAAGATCATGCAGCACGCGCGCGGCTTGCAGGGCGGTACGCAGCGCTTCCTCTCGTTGCGGCTTTGCCTTGTCCTCAATCCAGCGCTGGACAAGGCGCGTCTCTTTCACGTCGCCGATCGCCGCCACGCGTTTCGGGCCGAGGATCCTAACCAAATCCGAGACCACCTCGGCTGGCGAGAGGCGCGCTACCTCGTCAATGCGCCCCGGGTGCAGCTCGCGGTCGTCCGGTAGCATCAATTCGCGCATCAAGCCCTTATCCTACCATATCTCCACCCGAAACTCCAGCACACACTCCGGGGTAAAATCCGCTTCGCCGCGTGCGCCATTATAGAGTGCTTTTCGCACGCTAATATTCCGAAAACGCGGGTCCGGGACGGCTGCTCCACCGGCTCCGCCCGCCTCGGGGGGCATTCGGCATGGGGCCGCTCATCTCGCCGTCAACTCGACCTTGATCGCAACGGCATCGTCGAAGTCCTTCGGCGACTGCCGCCACAACCGGACATCGAGTTGACGGTAGACGGGGCTCCGGTGGCGTTTTTTCGAGGAAACGATGGTAATGGATTAAGCGGCGCACGGGTGACGTTGGGCATCGAGCTGTTGAGTGTTACGATCTCCGGATTTTGCTTCGGCTAATGTGCGGCGTCGTCGTGCAGCGGCGGCGTTCGCGCGCCGCATATTCGGCGCATTGCTGCAGCAGCTTTGCGACGAGCCCGGTCCAGCCGGTTTGGTGACTCGCGCCGATGCCGGCGCCGTTGTCGCCATGGAAATACTCGTAGAAGAGCACGTGGTCGCGCCAATGCGGATCGTTCTGAAAAGTTCGTTCCCGCCGAAGACGGGACGGCGCCCCGTCTCATCGCGCGTGAAGATCGAGATGAGCCGGTGCGAGATCTCGTTTGCTGCATCCCACAGCGTGCCGTCCGAGCCGTCCGGCAACCGTACTTTGAACGGATCGCCGAGGAAGTAGTGATACTTCTGGAGCGCTTCGACGAGCAAGTAGTTGATCGGGAACCAGACCGGTCCGCGCCAGTTGGAATTCCGCCGAAGAGCCCGCTCGATGATTCCGCCGGCTCGTAGTCGACGCGGTGTTCGACGCCCGCAACGCGTAGGATGTACGGATGATCGCGGTGATAGGCCGAGATCGCGCGAATGCCGTGATTGCCGAGAAACTCGTTGGGATCGAGCATTTTCTCAAGAATCGTGCGCAGCCGCTCGGCGTTCACGATCGCTAGCAACCGGCGTTCTTGCGTTCGACTCGATCACCTCGTGCTCGCGCTCGGGGCGGTCAGCAATTTTTTCGGTCACGATGCGATCGAACGGGTCGCCGTGGAGTTCAAATCGCTGACCGACGCGATCGGCATACGTAATCGTGTCATCGACATGTTCGAACGCGCCGACCGCGAGCCGGACGAGGCGATACGGCGACGCTACTTGACGTTCTTCGTCGCCGGCGGCGGCTTCGCCGGCATCGAACTTGCCGGTGCGCTCAACGACTTCGCCCGCGGTATCGTCGCAGACTATCGCAGCCTTCATTCCGCCGACATCCGGTCGTCGTCGTCCACTCACGTGACCGCATCTTGCCCGAACTGAGCGAAACGCTCGCGAGCTATGCGCTCACCAAGATGAAGGAACGCGGCGTTGCGTTTCAATTGAGCACGCACGTTGCCGACGCGACGCCTGACGCCGTCTTGCTCGAGCCCGGCGAAGCAATCCTGGCCAACACCCTCGTTTGGACGGCCGGCACGATCCCGCATCCATTGGCCGGTGCGCTCGATATCGCGCACGATAAGCGCGGAGCGGTCGTGGTGACGGCTGAGTTAGCGGTGCCCGATCGCACCGGGCTCTGGGCACTTGGCGATTGTGCGGCGATTCCCGACCGCGCGAACGGTGGAACGTATCCGCCCACCGCACAGCACGCATTGCGCGAGGCGGCAACGTTCGCGCATAACGTCCTCGCCAGCGTGCGTGAGAAACCACTCGCGTCATTTTCATTCGAATCGCTCGGCTCGTTGTGCGTCATCGGCTATCAAACCGCGTGCGCTGAAGTACGAGTTCCGTTCAGCAGCAAGAAATTGCGCTTCTCCGGCACATTCGCGTGGTTTCTCTGGCGCGCGATCTATCTCGCAAAGTTGCCCGGATTCGAGCGTAAGGTGCGCGTTCTCGTCGACTGGACAACGGAGCTCTTTTTCCCGCGCGACACCGTGCAAACGATCGAACTATCATGACGCCCGCTGCCGTTGCGCGGCCGCCCTCGCGAGGATCCGCCCTCATCTGGTCGCTCGGCTTCGCCTTCTTGGCGTGGATTTTCGTCTGTGCGGTCGCCGATCTTGGCCATAGCACGGACGGACTGCGCCCGATGATGGACACCGCACGCGCGCGCTTTCCGCTCTTGGTCGGCGTGGTTCTCGCTTCGGTGCCGGTCGGTCTCATCGTCGGCAGCATCGCCGGCGCGCGTGTTGCCGATCGGCCGCGGTTGAACGTTGCGCGAGCGCTCGTCGCGGGCGGTTCGCGGGCATCTTCGGCGGCTGGGCATTCGGCAAATGGGTGGAGCAAGCGGGTTTTTTCCGCTCATCGCCGGCCTGGTACATTCGAAGGTTGTGCTCGTCGGCGTTGCGCTCCACTTCGCGATCGCGATCGTGATCGGCGCAACGTTCGGTTTACTGTTCCAGCGCGAAATCCGCGGTCTGGGATCGAGCTTGGCATGGGGCGCCTCGTACGGTCTCTTGTGGTGGTTCGTCGGTCCGCTCACGCTTCTGCCGCTCTTTGCGGGAGCGCATCCTGACTGGTCGAGCGGTCACGCAGCGTCGGTTTTTGGTTCGCTCGTCGGTCACATCGTGTACGGGCTGATCGTCGGCTTGCTCTATGCGATCGTCGACGGTTCGTGGATATGGTCCACCTCATCATCTCGGCGATCATCGGAGCCACGTACGGACTCTTCTTCCACTACGAAGCGTCGGACGAACTGGGCGCCATTGCGTGGGGCGCCGTGTATGGTCTTCATCTGGTGGTTCATCGGCCCGTTGACGCTGTTCCCGATCCTGCTCGGCGGCACGTTCACCTGGACGACGACGGCGGCGAACGCTCAATTACCGTCGCTGATCGGGCACCTGATCAACGGCATGGGGTTTGGCCGTCGTCTTTCGCGCGCTCGAACGGCGTCATTTGAAGCACCTCTTTATCGACGAGCGGCTCGAGCGTCGCTGGATGCGCAAACGCAGACCGGCCGGCGGCCCGGCGCCGGCGCTGTGGCTGTTCTTTCTCGGAGCCGGCACCATGTTACCGATCGTGCCCGGGGGTTAGCCGAAGCGTCGCCGGAGCCGGCGCGAAGACGCGGATCAGATCGTCGACGACGGGACTGTAGCGGATTCGCGTGCGGCGGACCAGGCTCTCGAATCCGTCGGCGTAGTGCGCCTTGGCTTTTTCCATCCGCAGTTCGATCGTGCGATTGCGTTCCGGATCGCGAACGACGCCGATCGGGTCTTCGCCGTTCTCGACCTTCGCAAGCTCGCGGCGTAACATGCGGCGGAAAAGCGTGAGGCCACGATCGGATGCCCCGAGCGTTTCGCGCGTGCGGTCGGCGATGGGACCTTGCGTCACCCACGCCATGATATCTTGTCCGTCGACGAGGTCGGTGAGATACTCACCGCGTTCGTCGACGAACGGGACATCGTACATCGGCACGTCGTCGAGCAGCTTCGCCGGAACGGCTTGCCCCTCGAGCGGGACGTACGCGTTGTACCAGTAGTGCATCGTATGCGTGTCGTCCATGGGCACGCGAATCTGAAACGCGTGCATCCGCCACGAATCGCTGGCATTGCCGACGGCGAGAATGTTCGGAAACACCATCGGATGGCCGGTCTTCCAATCGTCGGCGTCTTCCGACTGACCTTCGAGCAGGCGCCGCTTGTAAATGCCGAAGTCGAACTCGTCGAACGCAATCTTCACGTGGTGGCGCGCAATTGCCACGCTCTCGCCGTCTTGCTCGCGTTCGAACTCGTAAAGCTTTCCGTGCAGCCACTCCGTGTGGACCGGATCCACTGAGTTCTCCATGATTTGCAGCCAGTTGCACGGAACGACCGCGCGCCCGATCATGCGGATCGCGCGGTCGGTCACGAAGCCGTCGAGTCGCGGGAGCAGCGGCACCGGTTGCGGACCAAGATACGCAAAAAGCATTCCGCCGAGCTGTTCGACCGCATACGCCGGCGTGCGAATCTTGTCTTTGAAACGGCTCTCTTCGGGCTCGTTCGGCTGCTCGACGCACGCACCGGTACGGTCGAACTCCCAGCCGTGGTACGGACAGCGTATTCCGGCAGCCGTCGGAATACCGTATGCAAGCGATGCCCGTCGATGCGGGCACGACTCCTCGATCAAACCGAAGCGGCCGGAACGATCGCGATACAAGACGAGGTCTTCACCGAGCAATCGCACGCGCTTCGTCCACACCTCGCGCATCTCGGTGACGCCGGCAACCGGATACCAGTAGCGTCGCATCAGCGCGCCCATCGGCGTTCCCGGACCGATCCGCGTGAGCAGTTCGTTCTCCTGCGCGGTGAGCATTACACGGCGAGCGCGTCGCGGTCGAAGGTGACGAAGCGGCTCGCACGATTGAGCCCGTTCACGATCGCGCGCAGCGACGCGGTGACGATGTTCGCGTCGCGCGCGATACCGACGACACGATACGTCCCGACTTCGAGCTCGACGTACGCGACCGCGGCGGCGTTGGCGCCGGTCGTCGTTGCGTGCTCGTGATAATCGCGCACGGTGATGGCGATGCCGAGTCCATCGCGCAGGCCGGCGATGAACGCGTCGATGGGGCCGTTCCCGCTTCCGCCGAGCGTCCGTACACCGTCGCCGTCGGCAACCCGGGCCGCGACTGTCGTTCCCTCACTCGTATCGGATGCGTGCGCTTCCAAGAAGCCGAACGGCCCGGCGGGTGCGAGATATTCGCGTTCGAACGCGCTCCACAACTCGGCCGAGGCCAACTCGGCACCGGTCTCATCGGTCCGCGCTTGCACGATCTTGCTGAATTCGATCTGCACGTTGCGTGGCAGATGGAAGCCGTAGTCGGTGCGCATGATGTAGGCGATGCCGCCTTTGCCCGACTGGCTGTTGATGCGGATGATCGCTTCGTAACTGCGCCCGAGATCTTTCGGATCGACCGGCAGATACGGTACTTCCCACGTGGCCCCACCCGACGCGGCGAGCGCGTCCAAGCCCTTTTTGATCGCATCCTGATGCGACCCGGAGAACGCCGTGAACACCAGATCGCCGCCGTACGGATGGCGCGGATGCACGCTGATCTGGTTGCAGTATTCAACGGTCCGAACGATCTGCGGAACGTCGGTGATGTCGACTTTCGGATCGATGCCTTGGCTGAACAGGTTGCCGGCCAGCGTGACGAGACAGACGTTGCCCGTGCGCTCGCCGTTACCGAAAAGACATCCCTCGATACGATCGGCGCCTGCCATCAGGCCGAGCTCCGCCGCCGCGACGCCGGTGCCGCGATCGTTGTGCGGGTGCAATGAGATCGTCACACAATCGCGATCGCGCACGTTCCGCGAGAACCATTCGATCTGATCGGCATACACATTCGGCGTCGACATCTCGACCGTCGCCGGTAAATTCAAGATGATCTTGTTCGCACGCGTCGGCTTCCAGATCGCCATCACCGCTTCGCAAATCCGCAGCGCGAACGGCAACTCGGTTCCGGTAAAGCTCTCCGGTGAATACTCCATCACGACGTCCGTGCCGAGCATCGCGTCGGCGAGCTCGCGAACGCGCCGAGCGCCGCGCTCCGCGATCGCGACGATGCCGTCTTCGTCGAGCCCGAATACGACGCGACGTTGCAGCGTCGAGGTAGAATTGTAGAGGTGCACGATCGCGCGTCGCGCGCCGCGGATCGATTCGAACGTCCGTTCGATCAGTTCGTCGCGCGCCTGCGTGAGCACTTGGATCGTGACGTCGTCCGGAATGCAGCCATCTTCGATGAGGTGCCGTACGAAATCGAAGTCCGTCTGCGAGGCGGCCGGGAACCCGACTTCGATCTCTTTGTACCCCATGCGGACGAGCAAGTCGAACATCCGCCTTTTACGCTGCGCGCCCATCGGCTCGATCAGCGCCTGATTTCCGTCCCGAAGATCCACGCTGCACCACTGCGGCGCGTGCGTGATCTTCTGCGCGGGCCAGGTACGGCCGGCCAGATCGATCGCTTCGACGGGGCGGTAGCGGTGGAATGGCATCGTGGACATGGCGAACCTTTCTTGACCGGCAGATCCCGGAACAACACAAGAGCCCGTCGCTTTCGCGGCGGGCTCCTGACGAGCATACGGCGCTAAGCGGCTACGGTGTCGTGTCGCGAAGGAGTCCGAGGAGCGCGTCGATCGGGGACGTCATCTCCCGCTGTATACGACGTCCCCCCGGGCAGGCGCCTGCGCCGGGCCGGAGCTCAGCCGCCGAGCGCAGAGAGCGGCACGAAGTCGGCGCCGTCGCGCTGCGCACGATCGGCGAACCGTGCGAGCGCGTCGAACGACAGCGTTCGGGCGTGAATGGCGACGATCGCCGAACCGGTTCGCTGCGCCATCGCCAGCGCGTCGCGCAGCATGAAATCGACGTAGGGAGCGTCGTCGCGCGCATCGGCGATGACGTCTCGCACGAGCGCACGGTGCGCGGTCGCGCGCGCTGCGCCGGCGACCGCGTCGTCTTCGGTGAGCGCGGCGTCGACGACGAGCGTGCGACGGCCGATCGTTCGCATCAGTTGGCGCGATCGCAGTTCGTTGAGCGAGGCGATCACGGCTGACGCACAGTCGCGCAGCAGCGCGGCAACCGCGCGCGGCGTCGCGTCGTTTCCATCGATCACCGCAAACTTGCCGGCGTTACGGATCGCGTCGCACGTCGCGCGCGCGTTGTCGTCGGCGGGCGCAACCACGAGGTTGATCGGGAACGGCGAATCGACGAATTGATCGATCGCGCCGCCCGCGCGGCCGGCGTCGACGACCAGGACGGCAATCTTTGCGCGGTCGCGGCGCGCATCGAAGCCGTTACGTCGCGTGTAATCGGCGACCGCGAGCGATGGATCGCCGTAGGGATCTGCGCCGACGGCGGCATCGAGGGAATGCGTCCCGAGGAGTTGGCGTGTGAAAAGCCGCTGGCGAATCGGCGACGGTAACGCGGCCTCGTCGTTGCGCGCCGGCGGCAGCGCACCGGCCGCGCCGATCGAACGGCCACCCGCGAATCCCGCCGCGATTGAAATCGCGGCGGCAACGAGAACGACGAACCAGAACGCGGTCGAGAAACCCCTCACATAATCGGTGTTCGGCGTTCCGAGGAGATCGCCCATACCATCGCGACCAAAAGAAAATTCGTCACCAGGGAGCTTCCGCCGTAGGAAACAAACGGCAGCGTGATCCCGGTGAGCGGAAAGAGGCGCAGCACGCCGCCGACGATGATGACGACCTGAAATCCGAGCGTCGCCGCGAGGCCCGTCGCGAGGAGTTTTGCATACAGGTCGGGCTGGCGCTGGGCCACCGCGAGCGCGCGCACGATCAAAGCGAGGAACGCCAGCCCGAGCACGATCGCGCCAAGCGCGCCCCATTCTTCGGTGTAGGCCGCATAAACGTAGTCGGTCGCGACGTCCGGGATGTACTCCGGGTGGCCCCCGTGATAGCCGGCGCCGAACAGTCCGCCCCCCGCGAGCGCGTAGAGCGACTGCACCGTCTGGTAACCCGCGCCGTACCGATCGGCGAACGGATCGTGCCACACGGCAATGCGCGCTTGCACGTAGGGGTAGTGCGTCGCCGCCCACACGGCGGCAGCACCGAAGATCGCGGTACAACCGGCGATCAAATCGATGCGTCGCGTCGCGACGTAGAGCATCGAGGCGAACGTCGCAAAGAGCAGCGTCGCCATGCCGAGATCCCGTTCGAAGACGAGGATCGTCATCGAAACGCCCCACCCGATGAAGAGCGGCCCGAGATATTTTGCGTTCGCGCGCAGTGACCACGGCTTCGTACGCGCGATCACGTCGGCCGTGCCGGCGAGATACGACGCCATGAACAGCACGACGAGCAGCTTGATCACTTCGACCGGTTCGAACTGTACGGCGCCGACGCGAATCCATAAGCGCGCTCCGTTCACCTGTTCGCCGAAGAGCGCCAGCGCGACGAACAGCAGGATCGCGACGACGATCCACACGTACGTGTATGCGGCGAGCACGCGGAAGCGCGTGAGCGCAGGGCCTGCTACGAGCGCGAGCGCGAGCGAAAACGCCAGCAGCCACGCCTGCCGTGCTGCCAGCTCGGGCGAAAGTCGCGCCACGAGCAGCAGTCCGATCGCCGCGACCGTGACGGCGATCGCCGGGAGCGTGTCGTCGCGTTCGGTCGGGTACGGCTGCATGACGACCCACGCCAACGCCAATACGCCGAGCGCCGCGAGCAGCCACGGCGGACCGACGTGCGGCGCCGCGAGCGAGAGAACGGCGCCGCCGAAGGCGATTGCAATCGCCATCGGCGCGACCGCGTGCAGCAACGCCGTGGCGCGCTGCAGGCGGGGATCAGGGGCCAAGAAACGTGTGGAAAATTGCGGCCGCGACAAGCGAGAAGATCACCAGAATCGTGAGCGCGAGCGCCGCATTGCGTACGCAAAACGCGCGACCGCCGTCATCGGGCGCAGCCGCTTCGGTCAACGCCCGGCCGACGATAACGGTTCCGGCGAAATTGCCGCCGCGCATGCGCCCGACTTCGAGGAGCCGCTGCGTGACCGACTCGGATGAATCCGTCGTGCGCAACGTCGTCGCGATTTCATCTTCGGTGATCGTGGAGTGAAACGCGCCGGTCGCGAGCACGAGCGCATCGCCGTCGACGAGACGCACGTTGCTCACCGTCGCGTCGAGCGTCGGCTGCGCGCCGAGGGTACGCGTGAGAATATGTCCCGTCATCGCGTCCGTCGAGGCGCTGGTCCACGGCGGCGACCAGCCGTCACCGGCGAGTTCGTCGTCGCTCGTGAGCGCCATGAGCGCGTCTTCGCGGCAGAGGTACGCGCGCGTTCGGCCGACGTGCGCGATGTGCGCGCGGTCGCCGACGATTAGCGCGACCGAGATCGAGGTTCCCGAGGCGACGTGATCGTCGTGGCTGCCGGAGTGGGCGAACACGCGCGCATTCGCGGTGGAGAGCGCCGCGATCAGCGATGCGCGTGCGTCACGGCCGTCGGATCGTACCCGGCGGCGCAAAGCGTCGCGAACGGCCGTCACGGCGACGAGCGGCGCGCCCTGTCCGCGAATATTGCCGAAGCCTTCGGCGACCGCCAACAGCACGACGCCCTTGCCGATCATCTCTGCGATGTGAGCTTCGATTTGCCCACGGGAACCCGCACCCGGTTTGGACCCGACCGCTATTTCCACGTCCCGACCCCTCGGAAGATGATCGATGCTGCTCCGATTCCGATTTCATCGCCGCCGGTCAACCGTTGACCCGCCGAGACGACGCCGTTGACCGTGGAGCCGTTACGGCTTCCTAGGTCCTCGACGTACACCCCATCATCCCGCATTTCGATCCGCGCGTGCAAGCGGCTGACGCGCGGATCGTCGATGCGCACGTCGGCCGTTGGCGCGCGACCGACCAGAATCCGCCGCCCGAAGCGACGGGTCGCAATCGTCGCGCCGTCGTCGACGACCACCTCGATGCCGGCCGGGATCGTGGCGTCGAGCGCCGGCCGTGGCGGCGGACCGCGACGGTCACGAACGACGGTCACGAAGAACGCCAGACCTGCCGTTATCGCCAGCGTCGCGTAGCGCGGATCAGCCACGAATCTCGAGCACCGTCTCACCGATGACGACCGACGTGCCCGCCGCGAGCGGCGCGCGCCGAATTCGCGTTCCGTCGACGAACGTTCCGTTCGACGAATCATGGTCTTCGATCGCAAAACCGTTGCCGTCCGCGACGACGAGCGCATGCCGTCGGGACACGCGACCGTCGCGAACGATGACATCGTTGTCGTCGCTTCGTCCGATACGCAAGCCGTCGCGCAGCGGCTCGCGTTCGCCGTCCGGTCGAACGATCGCCAGCGCGAGCGGGCGGTCATCGACGAGCGCTTCGATCGTCACCGAACCGGCCACGACGGCTGCGTCTTCGTAGAGTACCGCACGCGGACGTTCACCGTCGCAGTGTTCCCGCAACATCGCACTCCAACGCGCTTCGAGAAACGTCCGATCCGCTGCGAAACGCACGTGATCGACCGGGTGTACGCGAACGAGAAAGGTATCGGTCGGAGTTGCCGCTTGCGCGGCGATCAGTTTGCGTCCGACGTGTTCGGGTTCGAGCGCACTCGGGAAGATGCGCGCGAACGTTCCCTCGACGACCTGCGCGCAGAGCAGCTCGAAGCGCGCGACGGCGTTCACGGCCGCTGCAGCACCGCGATATAGAAACCGTCGCGCCCGTCGAGACCCGGCGGAACGAGCACGTCGCCGGCCGGCGTCGCGAACGGCGCGTAGCGGGAAGGAAGCGGCGCGCGCGTAAACGCCGAGTGCGCCGCGAGAAACGGTTCGATCACGCCTTCCGACTCACGCCGGTCGGTCGAGCAAACGGCGTAAACGAGCCGACCACCGGACACGAGTACGTTCGCGCACGATGACAGGATCGCGCTCTGCACGGGGGCGAGACGGTCGCCGTCACCGGGTTTTTTGCGCCAGCGCGCCTCCGGCTGACGCCCGATGATCCCGAGTCCCGAGCACGGCGCGTCGACGACAATCGCGTCGTACGTTTCCGCCGTATCGAGTGCCGTCGCATCGGCGGTCCGCACCTCTGCCGACGACGCTCCGGCGTCCACGAGCCGTACGCGCGCCAGTTCGCACTTGCGAGCGTCGTCGTCGACGGCGACGATCGTCGCACCGTCGCGTGTCGCGCTCACGATCTGCATGAGCTTGTTGCCGCGACCGCTGCAGGCGTCGAGGATCCGTTCCCCGGGTTGCGGATCGAGCAGGTCGACCGGAAAGCACGCCGCCTCCGCATGAACGTCGGCGCGGTCGCCGAGTGCTTCGCGCAACGCGGGAACGGGGACGGTGCCCGCGATCACGATCGCGTCGGCGGCATACGGCGAGGCGTGCCCGGCGATACCGAACTCGGCGAGCCGCGCCAGCACGTCGTCCCGCGTCGCACGCCGGCGATCGATCGAGAGCCCGACGGCGGCAGGTGCGTTGACGCCCTCGAGGATATCGTCGAGCTGCGCATCGCCGAAGCGTTCGCGCCACATCCGCACGATCCAGGTCGGCAACGAGTACAACGTTCCAAGCAGATCGTCACGGTCGGGAAATGTTGCCGCGTCGACCGGCGCCTCGGCATCTTCCGACACGCGGCGAAGAACGGCGTTGACGAGCCCCGCGGTCCCGGCGTGACCGTAGCGGCGCGCGAGCTGGACGCTCTCGGAAACGGCGGCATACTCATGCACGCGCATCGCCCGCAGCTGATAGGTGCCCATCCGCAGAATTTCCGCAATCATGTTGGGGAGTTTCGCCGCGCGCGCGCCGAGATAGGGTGCGAGTTGGAAGTCGAGCCAGCGCCGGCGTTCGATCGTGCCGTACGCGAGTTCGGTCACGAAACTGCGATCGCGCGCGTCCAGGTTCGCGCGTCGCAGATGACGGTCGAGCGATTCGGCTGCGCCGCGCTGGTCGGGGCCGAACACGTCCTTGATGACGGCGAATGCGACGTTGCGGGCACTCGGCGCCGGTCGCGTGCTGACGCCGGCGGCCATCAGGCCGGCACCGCGAGATAGGTCGCGTCGGCGCGCCGCCCGTTCGCATACGCCTCCATCGACATCGGGCCGCGTCCCGCCGGGACGAGTTCGTCGACCGCGACCCAGCCATCCGTCGCCCGAACGTAGAGCATGCCGCGTAGCGATATCACGGCGCCGGGTCCGGTCTCCGTCGCGCCGTGCGGCGCTGCTGCAAGCCCGTGCGCACGCAAAATTTTCAGCGGCGGCAGCGGGGCGGAACCGTCGCGCGCCCCCAGCGCCGGAAATGCCGCGCCGGGCTTCGGCGCGAGCGCGCGAATGCGATCGACGAGTTCGCGCGACGTCGCGCGCGCGGGGAGAACGCCGTCGGCCTTGGTCCACGGACGCGTGAGCGTTCGCGCGATCGCCTCGGCATCGATACCGCGTTCCCGTGCGCACCGCGCTTGCGGCGTGCGGCCGAGAACGCCGCTCGCATCGGCATCAAGCGTGTCGGCCAGCAAGGCTGCGCCGATTTCAGCGAGGCGGTCGTGAAGTTCGCCGTACGTTTCGCGCTCACCGATGGCGAGCGGGTCCGTTTGCGCCAGTACATCGCCCGTATCCATCCCCGCGTCCATGGCAATGATCGACACGGCCGTCCACGTGCACCCGTCGCGAATCGCCGATTGGATCGGCGTCGCGCCGCGGTAGAGCGGAAGCAGCGACGGATGGATGTTGAGCCACAGCGGCACGGCATCGAGCAACGTCTGCGGAACGATGCGGCCGTACGACGCGACGACGCACCGATCCGGCATCTGCGCGCGAACGTCTGCCGCGAACTCGCGCAGCTTCGCCGGCGTACGCACCGGCAGGCCCAGCGCGAGCGCGGCAACTTTCACCGGCGTCGCGGCAAGTTTGTGACCCCGTCCGGCCGGGCGATCCGGCTGCGTTATGACCGTCACGTTCGCGCGCGCGGCAAGCACCGCGAGACTCGGAACCGCAAAGGCGCTCGTTCCAAAGAACAACGCGTTCAGCGGGTCAACGCCGCTTCGGCTTCGGCCTGCTCTTCTTCGGTCTTCGCGGAGCGCACGTTCTTCGCTTTATCGATGTAGAGCACGCCGTCGAGATGGTCCATCTCGTGCTGCAGACAGCGCGCGAACCAACCCTCGGCCGGCCACTCGATTTTCTTCCCATGACGGTCGAGCCCGCTGCACACGAGACGTTCGAATCGCGTGATCTCGCCGACCATGCCGGGAACCGAGAGGCATCCTTCCGTCGCTTCGATCTCCCCCTCGGTTGCCGAGAACTTCGGATTGATCACGACGAGCGGACCGTGCAGCTCGTCTTCATCGTTCAGATCGACGGTGAAAAGGCGTTTGCTGACGTTTACCTGCGGCGCGGCGAGCCCGATGCCCGGGGCAGCGTACATCGTCTCGAACATATCATCGATCAATTGCTGAAACATCGGGTCGGCAATCGCAGCCGGGTCGACCCGTTTCGCGACTTTCCGCAAGGTCGGATGCCCGTCGGTGATGATCTCGCGCAGGTAGGCCATGGTCACTCAGTATAACGCATCGGCCGCCCGGGCGGGTTCACTTCGCCCCTCCGGAGGCGGCCCCGTGTGGTCGCCGTGCCCGTGGTCGCCGTGATCCATCGGATTCCGCCAGTTGAGGTAGACGAGCCATGCCGCGACGGCGCCGAACACGAGATTGAGCCAAAACGTGTAGTCGATCGAAACGTGAAGCAGCATCTGCACGATGTTCGGGTTCGGTTTCGGCACCAGGTGCAACGCGTTGAACACGAGGTCCATCAGGATGGCGCTGGTCGCCATCGTGATGTAGAAGACGATGCCGATGTATGCCGCCATCTTCAGGCCGTAATATTTCCGATAGACGTCGAGCAGCGGGAGCACGATGAGGTCGGCATAGAGGAACGCGAGCACGCCGCTAAAGCCGATACCGCCGGCCCAGAGGATCGCCGCCATCGGAACGTTGCCGATCGAGCAAACGAACGTGACGATTGCGATGAGCGGCCCGATGAAGCCGCCGCCGATCGTCTGCGCCCAACCCGGCGCATCACCGAGGAAGAGCGCGTGCCAGACGCCGTTCGGGACGAACGCCGCGAGAAAGCCCGCGATCAGGAAGCCGAGTACGAGATCGGTCCACAACATCGACCAATCCATCGCGAAGTGTTGCGCCATGACGATGGGGAAGTGCGGGTTGCGCACCTTGGCCCACCACGTTGCACCGTCAACCGTCATATCGTGATCCATCCCCGCCTCGGCATGCGTCGCGTGCTCGCGCGCTCGTTCGATCAACGCCTTGGGATAGGTCAGCTTCACGAGCACGGTCATGATAACGATCAGCACGACGCCGCCGATCCATTCGGCAAGCGTGAATTGCCACGCCATGAGCAACCACAGGACGATGCCGAGCTCGATCACCAGATTCGTCGACGAGAAGAGAAATGCGAGGGACGGGATGAGCGCCGCACCCTTTGCAAACATCGAGCGTGCGATCGCAGCCGACGCGTAGGAACACGACGAGCTCGCGGCTCCGAACACCGTGGCGAGCGCGATCTCCTTCGGTCCATCGCGTCCGAGCAGTTCGCGCATGCGTTGATTCGAAACGAGCGTCTGAATCGCACCCGATATGGCGAAGCCCAAAACGAGACTCCAGCCGACATCCCAGAACATCCCGGCGGAGAGCAACAGCGCTTCCCAAACTTTGCCGAATTGCATCATCACACTAAGGCGCGTGTCCGTACCACGCTTGTAACCAGTTCCGCATCTGTGCGATCTCTTGGTTTTGGCTCTTGATGATTTCTCGCGCGAGCGCCTTTAGCTCGGGATGCGTTCCTCTGAGAAGTTCGATGTTCGCCATATCGACGGCAGATTGATGGTGCGGGATCATCATGACCATGAAGTCGCGGTCTTGAACACCGGTGAGCGCCGACTTCGACATCGCTTGCATCATGTGCGTCATCGCGGCATTCATCTCGGTGTCGCCGGCCGATTGCGATGCCATGCGCATGTCGCCGGTGCTCGTCGACTGCTCCGCAGCGACTACAACAGGTCGCAATGTGACCGCTGTACCGCTGCCGAGAATGATTCCGAGCGCGAGCATCGCGGTACCGATTCGAAGGTGTTTCATGTGTGTCCTCACTTGTACGAACGTCGTGGGAATGATGGGCGTCCACCGAACGGCCTAGTCTGAATCTCCGCTGATCGCATACGGCAGAAGCTCGTACGCACCGTCGGTCACGACGCGTGAAACGCGGCGTAGTTGCGGCGAGCGAATCGCAGCAAAGCCCGCCGACTCCAGTGCCACGCGGACCGCGATGCGTCGATATGAACCGCCGGCCAGCGGCTCGAAGACGAGTGGTTGCCCCGTGTCGGGATCGCGTACGAGCGCGCGGGCCGGGACGACGTACGCATCGGCGGCCGTTCGCACGATGATCGTCGCGGCCGCGGTGGCGCCCGGGCGCAACACGGTCGCGGAATTCGGCATAATAAATGCCTGTAAGGTACGCGTCTCGGGGTCGAGCGAAGCGTTGACGGTCGAGACGGTGCCGGCGAACGTTGTCGGCGAACCGTTGATCGTGATTGTCGCACGATCGCCGGTCTTGACACCGGTCGACTGATCCTCGCTAAGACGAACAGCAACGACGGCCTTGGCCGGATCGACGATCGCGAGCACGTTCGTGGTCGTGTCGACGACCTCGCCCGGGCCCTTCGTGCGCGTTGTCACGATGCCGTCGAACGGCGCGACGATGGTCAAGAGCGCTGCACGCGTTTGCGCCGTTGCGAGCGAGGAACGCGACCGCTCGAGCTCCGCGCGCGCGACGTCGATGTCCGCGACGCGCGGACCGGCGATAAGAAGCGATCCGGCCTCCTGTTTGTCGCGTAGATCGGCCGCCGCATCCGCGTACGCCGCCTGTGCCTGCTCGACGTCGCGGCGGGACGCGATACCGACCGCCGCCAGCGACTGCTGACGCTGCAACTCGGCACGTGCGGTCCGCGCCTTGGCGTCGGCGCCGGCCACGAGCGCACGATTCTGCGCGAGCTCCTGCGGGCGAGCCCCGGCGCGTGTCTTCGCGAGCTCCGCTTGCGCGGCACTGACATCGGCCGACGCCTGCGCAACGTCACGCTGCGCAAGACGATTGTCGAGCCGCGCAAGAACCTCGCCGCGCGAAACACGGTCGCCGATGGAAACGTCGACCGACGCGATCTGGCCTGCAGTCGGAAATGTAAGGTCTGCTTGAGCACCGGCCCCCGCCAGCACCTCGCCGCCGGCAGAAATCGCCCCCGTGAGCGACCGGTGTTCGACGCGCGCAAAATGTACGGGGACCGCGGGTCGTTCCACCGTGCCGGCCGGCGGAGTTTTTTCAGGGCCGCTTTCGTTCGCGCTTTTGGTCGAGCACCCGGCGAGGAAAATGAGTGCCGCTGCAACGAACGCCGTCATTTGGCGACGGTTCATGGCGCGATCGGATTCCCGAGCAGAATGTCGAGCTTTGCAATGGCGGCAGCATAGTCGCCGCGAGCCTGGTCGCGGTCGGACTGCGCCGTCGCGACACTCGTGCGAGCGGTGATAACATCGAGCGTTCCGAGCGCGCCTGCTCGAAACCCGATTTGGGCGATCGAGAGACTTTGTGTTGCTTGACGTACGGACTCGTCTGCGAAGTCAAGTCGCGCTCGACTCGATTCGATTGCCGCTCGCGCGGCTTCGATCGACGCACGAAGTTGTACTTCGCGGCCGGAAAGTTGCACACGCGTCAGCGCGGCGCTCGCCTGCGCTTCGCTTTCGGCTCCGCGGATCGTCCCGAAATCGACAATCGGAATGCTCACGCCGACCGAGGCCGTAGGCCCGCGCGATGTTTGATTTCCGAGTTGCGGCGCACGTTGCAGCAAATACCCGGCCGCGATGGAAAGCGTTGGGCGACGCTGTGCACGAGCCGCATCGAGTTGCGCGTTCGAACGCGCGAGCATCGCCTGCAGCTGCGTCGACGTCGGATCGAGACGGAGGGCACGTTGAAGGGCCGCAGTGTCGTCAGAGGCGTTCGCGACGGCCGGCTGCGGATCGATGGACAACGATGCCGCCGGATCGATCGGCCGCCCGATAAGCGCACCGAGCGCGATCGCACCTTGACGGAGTGCGGAACGTGCTTGAAACAGTTCGGTCTCCGCTCGCCGCGCTTCAACCGTTGCCCGCAAGACTTCAAAACTGCCGATCGCTCCGGCGCGTTCGCGAAGCCGTGCCGCCGTGACGAGGTCGTTCGCGCTTCCCGCGTTTTGTTCGGCCGCGACGGTTCGCGCCTGTGCGCCGGCGACGGCATAATACGCATCGACGATTCGTTGCCGAACGTCGCGCACGGTGGCTTCGGCCTCCCCACGGGCCGACGCCACATCGACCCGAGCAATCGCCCGTAGCGCGGCGATGCCGGGCGCCAACTGTTGAAGAAAACCCGCCGAAAGCTGTTGCAGCGAGCCGATGCCGGCTGGAACATCCTCCGTCACACCCGGTTGTACGACGAACTGCAACGGCGGGACCGCCGCTTGCTGCACGCGGGCTTCCGCCGCAAGGATCGCCGACCGTGCCGCAACGATTTCGAGATTGTGCATATCGCCCTCGTGCAGCACGGCTCCGAGATCGATCGCTCCGGCCAGCGGCGCCGGACTTGGCGACGCGGGTACGAGTTGCGCCGAAACGCGTTGCGTCATCGCAAGAAAGGCGAGAGCGACGAGCGAAGCGCAAAGCGCCCGATATGCGCTGAGTGGTACGATCATCGCAGCGCCGGCTCCCCGGCGTGCGCCATCGACTTCCGCGGGGCCGAACGATCGTTCGGCTGTCGACGATTTCGAAAAGATACGTAGAACACCGGCATGAGATAGAGCGTAAAAAATGTCGAGAAAAGCAGACCGCCGATGGTCGCGACGGCGAGCGGCTTTTGCATCTCGCTGCCGGCGCCAAGGCCGATCGCGAGCGGAACGACACCGAGCAACGATGTGAGCGTCGTCATGATGATCGGACGCATCCGCAAACGGCCCGCGTGAACCATCGCCTCCTCCGCGGTGCTGCCTTGCGCGACGAGCTTGTCCACTTCGTCGAAGAGCAGGATGCCGTTCTTGACGACCCCGCCGACGAGCAGAATCAAACCCATGAACGACGAGACGTTGAGCGGAATGTTGGTGATGCGCAACGCGGCGACCACGCCGAAGAGTGCCAGGGGCACCGACGAAATAACCACGATCGGGATGCGGAACCCACGAAATTCAAAAACCATCGTGATGAAGACGAGCAGAATTGCGATGGCGATCGCCGTGCCGAACTCGGCAAATGACTGCCGTTGCAACGCATAGCGACCGCCATAGACGAGACGGTATCCGGAAGGCAGCCGCACGTCGCGAAGCGCGGTGCGAATGTCCGCGATCGTTCCGCCGAGGTCGCGGCCGCTCACGTTCGCCGTTACGCGAACGATCTGCTCGAGGTTCTCTTCGTTGCGCTCGGTGGTCGATCCGAGCGGAACGATATCAGCCAGCGAACTCAAACTGTAACTCGAACCATTCGGCGCGACGATCGGCAGCGTTTGCAGATCGCCGAGCGAGACGTCATTCCACGGCACCGCATAACGGACGCGTACCGGAATCGGGATCGGCAGCCGCGGTATCGTCGTCGCGACGACGCCGTCGAAGCCGGCGGCAACGGCCGCTGTGAGCGATGTCGTCGTGAACCCCACGCGGCTGCCGGCGAACGGTTTGAGCCGCACGAGCGTGTTCGGCGTCGAAAAGACGATGCCGTTGAAATCGTCGACGACGCCTCGGACCTTTGCGATGCGGTCGTCGACGTCTTTCGCGATTGATTCCAGTCGCGTCTCGTCGCTGCCGAGAATTTTGATTTCAATCGTGCCCGGCGTGTTCGAGAGATCGTTGAGCAAGTCTTGAAGTATCTGCGTGATCGTAAATTTGAGGATCGGGACCTTCGCGCCGACGTCGCCGCGGATGTCGTCAAGAATTTTGTCGACTCCGTCTTTGCGTTTGTCCCGTTCGAGCATCGTCGCGCGAATGTTCCCCGCGTTCGGAGGAGCGGGAAAGAAGCCCGACGGATCGAGCCCGGTGAGCCGGGCGTATGCGACGACATTGGGATTCGAACCGATAACGCCTTCGACTTGTTTCAGGGCTCGGTCCGTCTCATCGAGCGACGTCCCCGGCGGCATCGTAAAATTGAACTCGAACGCCCCTTCATCCATCTCCGGCAAGAAGTCACTTCCAAGACCGCTCCCGATGAGCAACGTAAACGCGAGAATCGCAGCGGCACACCCGAAAGCAACGAGCGGCCTGCGCAGGAGCCACCGAAGGCCCGGCTCGTAACGCTGCAAAAGCCAGTCCATCGAACGCGTACCCGGGTGGCGCGCTCGCGCTTGCGGCGTCTTCGGTGCTCGCAAGAAGTACGCCGAGAGCAGCGGCGTGATGAACAGCGCGAAGAACAGGGAGAGCGTTAGCGCTGTTGCAAGCGTGACGGAGAGAGCGGAAAAGAACGCACCTGTTATTCCTGAGAGCAGCGCCAGCGGAGCAAAGACGACGACGGTGGTGACGGTTGATGCGATCATCGGAACCGAAATTTCCGCCATACCGCGCCGGACGGCTTCGAAGCGCTCGACCCCGTCCTGCAAATGACGGTAGATGTTCTCGACCACGAAGATCGCATCGACGATGACGAGGCCGACACCGATCGCGAGACCGCCGAGCGTCATGAGATTTAAGCCTTGACCGAAAAGGCGCATGAAGAAGAACGCGATCGCGATCGTCAGCGGAATGACGGTTGCGGCGACAAGCGTGCTCCGAATCGAACCAAGAAAGAACCACATGACGGCGACGGACAGCAGCGTCCCGAGGAGAATCGAATCGCGCAGGCTCCGAACGGAATCGTTCACGAGCGTCGCCTGATTCCAATACGGGACGATCGAGGCGCCCGCACCGAGCGTTTGCGTCTCTTTCTGAAGCGCTGCACTGACGTCGCGATCGATCTGCGAGACGTTACCGCCGGGTTGTGCATAGACGTTGAGCAGGACGGCGTCGCGGCCCCCGGATGAGACGAGCGACGTTCTCAGCTCGAGCGCATCGTGGACGGTCGCAACATCACCAACGGTAATGGGTGTCCCCTTGCGGTTTTCGACGACGATTTTTGCGACGTCTTCGGGGGACCGAGGTCCGCCGCTCACGAGCACGATTTGGCTCTGATGAAACCCGTTGAAATGACCGACCGATGTCACCGCGTTATCGGCGGCAATCGCCGAAGAGAGCTTGTCGATGTCGATCCCGCGCGATGCCGCTTGCTGCGGCTCGACGGAAACCCAGTACTCGGGACGGCGGCCGCCGACCACACGAACCTGCGCAACGCCGTCGATTCCCGTTAGCGCCGGCTTGACCGTGAATTCCGCGAGCCGGCGAATCTCTGCCGTGCTCTTCCCGGCAACCGCAACCGTGTAGCCGAAAACAGGAAAGATATTCGGATTAACATATTGCGCCTGCACGTCCGTACCGGGCGGCAGCGTTGCCCGCGCATCGGAGACGACGGAATTAACGCGCTGCAGATCGACGTTGACATCGATCGACGGGTCGAAGGTGATGGAAACAAGGCTCGATCCCTGCGCGGAATTCGATTGAACGAGCTTGACGCCGACGATCGTCGAAACTGCCAGCTCGATCGGCCGCGTGATGTTCTGCTGCACCTGTTCCGGCGGCATCTGCCCGGCTTGCGCGACCACGACGACGCGCGCGAACGATATACGCGGATAGATCGACATGGGAAGCTGGCCGACCGACATGAGTCCGAGGGCGACGAAAACGGCGAGCGCGACGAGCAAACCGCGAGCGTTGCGCAAAGCGAAGTCGGCAAAGGCCAAAGAAGCTCCAACGGGCGGACAGCAGCCCAGTACTACATCGTGTAGTTACAAACGGAGGTTGATGTTCCTGTGCTTCGCGCGTGCAGCTAGTGCCCTGGATGACTTAGCAGTGATGCGATCTGAGATACGGCAGATCGTGCATGAAGTCGGCGTGTGAGATGGCTAACGCGATAAAGAACGCGATCACCGCTGCCGGCGCGGCGACGTTCATGAAGGGCGACGGACGCCGTTCCGCCCGACCGTCGTTACACAGGACATGTCGATCGCGAGCGCGCCGCGTAAGGAGCCGCTCGTACACGAGCGGATCGCCGCTCCCGGCGACCTCGACGTTCGCTCGGATTTCTCGTCGTAGGCGAAGCGTGCGTTCAAGACTCGTGAAGCCGGGGAGCAATAACGCCGAGAAAAGGATGTGCCAGAACAGGTTCCATGCGGCATCACGATTGCGAACGTGCACCATCTCGTGCCGCGCCACAAGCCTGAACTCGAGGCCGTCGAGGTCCTCGATGAAACCGCGCGAGACGAATATCTTCGCTCGGAGGATGCCCGACGCCGTAAAGCAGATCGATGCTGCGGCCTCCAGATAAACGATCTCCGGCGGACGCACCGCCGCCCGTTGCGCCTCGTGACGGAAAGCCTCGTTCAGCTGCGACGGCGGTTCGCTCGACAGAGCCGAAAGCAGCGCGAGCCTGTTTCGTACGAGTCCGATTTGAACGACCACCGCGCCCATCGAAAGCAGGGCGGCGCCAAGCACGAGTTGCGGCAAGATGCGGTGCAACGCGAGAATGCCGTGGTACATCGGATCCATCGGCGCAAACCAGCAGAAGCGATCGGCGATAAGTGAAAGCGGGAACAGAAAAATGAGGAGCGAGAGCCAAACGTACCGGCGCACGCGAATCCTCAGGAGGCACGCCGTCGCCGTTTTGGCAGCAGCCGCAACATCGTCTCGAGGGCAGCCTCGTCACTCGCGATCGCATCGACAAAGCCGTGGATCGCGGCCTGACCATGCTCATCGAGCAGCCCGGCAATGACGTCTCCAACGACGCGATTGACGAATTGCTCCCGACTCAACGCGGCCGCGTAGCACGTGTCCCGGTGCACACCGCTCTTTTTGACCAAGCCCTTCTTCTGGAGACGCAGCAGCTCGGTCGAAATCGTCGTGTACGCGACCGGCGCACGCGCGTCGAGGTCGCGTGCGATCGCATGGAGCGAGCCGCCACCGCTCGACCACAAGTGCTCCATGATGCGCGACTGCAGCTCGCCGAGGGCCTGAGCGGACCCCTTCGCGCGCGGCCGAAACGCAATCGGTCCTCGAAACTTCATCCCACCCATCGCCCACGCATACGACGCTCCGTCATAACGACCCGCCCGCAGGGGGCGTTATTTGAAGTCGCGCTCGAGATGCGTCGTACCCTGCTGACCGTTCGCAGTTGCCGAGATATCGAACGCCCATTTCGTCGCGTGGCCGAGCTTCGGATTCGCAATGTACGTACCGTTGCCGTGCTCCCGGACGATGATGTCTGCGCCCTTCATCGACATCGTCGGCATGCTCGTTGCGATTTTGACCGCCGCTCCGTGAACCGGTGCGCCCGCAGCATTCTTCACGGTAACGATCACCGTGTCGCTGCCTTTACTCGAGGGCGGGTCGGGTGTGAACGCTGCCGTAACGGATAGCTTCCCGTCCGATGCCTCCGCGTCGGTGAGAAGCGCTCGGACGCATCATGAGAGCTGCCGGCATCCTTCGGCACGCCGGGACAGGTACGATCAGCTACTCTTCGTGAGTTGGTTACGAAAGGTCATACCGACGCGCTCCATGAGTGCAATCGATGCAGCATTATCACGGCGCGCCACCCCCCAGATCTCCGAAGCGCCGTCGACGACGAACGCCCGCTCAAGAACGGCGCGTGCCGCCTCCGTGCCGTACCCGCGGCGCCGCAACGCACGATCGATCAGCCAATCCGCCTCGAACCGTTGACGCGGACGGTGATGACGGACACCAGCGTGCCCGATCACCCGGTCCGTTGCCGCTTCAACCACGGCATAATTTCCAAATCCGAAGTCGTCCGGCGTAAACGTCGATCCGTTGCCGAAATACCGCATGGTCTCCGCGTCACCGTAGATGCCGACGATCGCTCCGGCATCCGCAATCTCCCAACGCCGAAGAAGAAGGCGTGGCGTGGTGGCGACGATCATGATTGCGACGTAAGCCACCTTGCTGATGGACAACGCATCTCTGTGCCATGGTGACGAGATGAAATATCAACCAGCGCGCCGCCTCGGCTCGATCGCACGCGACGAGCGGATTCGCTGTATTCTCGTGTTTCTGTGCGCGTTTGTCGCGTTGGTCGCAACCGCACGCTCGGCGCCGGCCGCCGAGGCCGGCGGCCCGAGGCACTTTTTGGGCGATCGCTACGTGCGGACACGCATTCTTCCCGAGTCCGGAACGGTCGCGCGGGGTGGTTCGACATCACTCGCGATCGAGTTCACCACGTCCCCAGGTTGGCACATTTACTGGCGTAATCCGGGCGACGCCGGCGGTCCCCCGGAAAGTAAGTGGACGCTCGCGCATGGCATCTCGGTGGGTCCGACGATGTGGCCGACGCCCGATCGGCGGACGGACGCCGGGATCACGACGTACGTCTACACCGGTCGGACCACGCTGCTCGTTCCCCTCGACATCGCCCGCGACGCACATCTCGGTACGACGGCCCTGCACGCTGATCTTACGTGGCTGGTTTGTTCGAATGTCTGCGTTCCGGGAAGCGGAAAGGCCAGCGCCAACGTAGTGATCGCCGATAACGCGACGTTGCCTGATCCACGGAACGACAGCCTCTTCGCCGCTGCACGCGCGCGTCTGCCGCTGCAGGCGAATTTCGAATCGACTTTCACGGCAAGCCATGGCTCCTTGCGCATTGCGGAGCCGCGCGCACCCTTCGGTGAGCGTCTGACCGACGCGTACTTCTTTCCGCTCGACCCGAACCTCATCGCCCAATCTTCTCCGCAACGGCTCACGACCGACGGTACGCTGACGCTAACGCTGCAGCTCAAAAACGCGCAAGACGGCGCGCCGCGGCAGATCGACGGTGTGCTGGCGATCAAATCGATCGATGCCGTCGGGCATCGCCAATTTCGTGGCTACGCTATCAACGCTGTGCCTGCGTCGATCGCGCAAGTGACCGCGCCACGATCGCTCGTTGCAGCGCTGGTACTTGCGTTTCTCGGCGGCATCGTTCTCAACGTGATGCCCTGCGTGTTTCCCGTCCTTTCGTTCAAAGCGCTTGGCGCCATCAAAGAGGTCGATCCACGTCAGCGCTGGTCACGAGCGACGTCTTACGCGCTCGGCGTCATCGGAAGCTGCTTAACCCTGGGCGTGCTCCTGCTCGCGCTGCGCGGCGGCGGCCAGGCGATCGGATGGGGATTCCAATATCAGTCGCCACTTTTCGTCGCACTGCTCACGCTGCTGCTGCTCGCGCTCGCACTCTCGATGTCGGGCGTCGCGGAGTTCGTCATCCCGCTGCCCGGCCCGCTCGCTCACCGCAACGGCGGTAACGGGAACGTTACAGCGTTCGTCGACGGTGCCCTCGTAACGCTGATCGCATCTGCGTGCACCGCTCCCTTTATGGGCGCGGCGTTGGGCTTTGCTTTAACCGCGAGCGGTCCCGCCGGCTTGAGCGTCTTTGCAGCGCTCGGTCTCGGCCTTGCCCTGCCCTACGTCATCGTGACGGGTGTTCCCGCGATCGCCGCGCGGCTGCCGAAACCGGGCAGGTGGATGGTCTTAGCGCAACGCCTTTTTGCCTTTCCGCTTTATGCTACGGTCGCGTGGCTCGTTTGGGTCTTTTCTCAGGAAGTCGACGGCGGCTCTCTGTTTTCGTTGCTGATCGCGCTCGTCTGTGTCGGCTTCGCCGTCTCGGCGTACGGCGCGTCGGCCGATCTCGGGCGAGTTTGGCGGCGGGCGTTCGTTCTGCTGAGCATCGTGGCTTTCGCTGCGGCGATCGCAATCGTCGCGCCGGTCAACGCGATGCAGCATAGCGCGAGCAAAGAAGCCAGCTCGACCGAGGTCTTGCATTACGAGCCGTTCGCAGCGTCGCGGCTTGCTGCGTTGCGCGCGGCTCATCGTGCCGTGCTGGTCAACGTCACCGCGGCATGGTGCATCACCTGTCAGGTCAACGATCGCCTTGCGCTCGGGCGGCCGGAGGTGCTGGAGCGATTCGCCGCCCAGCACGTCACACTTTTGCGGGCTGACTGGACGAATCAAGATGCGCGGATTACCGAGTATCTGCAGCAGTTCGGTCGTAGCGGCGTTCCACTCTACGTGTACTATGCGGCTGACGGCAACGTTGACGTTTGGCCGCAACTCCTCACGCCGAGCCTTGTCCTCGAGCGGCTGGAACACCATCATGTCGTTGCCCTCAGCGCGCGCTTGTCACAAGACGCGTATCTTCATGCGTTATCCCAAGGCACCCCCACGGCTGATCAATAGGTCGATCGCATCGGTATATGACTGTTTGCCGCGGCCGGCGATCTGTGCGATGCAGACATCGGCAATCGTCGAGATACGGCGGAACGGCTCGCGTTCCTCAACGTTGCTGAGATGCACTTCGACGGTCGGAACGCGGACGGCGGCGATGCAATCGCGCAGCGCATACGACGTATGCCCGTACGCGCCGGGGTTGATCACCATACCGGCGGCCCATTGTCGCGCGCCCTGTATGCGGTCGATCAGCCGCCCTTCGTGATTCGATTGATAGCAGCGTACGCGCACGCCCTTGCTGCGAGCGTAATCGGCGACGTGCGCGTCGAGTTGCGCGAGCGTCAGCGTTCCATAGATTTCCGGTTCGCGTTCGCCGAGCAGGTTGAGATTCGGGCCATGAACGACGAAAATCGTCACGCGATGGCGGCGAGGGCACGGCGTAACGAGCGTTCGTCGACGTCGTCGACGAACGCTGCACCGGCGAGATCGCTGATCACGATGAACCGCACGCGGCCGGCCTTGCGCTTCTTGTCCGATGCGGTCGCCGCGATGACCGTATCGGGCTCCGGATGGACGGGAGGCGTCGGAATCGCACGGACGAGACGATCGATACGATCGGCGAGCTGCGCGTCCAGACCGCGCTCACGCGAAAGTGCGATCGCGGCGCGCATGCCGAGCGTGACGGCTTCGCCATGGCGCAGCGTGCCGTAGCCGCACGCTTTTTCGAGCGCGTGTCCGAACGTGTGGCCAAAGTTCAACACGGCGCGCCCGCCGGTCTCGTCGCGCTCGCGCTCGTCGGCTGCGACGACGCGAGCTTTCGCAGCGACGCAGCTTGCGACGATCGTCGCGAGCACATCCGGATCGGCCCGCAGCGCACGCGGCAATTCGCGTTCGAGATATGCGAACAACGGCGGGTCCGCGACGATCGCCGTCTTCAGCGCTTCCCCGAGACCCGCCGCGAGATCGCGCGGATCGAGGGTCGCGAAGGCAGCCGGATCGATCGCGACGAGAACCGGATGATGAAATGCACCGACGAGATTTTTCCCGGCCTCGATGTTGACGGCGGTTTTGCCGCCGACCGACGCGTCGACCGCCGCCAGCAAGGTCGTCGGCACCGCGCACCAGCGAATGCCGCGCAGGTACGCCGCGGCGACATAGCCCCCGAGGTCCGTCACGGTACCGCCGCCGACGGCGACGAGCAGCGTGTCGCGGTCGGCGTGCGCCGCGGCGAGCCAATCGAAAAGCAGCGCGGCGTTCGCGATCGTCTTGATCGCCTCGCCGCCCGCGACGCGACGCGTCGCGACGACGCGTTCGCCGAGCGCCGCGATGATGCGCGCGGCCAGCGGCTCGACGTTCGCGTCGTAGAGTACCGCGAACGCCGGCGCCGGAAGCGATTGCACCGCTCCGATCGTATCGCCGCCGATCGCGACGTCGTACGACCGCTCGTCGCCGAGATCGACGCGCACGCGCCGCGCGTCGCCCGCGATCATACGCGTTGCTCCAGCGGACCGGCGCGACGCGCGAGCTCCGCCAGCACGGCCGCCGCGACGAGCCGTGGTGCGGGCGTCGCGCTGATCGTTATGTGCGCCGCGCGATAACGCGCCTCGCGGCGAACGGCGAGTTCGCGAAGTCGCGCGAGCGGATCGCCGGCGAGGAGCGGCCGCGACGAAGCGGTCCCGACGCGTGCGGCGAGCGTCGCAACGGAAGCGTGCAGCCAGACCAGCATCTCCTGTCGGACATCGTCGAACGAATCGTCGTTTTCGAGCGCGCCGCCGCCGAGCGCGATCACGCAGGGATCGTCGCGATCGAGCGCGCGCCGAACGGCCGCACGTTCGCGCGCACGGAACGCGGGCTCACCGTCCCGGACGAAAAGTTCGCTGACGCTCGCGCCCGCGTGCACTTCGACTTCACGGTCGATGTCGACGAACGCACGGCCGAGGTGTTTCGCGATCATCGTACCGACCGTCGACTTTCCCGATCCGGCGGTTCCGCACAAGACGATATGCTCAGCGCGCACGGGCCCGCTCTCGCGCATATCCGACGCTCGTGTGCAGCGCATCGATCGTATCGGCGGGATAGGTTTCGAGCACCGCGTCGGCCAGGACGAGCGCCAGCAACGATTCGCCGATCACGGCTGCCGCCGGGACCGCGCAGACGTCGCTGCGTTCGATGTACGCATTCGTCGCTTCGCCGGAACGGAGGTCGACCGAGGGCAGCGGTTTCATCAGCGTTGCGATCGGCTTCATCGCGGCGCGCACGACGACCGGCTGGCCTGTGCTGATGCCGCCCTCGACCCCGCCGGCGCGATTCGTCCCATAGGTTGCGCGCGCGCCGTCTGTCCCCGGAAAGTACGCATCGTGCACGGCCGACCCCGGCAGCGCCGCACCGCGAAAGCCCAGCCCGAGCTCGACGCCTTTGATCGCGTTGAGTGCGAGAAACGCTTCGCCGATACGGCCGTCGAGACGGCGGTCCCACTGCGCGTGCGATCCGACGCCGATCGGCATTCCGGCGGCAACGACTTCGAAGATGCCGCCCAGCGTATCGCCCGCTTCGCGCGCCGCATCGATCTGAGCGACGATGCGATTCGCCGCGTTCGGGTCGAGGACGCGCACCGGCGACGCGTCGACGCGTTCGTTGAGCGTGGCGACGTCGCTGTCGAGCGGCGTCTCGTCGACCACTTCGCCGATACGCACGACGCGGCTCGCAATCGTCACCCCGATCTCGGCGAGTATCCGCCGCGCGATCGCGCCCAGCGCGACACGCATGGCGGTTTCGCGCGCACTCGCACGTTCCAGAATGTCGCGCATATCGGGTCGGCTATACTTGATACCGCCGACGAGATCGGTGTGGCCCGGACGCGGAACGTAGACGGCTCGGGCCGCTTCATCGTCGCGCGGCTCGATCGCCATGATATCGAGCCATTTTTGATGGTCGCGATTTTCGATGAAGAGGGCGATCGGGCTGCCGATCGTTTCACCACGGCGCACGCCGCCGAGAATCTTCACCTCGTCGGTTTCGATCTTCATGCGGTTGCCGCGACCGTAGCCCATTTTGCGCCGCACCGAATCGGCGTGAATGTGGTCGAGCGTAAGCTCCAGACCGGCCGGCACGCCTTCCATGATTCCGGTCAGCGCGGGTCCATGCGATTCACCGGCCGTAAGATAGCGTAACCTGCTCACGAAGCCTCCACGAGCGCGGCGAGTCGCGTTTCGACCGCATCGTCGAGCACGACATCGCCGAACCAACAATGAAACGTCGCGATCGCCTGGGCGACGAGCATCGGCGTACCGTTGATGGCACGCCGGCCGGCTGACCGCGCAGCCCGGACGAACGGCGTCAGCGACGGTTTGTATTGCAGGTCGATGCACCAGCCGTCCGGCGAGCACGCGTTGACCGCCGACGCGACGGCCGCGCCGTCGCTCGTCGCATTAATCAGAATCGTCGAACCCTCGTCGACGTCGCCGGCGAGCAGCACCGTCGTCCCGACGTCGTGGCGCAAGTCGGCGATCAAAACGCGCGCATGTTCCGGCGTCCGGTTCTTGACCGTCACACTGGAGGCACCGCCGTGCGCGAGCGCGAGGACCGCCGCCCGTGCGGCCCCGCCGGCACCGAGCACAGTGGCCGTCGCCCCGCGCGGATCCGCCCCCGCGTATGCCAACAACGACGTCACGCCGCCGACATCGGTGTTCACGGCCGTCGCGCGGCCGTCGCAAAACACGATCACGTTGGCCGCGCCCACGATGCCGGCGTCCGGCGTCACCTCATCGGCCGCGGCGATCGCACGCGCCTTATGCGGAGCGGTCACATTCCACCCGTCGTATGTCCCGCGCGCGCGCGCAAATGCCGCTGCAAAATTCGTCGGAGTCAATTCGAGGCGCTCGTAGGTCAGGGGAATACCGCTGGCGGCTGAGAGCGCCGCGAAAATCTCGGGCGAACGCGAGTGCGCGATCGGCTGGCCGACGACGGCGAAGCGCTTGACGGCCATCCGCGCGGCCGATGCGGTACTCATGCGTCGCACAGCGCTGCGAGATCGGCGAAGAACGTCGGATGCGAAATCGCGACGCACTGCGCGTTGCCGACCGTAACGGCGTCGCTCGCGCCGAGCGCGGCGATTGCGAAGGCCATCGCAAGACGGTGATCCTCGCAACTGTCGACGCGTCCTCCGCGCAGCCGCGCGCCGCCGCGGACGTCGAAGCCGTCGCTGACCGTTGCAACGTCGGCACCGAGCACGCGGAGCCCGTCGACGAGCACGGCGATACGATCGCTTTCTTTCACGCGTAACTCGGCCGCGCCGCGCACCGTTGTCGTCCCCGTCGCGTACGTCGCGACCACGCCGAGCAGCGGCAGTTCGTCGACGATCGCCGGAACGTCCGCTTCGCCGATCGCGATCGCACCCAGCGGCCGTTGCCGTACTTCGATGCGACCCATCGGTTCCGGATCGTTGCGTTCGACAACGACCGTGACGTCGGCACCCATACGTTCGAGCGCGGCGACGAACCCGAGGCGCGTCGGATTGAGGTTGACGTCACGCACGACGATGCGGCTGCCGGGTACGATCGCGGCCGCCGCAAGCCAGAACGCGGCCGCCGACGGATCGCCCGGAACGTGCACGTCGGCGGCGTGGAGTGCTTGCGGCCCATCGATGACGATGACGTCGCGCTCGTCCCGCCGCACCGCGACGCCGAACTTCGGCAACAGGCGCAGCGTGTGGTCGCGCGCGTTGCCGCTGCCGGCGATCGTGGTGCGGCCGCTCGCACCGGTTGCCGCCAGGGTGAGCGAACTCGCGACCTGCGCGCTCGCAACGCGCATCTGAATCGCGCTGCCGTGTAACGCGTGCCCGCCGCGTACGTGCACCGGTGCGTTGCCCGCTTCGGTGTCGATCGCGGCTCCGAGTTCGGCCAGGGGATCTGCGACGCGCCGCATCGGACGCCGGCGCAGCGAGTCGTCGCCGTCGAGCGTTGCGGCGACGCCGCGTCCGGCGATGGCGCCCATCAACAGGCGCATCGTGGTTCCCGAATTGCCGCAATCGAGCGCGGCGGCCGGCGTCCGCCAGGCTCCGCCCCGAATTCGCACATCGCCGTTCGTGCGCACGACGTGTGCGCCGAGTGCAGCGACACACGCCATCGACGACGCGACGTCGGCGCCCGGCGCAACGTTGGTTATGTGCGACTCGCCTTCGCCCAACGCGGCGAAAATCACGGCGCGGTGCGAAATCGATTTGTCGCCCGGAACGCGCGGCGCTTCATCGGCGAGTTTTCCCGCCGGCGCGACGACGTGTGAGCTCACTATTCGGCGTTCTCCTGGACCAGCGGGATCGCCGCCAGATCTGCAACGATCTGCTCGAAGTCCGCGAAGGTGAGCGCCTGTTCCGCGTCGCTCTTCGCGACGGCCGGATTCGGATGCACTTCGATCAAGATGCCGTTGGCCCCGACGGCTTTCGCCGCGCGGCACAACGGCCGGATCCAGCGCCGCACACCGACACCGTGCGACGGATCGACCATGATCGGAAGATGCGTGCGTTCGCGAAGCACGGGCACGGCTGAGAGATCGAGCGTATTGCGCGTCGCGGTCTCAAACGTGCGAATACCGCGCTCACAGAGGACGACGTCGGGGTTGCCTTCCGCGAGGATATATTCCGCAGCACTGAGCAACTCGTCGATGCTCGCCGACATGCCGCGTTTGAGCAGCACCGGTTTCTGGGTCTTACCGACCGCTTTGAGCAAGTCGAAATTCTGCATGTTACGCGCGCCGATTTGGAACATGTCGACCGACGACTCCATGCGCTCGACCTGATCGATGCTCATCACCTCGCTCACGATCGGCAGCCCGCTTTCACGTCCCGCCTCCGCCAAGAGCGCGAGACCATCCCAACCGAGCCCCTGGAACGCGTACGGCGACGTGCGTGGTTTGAACGCACCGCCGCGCATCAGGACCGCGCCGTGCTCGGCGATCTCGTGCGCAACCGCGAGCACCTGTTCGCGTGACTCGACGCTGCATGGGCCGGCCGCGATGATGAACGTGCCGTCTTCGATCACGATGTTCCCGACCTTCACGCGCGAGCGCGGCTGACCGGGTTCGCGCGTCACTTTCGGAAAGTTTTGCTTCTGCTTGCTCGCGGACGGCACGACGGCCGGCGTGTTATCGACGACGACGTCGATCACGCGGCGAAGGCGCGGCGGTGCTTGGTCCGCATCATACGAGCCGATGACGTGCAACGTCGATGTGTCGTTTCGCAGGTCGCGCAGCGCCTGCGCGAAGGCCTCGTCGCGAACGTCGCCGTCGATGTCGGCGTAGAACGCGAAGTCGCTCGTTCCGAGCCGCGACTTCGAGTCGAGCTTCGACACGTTGAGTCCGTTCTTGCCGAATGCGTCGAGCGAACGCGCCAGCGCGCCCGGCTTGTTCGCGACGGCGAACACGAGCGACGTTTTCCGGTGGTCCGTCGATGCGGCCGGTTCGAACTCGCGCGCCACGCCCTGCGCTGCCGGTGCACGGAAGAGTAGAAAGCGCGTCGTGTTGTCGGGATGATCGGCGATCGTGCCGGCAAGTTCGATCAGGCCGTAGCGTTCCGCCGCTTCGCGCGAGCAGATCGCCGCATGTGCCGGATTCTTCGCTGCGGCCACGTCGCGCGCGGCGATCGCGGTGTCGCCGACCGGCACGCGCTTCACGTCCGGCAGCGTCGCGAGGAACCGGCCGCATTCGGCCAGGACGATCGGATGCGAGGAAACTTCGCGAACGCCGTCGAGCGTCGCACCCGGAAGGCCGACGAGCCGGTGTTCGAGCCGCAAGACGACCTCGGCCAACGGATCGAGTTCGTATTCGGCGAGCACGTCGTAGCCCTCGCGAATCGTTCCGGCGATCGCGTTGTCGATCGGCAGCAGGCCGACGTCGGCGCGTCCGGCGAGGACGGCATGGGCGACGGCCCGGAACGACGGAGCGCCGAGCGGCGTGAACGATACGCCGCGGCGCGCCGCATAGCCGTCGAGGACGACGTGCGAGTACGCGCCTTCAATGCCCTCGAACGCGGCGGTCAGCGTAAGGTGCGGGGCGTCTGCGATCCGGGCATCAGTGGCGGCGGTGGTCATCGCGTCTCCATCATCATAAAAAGAGAAAAACCCCTCGCGCCGGCGAGGGGCTCTTGCTGCGGTCGTCCGTGGATACGGACCGACGTTACGGCAAAGGCACTTCGCGCCGACGCGATTGCGGCCGGCTAAAAAAGGCGAAGTAACCATAGTCGTAACGGAGCATCCAAGCCGTTTCTACCACGGCCGCGTTCCGGCTGTCAATGTGCGGGCGCGGTCAGGCACTGCCGAGCGCGCGATCGAGGTAGAAGGCAGCGCTGATCAACGCCATGTGCGTGAACGCTTGCGGAAAGTTGCCCATGTGCTCGCCGGCCGTCCCGGTCTCTTCGGAAAAAAGTCCGAGATGATTCGCGTAGCCGAGCATCTTTTCGAAAAGGTACCGCGCTTTGGGCAAGTCGCCCGACCGCGCCACGCACTCGACGAACCAGAACGAACACATATTGAACGTTCCCTCGCCTCCGGCGATTCCGTCCGCACCGTCGCTGCCGCGATACCGGAAGACGAGACTGTCATCGGTCAGCTGGTCCTCGACGGCACGGAGTGTCGAGAGCCAGCGCGGGTCCGTCGGCGCGATGAAACGGACCAGCGGCATCAAGAGGCACGCGGCATCGAGCCGATCGCTTCCCTCGGCTTGCACGAATGCGCCCAACGCTTCGTTCCAGAAACGCTCGTGGATGAACTGATAGAGGGCATCGCGTTGCGCGATCCAGGTTTCGAGCGGAGCCGGTAAGGACCGCTTCATCGCAACGCGCACGGCGCGGTCGAGAGCGACCCAGCACATCACCTTGGTGTGCAACAGACTTGCGCGCTCGCGGCGAAATTCCCAAATGCCGTCGTCGGGCAAGCTCCAGTTGGCGGCGACCCAATTGACGGTTCGTACGATGCCGTTCCACCCGCGCCAAGAAACCTGCTCGCCGTATTTATCGGAGAGATACAACGAGTCCATGAACTCGCCGTAGATATCGATCTGCAGTTGATGTTCGGCTCCGTTGCCGATCCGCACCGGCCGCGAACCGGCGTATCCGTCGAGATGCGGCAGCTCCATTTCGGAGAGTTCGCTCCCGCCGTCGAGGCGATACACCGCTCGCAGCGTGCCGTCGGAACCCGAGTCTTCGGCGCGCGCCTGCAGCCAGCGCATGAACGCGTTCGCTTCGTCGACGTACCCGAGCCGCAGGAGCGCGTACACGGTGAAGGCGGAATCCCGCAGCCACGTGTACCGGTAGTCCCAGTTACGCGTTCCACCGGCGAGTTCGGGCAGGCCGAAGGTCGGCGCCGCCACGACCGAACCGTGGTCGACTGAGGTCAGCAATTTAAGCGTCAATGCGGATCGGTTGACGACTTCTCGCCACCTGCCGCGGTATGCCGAGCGTCCCGACCACGCACGCCAGAAATCGCACGTCGCCTTGAACGCTTGGGGCACGTACTCGGCCGTGACCGCAACGCTTTGCGCGCCGTGCGCGGCGTCCTCGAGGATGAAAAACGCCGTGTCGCCCGCCGGCAGAACGAAGTCCGCCCGTGACGCTCCGCCGTCGATCTCGAGCCGGACGTTCGAGCGCAAACGTAGGCGAATTCCACCCGGGCCGCCGGACGTGAAGACGTGCGAACCGTCTTCGGATTCCAGCCGATGTTCGGCCCGGCCGTAATCGAACGCCGGCGCGCACAGCATATGGAATCGGACGTCGTTGCGCACCGCCTTGATACGCCGAACCAGCCGCGGACCACCGTCGGCATCACCGACGCTCATGAAGTCTGATATTTCCGCCACGCCGTCGCGCGAGAGGGCGCGCGTCAACAGCACGTTGGTTTCGTGAAAGTAGAGCTGCCGTGCCTGCGCGGCGTCGAAAGCGGCCGCTAATTCGAACCGTCCGCCGCGCTCGCGATCGAGCAACGAAGCAAAGATCGACGGACTATCAAATCGAGGCCAGCAGCAAAAGTCGATGGTTCCGGTCATATCGACAAGGGCGGCCGTTCGCATGTCGCCGACGATTCCGTGGTTCGCGATGGATTGCGACGTCACGGCAGGGATGTGACGCACAAAAAGAAGCCGGTCGCCGAAGCGACCGGCCGCGTGAGTCGGGGCGCGCTAGTGTGCTGTCTTCTGAGACCGCACACTAATGAGCTTTAGGCGCGAATGCGATACAGTAGCCGTTCGGACTGATCACGCCTTTGACGACCGAGCAGCCTGCCGGTGCCTTGAAGAGCGAACACGCCGAACATTTCTGACCCTTCGGGCCGGGTTTCAACTGGTACTTGAATTGCGCTTTGGTTCCGCTCGAATCGTCGGCGGCGGCCGCAACAGCGGTCGTCGCGGCAACCGCGAGCGGTAAACCGGCAATCAGGGAGATGATTTCGCCGCGAGAAATTCTATCTGACACGATGATGCCTCCGGAAGTACGTTAGAAGTACGTTATAAGATGAAATTGGAGAGGTCCGCGTTGGCAGCGATCTCCTCCAGCCGTTCAACGACATACGAAGCGTCGATCGTTACGGTTGCTGCCGTCTCCGGTGCTGCATACCCAATCTCCTCGAATAATCGCTCCAATACGGTGTGTAGACGCCGCGCCCCGATGTTTTCACTCCGCTCGTTAACCTCGGTTGCAATACGGGCGATCGCTGCGATCGCATCCGGCATCACGTCGAGGGTCACGCCGTCCGTTGCAAGTAGCGCCGTGTATTGACTGAGCAGCGCGTTCTTGGGCTGTGTGAGGATCGTCTCGAAGTCGGCTGCCGTCAGGCTATCGAGCTCGACCCGAATGGGAAACCGTCCCTGCAGCTCGGGGATGAGGTCCGACGGCTTGCTCATGTGGAATGCGCCCGCCGCGATGAAGAGCACGTGATCGGTTGCGAGCGCCCCGTACTTCGTGTTGACCGTGCTGCCCTCAACGATCGGTAAGATGTCGCGCTGCACGCCCTCGCGCGAGACGTCGACGCCGCGACCTTCGCGCGTCGCGATCTTGTCGATCTCGTCGATGAAGATGATACCGCGCTCTCCGGCGCGGCGTAGCGCTTCACGTTTGACCGCGTCCATATCGATCAGTTTGCCTTCTTCTTCTTGCCCGAAGATACGGCGCGCGTCGACGACCGTCACCCGCTTCTTCGCGCGCTTCTTGGGCAGCAAGCCGGACAGCATTTCGTTCATGTCGCCGCCGCCGTTCATGCCCGCCGGATCGCCGCCGCCCATCACGCCGATCGGCAACTGCTGCGCTTCCTCGACGTCAATCTCGATCAGCCGCACGTCGTAGAAACCGCGTTCGATGTCGGCGCGCGCTTCGTCGCGAATGCGTTGCGACTCGTGCGGCGGCGCTTGCTGCACGGCCGGCGCCGGAGGAGCTTGCTGCTGCGCGCCTTGCGCGCCGAACGAATTGCCGAAGATCGAGCCGAGCGTCGCCGAAAACGGATTGGATTGCTGCGGCTGCGGCGGCCGCGTTTCGGGATGCAACACGTCGATGATGCGTTCGACCGCGGCGTGATCGGCGGCATCTTTCACATCGCCGCGGCGCTCGTCGCGCACCATACGAATCGACGCTTCGGCCAAATCGCGAACCATCGACTCGACGTCGCGTCCGACGTAACCGACCTCGGTGTACTTCGTCGCCTCGACTTTGACGAAGGGCGCGCCGGCAAGCGATGCGAGCCGGCGCGCGATCTCCGTTTTGCCGACGCCCGTCGGCCCGATCATCAGGATGTTCTTCGGAATGATATCGCGCTGCATCTCGTCCGGCAGTTTCTCGCGCCGGTAGCGGTTGCGCAGCGCGATCGCGACCGCCCGCTTCGCCTTCGCTTGCCCGACGATGTACTTGTCGAGTTCCGCGACGATCTGTCGCGGCGTGAGTTCGTCGATCGTGGTGGTGATCATAGCGTTAGGCGACCTCGACCGTAATGTCGTCGTTGGTGTAGATGCAGATGCGCGATGCAATCGTAAGCGACTCGCGCGCGATCGCTTCGGCGTCGAGCGCGGAATGATGCAGGAGCGCGGTCGCCGCCGCTTGGGCGAAGGGGCCGCCGCTGCCGATCGCCGCGATACCCTCGTCGGGTTCGATCACGTCGCCCGTCCCGCTCAAGACCAACAGATGCTCCGGATTTCCGACGAGCAGCAACGCCTCGAGCCGCCGTAACGCGCGGTCTTGCCGCCAGTCTTTGGCCAATTCGACGGCCGCCCGCATCAGATTGCTCCCCGATGCGTTGAGCTTGCCTTCGAATTTTTCGAGCAGCGTGATGCCGTCGGCGGCACTTCCGGCAAAACCGGCGATGACCGCGCCGTTCGCGACGCGCCGTACCTTGCGCGCGCCGTGCTTCATCACCGTCTTGTCGAGCGTCACCTGGCCGTCGCCCGCCATGGCAATCTTGCCGTCGCGCAACACCGCGACGATCGTGGTCGAACGTATCCGCATCGTTCTTGGTACTCTTCGGCTCGTCTCCGAGTTGCGGCGGGTTCCCGCATTTCTCGTATCGACCCGAAGCTTCGGTCGTTGCGAATGGTATCGGACGCGGTCATCTGCTCACGACCGGTACGTGCCGCAACAGGAAGTCAACGATGAGGCCGGCGATCTGCGCGGCATGCGATTCGAGAGCGAAATGGCCCGCGTCGAGCAGGTGGATTTCGGCATCCGGGATGTCTCGTGCGAACGCCTCGGCACCTCGCGGCAGAAAGAACGGATCGTTCTTGCCCCAAACCGCAAGCAGCGGTGGCCGGCGATCGCGGAAGTACTGCTGGAATTTCGGATAGAGCGCGACGTTGTTACGGTAGTCGCCGAAGAGATCGAGCTGAATTTCGTCATTGCCGGGACGGGACAACAAGAACGCGTCGAGCGTGTACGACTCCGGCGCAACCGTTGATGGATCGCTTACACCCTCCGTATACTGAAATCGAAGGATTGTGGGCGGACATGGAACCCCTCCGGGATGAACGAGCAACTGCCGAAAAGTAACCAGCATGAACTGTGATTGATAGTTACCGATCGGGCGTAACTTGTCAATAGGCTTTTTAGTCGTTACACTCGTCCGATGACTCGCACGCCGTCGCTCGCCTCGCCGCTGGTGCCGCCGCTCTTTGTGGCGAGCCACCTCGCGCTCGACTTTCTCAATTCGCACGCGACACCAAACGGCGAGTCGATCGAGTGGATCGGTAACGGCACGGCTTTTGCAACGTGGTATCGGGCAGCCGGGCTCGCGGTTACACCCTCGGCGAGGGCACGAATTGCCCGGTTCAAACCCGAGGAACTGGACGCGACGGCGGCCACTGCTCGCGCACTTCGAGAATCAATCCGGGCCGGCTTGCGAATACCCCAGACCGCACGCACGAATCCGCAGCTGCGGGCCGTCCTCAATCGATGGATGGCGAAGGGATCGAGCTTTCTCCAGCTCGAGGACGGCGGCGACGAGGTAGAACTCGTCGCGTGCGACCGGTGGACTGACGCCGAGCAGCTTCTCGTACCGCTCGCGACCGCGGCCGCGCAGTTGTTGGTCGCGGAAAATCTTTCGCGCGTACGCGTTTGCGAGGGGCCCACGTGCAGCCTCTGGTTCCTCGACCGAACGAAGGCGGGTACGCGCTGCTTTTGCAGCGCCGCGACCTGTGGTAACCGAGCCAAGGTCGCGGCATTTCGCGCACGCGAACGGGGGTCGCTGAAGGGGCCCCGCGCGAAGTCCCGTTAGCCGCTGGGCGGCGCGTTAGCGAGCGGCGAGTTCGCGCGGTGCGACCGACCGTGCGAAGGCGTCGATGTGCTCGAGCGCGCGCAGGGCGAGCGCGGCTCGCCGTTCCCGTTTCTCGCGGATCGGTTTACCGGGCAGCGGCGAGAACCACGTCCAGGTGACGTTCGCCGGCTGGAAATCGGGTGACGCCGCGTTCTGCAGGTGCGCGACGACCGCACCGAGCGCCGTATCGGCAGGCACCCTCGGCGCCGGCTCACCGTGCATGGCGTGCGCGGCGGAGATGCCCGCGATCATTCCGCCGGCTGCGGCTTCGACGTAGCCTTCCGCGCCCGTGATCTGACCGGCGAAATACATGCCCGCCCGCGACCGCAATTGCAACGTCGCATCCAGCAGCCGCGGTGCATCGATGAACGTGTTGCGATGCATCACGCCCAGCCGCACCCACTCCGCGTTTGCGAGTCCCGGCAGTTTTCCGAAGGCCTCTTTCTGTGCCGGCCACGTGAGCCGGGTTTGAAAGCCGACCAGATTCATCGCGCGGCCGGCGGCGTCTTCGTTGCGCAGCTGCACGACGGCATACGGCGCCCGTCCGGTGCGCGGATCGCGCAAACCGACCGGTTTAAGCGGACCGAAGCGCATCGCATCTTCGCCGCGCAGCGCCATCTCTTCGATCGGAAGGCAACCCTCGAAGTACGGGATCTTACCCGCTGTGGCGTCGAGCTCGAAGCCCTTCGGATCGTGCCGGGGTAGCGTGCGCAGATCGTCAACGAAGCGCAAATACTGTTCGCGGTCGAGCGGGATGTTGAGATAGTCTTCGCCCTCGCCTTTGTCGTAGCGCGACTTGTAGTAGCACTGCTCGAGATCGATCGACTCGGTTGCCACGATCGGCGCGGCCGCGTCGTAATAGTGCAGCCGGCCGCCGCCCACGAGTGCGTCGATCTGCGCGGCGAGTGCCGGCGAGGGCAACGGACCGCAAGCAACGATGACGACGCCGTCGGCCGGGATCGCATCAATCCCCGCACGCACGATTTCGACGGTCGGCAGCGCCGCAAGTCGCGACTCGACCAATGCGCCGAAACGCTCGCGATCGACCGCGAGCGCGCCGCCGGCCGGCACCGCCGTAGCACGCGCCGACGTGACGATCAGCGAATCGAGCCGCACGAGCTCTTCCTTGAGCAGACCAACGGCGTTCTCGAACGCCGCGCCGCGCATCGAATTGCTGCAGACCAGTTCCGCCAGCATCGATGTGTGATGCGCCGGCCCCGACGCGTGTGGTCGCTGCTCGTACAAACGCACGGCCGCGCCGCGCCGCGCGACTTGCCACGCCGCCTCACATCCAGCGAGTCCGCCACCGATGACGGTGACGGTCATCTACACGGGTTCCAGTTCTTCAGCCTCGTCGCGTGCCGGCGAGCCACCCAGCGTGGACGTGTCGTGCTCTTTGTCCGTGTGGCATTCGAACGTCACGGCGCCGCCGCGTTTGTTTTTCGCGACGACGTAGTCGCCGCAAACGGGACACGGATCGGGAACGACGCGGTCCCAGGAGACGAAGTCACACTTCGGATAATTCGCGCAGCCGTAGAACGTGCGGCCTTTGCGCGACTTACGCTCGACGATCATCCCGCCGTCCTTAGGACAGATCGCGCCGGTGTCTTTGAGAATCGGCATCGTCGTCTTGCATTCGGGATAGCCCGTACACGAGATGAACTTGCCGAAGCGCCCCGTCTTGATCACCATCGGCCGCTCGCACGTCGGGCAAATCTTATCGGTCGGCTCGTCGCGCTGTTCGAACTTCGGCAGCTTCTCTTCGGCCGTCGCCAGTTCGCGGCTGAACTTGTCGTAGAACGTTCGTAAGACCGCAACCCAGTCGTCGCCGCGATCGGCGACGCCGTCGAGTTCGCCTTCCATCTGTGCCGTAAACTTCGGATCGACGACGTCGGTGAAATGCTCGGCCAAGAGGTCGTTGACCGAAATGCCGATGTCCGTCGGGTGAAAACGGCGCTCGAGCTGTTCGACGTAGCCGCGTGCCTGAATCGTTTCGACGATCGAACTGTACGTCGACGGGCGCCCGATGCCGTTCTCCTCGAGCGCGCGAACCAGCGACGCTTCCGTGAAGCGTGGCGGCGGTTCGGTGAAGTGCTGCTTCGGTTCGAGCGCTTTGAGGTCGAGCAGCTCGTCGGCGGTGAGCTTCGGCAAGAGCGGCTTTTTCGGATCGCCCGTGAGCTCGTCGGGCACGACGCCCGCGTCGTCGCGTCCCTCCTCGTACACGCGCAAAAAGCCGGCGAATTTCAGCACGCTGCCCGTCGAACGAAACGTGTATGCGTGGTCCTCGACTGCACTCCGCTTTGCTTCGTTTCGCTCCGGTCCACGCCGCCCGATGATCATGTCGATCGTCGTCTGATCGAAGACGGCCGGCGCCATCTGCGAGGCGACGAAGCGCTCCCAAATCAGACGGTACAGGCGGAGGTCGTCCCGCTTGAGAATCCCGGCGAGCGACTCGGGCGTGCGATGAACCGACGTCGGTCGTATCGCTTCGTGGGCGTCCTGCGCACCTTCGCGAATCTTGAACTGCTTCTGCGAACCGACGAACTCGCCGCCGTACGACGAGGTGATGAAATCCCGCGCCGCGTCGCGCGCCGAGTCGCTGATGCGCGTCGAGTCGGTCCGCATGTAGGTGATGAGCCCCTGCGTTCCTTCGGCGCCCAAATCCACGCCTTCGTATAATGACTGCGCCAGCTGCATCGTCTTGCGAACGCGGAACTTCAGTTTGCGCGAGGCTTCCTGCTGGATCGTTGAGGTCGTGAACGGCGCGGCGGCGTTCCGCTTCGTCTCGCGTTCTTTGACCGAGGACACGCGCCACTCCGCATCGCGGACCGCCTCGAGGACCTCGGTCGCCGTCTGTTCGTTCGTGACCTCGGCCTTCGCCCCGTCGATCTGGTAGAGCTCGGCCGGAAAAACCAACGGTGGAAGCCCGTTGGCAACGGCGTCGGCCTTCGATAGGCGCGCCGTGAGAGACCAGTACTCGCGCGGGATGAACGCGAGAATCTCGCGTTCGCGGTCGACGATCAGGCGAACAGCCACGGACTGCACGCGGCCGGCGGAGAGGCCGCCTCGGACTTTCGCCCACAGCAGCGGTGAGATTTTATAGCCGACGAGCCGGTCCAGAATGCGGCGCGCCTGTTGCGCGTTGACCCGCGGCATATCGATCGAGTGCGGATCGGCGATCGCCGCGAGCGCGGCGTCCTTCGTGATCTCGTGTAACTCAATCCGTTTCGGATTCTCGAGCTTCAGCAACTCGGCCAGATGCCATGCGATCGCTTCGCCTTCGCGATCGGGGTCGGTCGCGAGATAGACGTCGCTGGCCGACTTCGCCGCCGACTTGAGCTCTTTGATGATGTCGCCCTTGCCCTTGATCGTCAGGTACTTGGGCGCGAAATCGTGGTCCACATCGACGCCGAGCGTCGACTTCGGCAAGTCGCGGACGTGTCCGACCGAGGCCTTCACGACAAAGCGCGGCGGCAAGAATTTCTTGATGGTTCTGGCTTTCGTCGGCGATTCGACGATGATAAGTGGTTTTGCCACGCTGACCTCGGATGAGTAAACGCCTTCAGTATAAACCCGCACGTCAAGGTCGACATGAGACACGTTTTGGAGAGTGCCCCATGACACGCGGTCGGTCAGCCGAGTTGCATAAATTCGCAATTCCTTGTAGGATGCGATTAAATGCGCGTCGATACGCGCGACGCCACACCGAACTCTGCACCGTCCATTTTGGACGTGGAGGTTGAATGGAATCGGATCCGATGACCGGCGAAGACGCGATGGCATCTACCGCGCCGGCCAAAAAAACGCGTCGTAAGAGCAGCGGCCGGAAGAAGGCCTCTGCGAAGAAAACGACCGCGAAAAAGACCACCCGCAAGAAGACCGGCGGCCGTAAAAAAGCCGTTGGAGCAAAGAAAAAAACCGCCAAGAAGGTAGCCGGCTCGCGCAAGAAGACCACGCGCAAAAAGGCCACCGCGAAGAAGACCACCCGGAAGAAGACCGCCAAGAAAGCCGCGAAGAAAACGGCCGGCCGTAAGAAGGCCGTCGGACGCAAAAAGGTCGCCAAGAAAGTCACCGGCCGCAAGAAAAAGACGACCGCCAAGAAGACGACCCGCAAGAAAGCAACGCGGAAAAAGAAAGCTTGATCTCGGGCGAAACACCACAAGAGCGACGCAACGTCGCTCTTTTTTTTACGCGATAACCGCCGGACCGCGGGTGAGGTCGGGCGCCACGCCGCCGTGCTCTTCCACCCAGTGACAGGCTGCGCGATGTCCGTCTTCATACTCAGCGAAGGCGGGCACCTCGACTTTACACCGGTCGAACGCGATCGGGCAACGTGTGTGGAACCGGCAGCCCGACGGCGGATTGACGGGCGAGGGAATGTCGCCGGTCAAAATGATCCGTTTGCGACGCCGTTCGACCGACGGATCGGGAATCGGAATCGCCGAGAGCAGCGCCTGCGTGTACGGGTGCAGCGGGTTCGCGTAGAGGCGGTCGCGGTCGGCCAACTCGATGATCTTGCCCACGTACATCACGGCGACGCGCGTCGAGATGTGGCGTACGACGGAGAGGTCGTGGGCGATAAATAGGAACGTCAGGTTCAGTCGCCGCTGCAGATCCTGGAGCAGGTTGATGACCTGCGCTTGGATCGAGACGTCAAGCGCGGACACCGGCTCGTCGGCAACGATGAACTTCGGGTTGACGGCGAGCGCGCGTGCGATGCCGATGCGTTGGCGTTGGCCGCCCGAAAATTCGTGCGGGTAGCGGTTCGCGTGATACGGCTGAAGACCGACCATCGAAAGCAGTTCCTGAACCCGTTTTTCGGCATCGCTTCCCGCTGCCAGATGGTGAATCGTCAGCGGCTCGCGGACGATGTCGCCGACCGTCATGCGCGGGTTCAGCGATGCGTACGGATCTTGGAAGATGATTTGCATCTCTTTGCGGAGCGGACGCAATTCGGCGCGCGTTAACGTCTGAATCTCGCGACCGTCGAACGCGATCGTTCCGGCCGTCGGGTCGGTGAGCCGCAGGATGACGCGTCCGGCGGTCGTCTTGCCGGAACCTGATTCGCCGACGAGCCCGAGCGTTTCGCCGCGACGGATGTCGAAGTCGATGTCGTCGACCGCCTGAACGTCGCCGACGCGGCGCTGGAGCAAGCCCGACGTGATCGGAAAATATTTTTTGAGACCGCGCACGGCCAGGAGCGTCTCGGCGGCGTTCACGAGATCGCTTCCAATGTCGTCTGCGGAGCCGTTTCCACGTCGAGCGTGCGCTGCCCGACGGTCTGCTCGTCGTAGAGATAGCAACGCGCCACGTGACCGTCACCGAAGTCGTAGAGCGGCACCGGTTGGTCGCAGACCGGCATCTTGTAGCGGCAGCGCGGCGCGAACGCGCAGCCGGGCGGCATGTGCAAGAGGTTCGGCGGAGCGCCCTCGATAGGTATAAGCCGGTCGCCGGTCGAGTCGAGTCGCGGCAGCGATTCCAACAAGCCCATCGTGTAGGGCATCTTCGGGCGATTGAAGATGTCGTCGGCCGAACCGTATTCGACCATATTCCCGCCGTACATCACGAGCACGTTTTTGCATGTCTCGGCGACGACGCCGAGATCGTGCGTGATCAAGACGATCGCCGAGCCGAGCCGCTGCTGCATCTCGTTCATCAGCTCGATGATCTGCGCTTGGATCGTCACGTCGAGTGCGGTCGTCGGTTCGTCGGCGATCAGGACGGCCGGATCGCACGAGAGCGCCATCGCGATCATAACGCGTTGTCGCATGCCGCCGGAGAACTGATGCGGGTAGTCGCGGATGCGCTTCTCCGGTGCGGGAATCCGAACGAGTTTGAGCATCTCGACCGCTTTGTCGAACGCGTCCTTTTTCGAATAGCCGAGGTGCAGACGCGTCGCCTCAGCGATCTGCTCGCCGACCGTCATGACCGGATTGAGCGAGGTCATCGGATCTTGGAAGATCATCGCGATGTCGGCACCGCGAATCTTCCGCATCTCCGCTTCGCTCTTCTTCAGCAGATCTTCGCCGCGTAAGAGCACCTCGCCGCGTTCGATCTTGCCGGGCGGCTGTGGGATGAGCCGCATGATCGAAAGTGATGTAACCGATTTGCCCGAACCCGATTCGCCGACGATCCCGAGCGTCGTGCCGGCCTCGACCGCGAACGAAAGGCCGTTGACCGCACGGATCAGGCCGTCTTCGGTCTTGAACGTCGTGGCCAAGTCCCGGACGTCGAGCAGAGCCAAGCGCTAAATTCCGGAGAGCGAGACGAGCGTTGCGATCACGACGAACGCAACGGCGATTCCACCCGTGAGCCGGGCGAGTTGCGCGTCGAAGCCGACGCGCCCGCGGTAGTTCGATTCGACGCGTCCGCCGATCGTGCCGGAGAGACCCTCTTGCTTTGTCGTTTGCACCGCGAGCAGCGCGATGAGTGCAAGCGCGCAGATGATGAACAACCCGGCCAGCGTGTGCGTCAACCAGGGCGCGTGCTGCTGCAGCGGCGACTGCGCCTGATAGTGCAGGTTGAGATTCTGCAACACTTGCGGTGGAAGCGACACGGCCGCCGCGGTCGCTTTAGCGACCGGCGCCGCACCGGCGGCCGGCGTTACGGCGGCGAGCAAAGCGGTCAACACGATAGCGGACTCCTCAAAAAGATGTCGGGAAAACCAGCCCGACGACTACGCTATGAGGCGCCGCCGGCCCTCTACCGCGGAAGCGCGACCTCGCGCAACGCGGAGACACGCTTTGCAACATGCTCGCCCGTGAGCCCGAACTGCGCGCGTTGCGCTTCCGGCTTCCCATGATGGACGAGGACATTCGGTACGCCGATCCGCTCGACGTGCAGCGACAATCCGCGATCGCTGATGAACTCGACGACCGCCGAACCGAAGCCGCCGGCCAGCGAATGCTCTTCTAACGTAATCACGCGCGAATGCGTCTCGGCCAGCTCGATCAACAAGCTCTCATCGAGCGGTTTGACGAAGCGCATGTTGACGACGGTCGGCTTCGCGTCGTCCGGCAGCAGCGCGTACGCATCGAGCGCGGCATCGACCGTCGGACCGAGCGCGAGGATTGCGAGATCCTTACCCCGGCGCAAGACTTCCGCGCGACCGACGACCATCGGCGCGAGCGGCTCGTCCCATTTCCCGCTCGAACTGCCGCGCGGATAACGAATGCCGACCGGCGTCTCGAGCGCGAGCGCCAGATCGAGCATCGGCTGCAATTCGGCTTCGTTGCGCGGGGCCATGAGCGTCATGTTGGGCAACGTGCGCAAGTAGGCGATGTCGTAGAGGCCCATGTGCGTCGGCCCGTCGTCGCCGACGAAGCCCGCGCGATCCAGCGCGAAGACGACCGGCAGATTCTGAATCGACACATCGTGGACGATCTGGTCGTACGCGCGTTGGAGGAACGTCGAATAGATCGCGCAGACCGGCTTGACGTTGCTCGTCGCGGTACCGGCGGCAAAGCACACGGCATGCGCCTCGGCGATACCGACATCGAAGTAGCGCGCCGGATAGGTCTTCGCGAACTTTGCGAGACCGGTACCGTCCGGCATCGCGGCCGTGATTCCGATGACGCGTGAATCACGCGCGGCTGCGTTGATCAACGCGTCCGCGAACGCTTGAGCGAAGGTCGGACGGCCGCTCTTCTTCTCGAGTTTGCCTTCGTCGGGAGAATAGACGTTCGGCCCGACGCCATGGAACGTACGCGAATCGGTCTCGGCCGGCTCGAAGCCCTTGCCTTTGGTCGTGCGTACGTGGAGGAGCACCGGGCCGGGAATCTTGCGCGCGTTCGAGATCACGTCGACGAGCACGTCGTAGTCGTGTCCGTCGATCGGCCCGATGTACCGGAAGCCCATCTCCTCGAAGATCACTGCCGTCTTGCCTTCCGGCGAGACGAACTTCATGGCGGCCGTCTCGGCCGTCGAAAGCGCCCGGCGTGCCGCCGTGCCGAACGGCACGTGCCCCAGCACGTCTTTGGTCAGTTCGCGTGCCGTGGTCGCCAGCGGCTTCGTGCGAAGAACCGAAAGGTACGAGGCGATCGAACCGACGTTCGGCGCGATCGACATCTCGTTGTCGTTGAGGATCACGATGAAATTCGTCTTGAGGCAGCCGGCATTGTTGATCGCCTCATACGCGAGCCCGCCGGTGAGCGCACCGTCGCCGATCACCGCGACGACCGTCTCCTTCGTGCCGCGCAGATCGCGAGCCGTCGCCATGCCGAGCGCCGCGGAGATCGACGTCGACGCGTGGCCGGCACCGAACGAATCGAACGGCGATTCCGTCCGCATCGCAAAGCCGGATAGGCCGCCCGCTTGGCGCAGCGTGTCGATGCGGTCGGCCCGACCGGTCAGCATCTTGTGAACGTACACCTGGTGGCTGACGTCGAAAACGATGCGGTCGACCTTCACGTCGAGAACCCGGTGCAGTGCGAGCGTCAACTCGACGACGCCGAGATTCGGCGCAAGGTGGCCGCCGTTGACGGCGCAGACCTGAATGAGCGTTTCGCGGATTTCTTTGGCGAGAAGATCGATGTCGGCGCGGCTCAGGTGACTGAGATCGGCCGGCATGCCGAGGCGGTCCAGCATGGGCGGCTCTTCGACGCCCCGAACGCCGCCCCCGTGCACGTACCGGCCGAGAGTCCGACGGCGATCGCGCTTCCATACCGCAAACGTGTCTGGACCGATCTGGCGCGAATCTTTTCGACCGTCTGCAATCCGTTCGTGACGTCGCTTGCGCTCTTCGTCATCTTGGCGGCCGTTCGCTCGCGAACGGCGCCCGACTTCTGGGTGCTGCTTTTCAACAGTGCATTCTTCACGTCGATCGGTCCGATGATCTACGTGTTCTGGCTTTACGCGACCGGCCGAATTTCCGATCTCGACATGTCGGTCCGGGCCGAGCGCGAGCGCGTTTTCGTCGTCTTCGTCATCTTCTTCGCACTCGGTACGATCGATTTGTGGGTGATCGCCGCCCCCGCGATCGTCACCGCCTCAATGGCGGGCTACGCGGTTTCATCGCTCGTCGTTCAGTGGATCACGCGCTATTGGAAAATATCGACGCACGCGCTCGGGATCACCGCGCCGCTCATCGCGCTCTGCGTCCTGTACGGAACGCGACCGATACCGTTCTTGGTGCTGATTCCGATCGTGTGTTGGGCGCGCGTCTATTTGCGCGCACACACGGTGTTGCAGGTCGTCGCCGGGGTCGCGCTCGCGACGACCTCGACATTGGTGGTCTTCCGGCTCTTCCACGTCATCTGAGCGGCAGCACGGCGCGCGCGTGGCTTCCTCCGTCCGGCCGCGGCACGACGCTCAGGTCGCGTGCCAGCATTGAGGCGATGTAGAGGCCACGACCGGACTCGCTCATCACGTCGTTCGGCAAGCGCGCATGAAACGTGAATCCCGCGCCGCGATCGAGCACGTGCATGACCGGGTATTCGCCGGTCGCGTCGAGCGCGACTTCCGCGACGCCGCCGGAATGCCGCAAGACGTTGCCGACGAGTTCGCTGAAGAGCAATTCCGCGGTGCACACGTCTTCGTCGACCGCGCCGTTCTCCCGCAACCGGTCGGCCAGCGCATAGCGCACGCCGCGCACGTCCAACCCGTCCGTCACGTCGATGGTCCAGCGCGCGGTCGGAATCGCGCCGACGTGCATCGTGAGGATCGCGACGTCATCGATCGGTTCGCGTACGACGGCGTCGAGAATCTCGCGCGCCGGATCGCTGGACACGAGCACCTCGGCGCGCTCGAGCGCCTCGCGCAAAAGCGCTTCGCCTTCGAGAAGATTACGCGTCGCTTCGACTAAGCCGTCGGTATACAACACCAACAGCGAGTCTTCGGCGAGAACGATCGTACGCGACGCATCGTCGTTGCGCGCCGGGCGCAGACCGAGCGGCAAGCCGCGTGCCGTCAATTCGGTGACGGAGCCGTCATTGCGGCGGACGAGCGGCGCGGGATGACCGGCCGACGCATACGTGAGGTTCGATGTGAGCGGATCGAACACGGCCGCGAACGCCGTGACGATGCGGTCCGGTTGCTCGGATCGCAGCGCGCGGTCGGCCGCGTCGAGCATCGCGACCGGGTCGGGATAGATCTGCGCGGCCCCGCGGATCGCTTGGCGCACCGCGCCCATCGTCACCGCGGCGTCGAGCCCGCTGCCGGCGACGTCGCCGATCGAGAGTACGACACGCCCGTCGGTGAGGCGGAAGACGTCGTACCAGTCACCGCCGACCTGCGCTTCGCTGCGCGCGGCTGAATACACCGCGTCGAAAACGAGTCCCGGAATCTCCGGCAGCGTTGCCGGTAACGCCGCCCGCTGAAACGCAGCCGAAGCGCGATGTTCGCGCTCGAGTTCCCGAACGAGCATGTCCCGCGCATCGCGGGCGTCCTGCACGTCGTGCGTCGCGCCCACCCACCGAACGATGGTCCCGGCTTCGTTGCGAACGGGTTCCGCGACCGTTTGGAACCACCGATACGTTCCGTCGAAGCGGCGAAAGCGGCTCTCGTTCACGAGCCGCTCGCCGGTTTCGAAGGCGTGTGCATATGCGCCGAGCGCTTCGACGTCGTCCGGATGAATGAGGCTCAACCAAATGTCGATCGATTCGTCGAGCGTCAATCCGGTGTATTCGGTCCAACGCTTATTGACCGACGTCAGCGTTCCATCGGCGAGGGACGTCCAGAGAATCGTCGGCAACACGTCGGCCAGCACGCGGGCTTGCCGCTCGCTATCGATGAGGACCGACTGAGCGCGCTTCGTGTCGTCGATATCGGTGCACGTCCCAAACCAGCGTACGACGTTTCCCCGGGTATCGCGCATCGGGACACCGCGTGCCAGAAACCACCGGTAGGTGCCGTCGCGCGCGCGGAAACGATACTCCGTTTCATACAATCGCTCGTCACGAAAGGCCGACATCCATACTTCACGCGTGCGCTCGAGGTCCTCCGGATGCAGCGCCGCCATCCAGGCGTCGTCGAGCGACGACGCGGGCGTCAGCCCCGTGTAGTCGTACCAACGGTCGTTGAAGAAATCACTGCGGCCATCCGAGGCGGTCTGCCAAACGAGTTGCGGAATCGCTTGGGCGAACGCGGAAACGCCGTCCTCCAAGCGTTCGCCGGAACCGTGACGATACTGATGGATGTCGGTCGCGGTGCCGAGCCAGTACGTCACCTCGCCGCTGCCATCAAAAACGGGAACGATGCGCGCGACAAACCAGCGAGCATCGGTGTCGGGCCGGTCGGCCGGTTTGAAACGCATCTCGAGAACGAACGTGCGCGACTCCGCGATCGCGGCACTCAGCTCCGGTATGAGACGTGCGATGTCGTCCGCCGTCGTCATGCGAATCCATTCGGCTGGACGGCAGGCGACCTCGAGCGGCACACCGAGGAACGCGAGCAACGGCGCATTGATCCAGTCGACGTTGCCGTGCCGGTCGTGCGTCCAGATGAAGTGCGGTAACCGATCGGCGAACGCCCGTATTTCGCCGGCGGCCGACGGCGGATGATCCGGTTCCGGAGGCTCGATCGTCGACATCATTTCACTCCCCGGTGTGTCCCGGAGCCCCGCCTTCAACGCCGCCCGAGCTTTTCCGGCCGCGTTTACGTGGCGCCGACGAGCGCGCTGACACGACCGTCGAAATCGCCGGTGCACCGGCGCACGTTCCGCTCGAACACGGCGACATCGCCGTTCGTGACGTACGTCGTCTGCGAGGTTCTTTGAGGTAAGCCGAGTGCGGCGACCGCGCGAGCTTGTTCGACTGCCGGGTCGACACGCTTCACCGCTGGCAGCGCGCGCGCGAAGTGCCGGTCCAGCAGCGGATAGTGGGTGCACCCATAAACGATGGCATCGGTCTCCTTCGGCAGCGTCGCGACCAGTGCATCGACGGCCGCGCGCGCCGCGTCGCCCCCGGCGGCCCCCGCTTCGACGATCGGAACGAGTGCAGGCGCCGCGATCCCTGTGATGTCAACGGCCGGTGCGACGGCACGGATTGCGCGAACGTACGCTTCGCTACGGATCGTTGCCGCCGTTGCGATCACCGCTACGTGGCGAAACGTCGTGCCGGCGAAGGCGCGCGCTCCGTTGTCGATCAGATCGACGATCGGCAACACGAACGCGATGTCCGGCCAACCAAGGCGGCTGGCGACGGCGCACGACGTGTTGCAGCCCATGACGACGACGTCGGCGCCGTGGTTGCGTAACCACGCGAGATTGCTCGCCAACAGCGAGTGCAGCTCGGCATCCCCTCGCTCGCCGTACGGGACGTGCGCTTGATCGGCAAAATACAGTGCGTCATCGCTGACCCCGGCTGCGCGCAATGCGGCGAGCACGGTCAATCCGCCGAGTCCCGAATCGTAGACGCCGATCACTGATCGGCCTGCGAAGCCTGCGCCGGCGGCGCGCCGGCATACGCCTTCACCCCGTTGGCGATTCCTTGCGCCATGTTTTGTAGGAAGGCGGCCGACCCGAGCAATGCGGCATCGTGCAAATTCGAGATGAAGGCCGTTTCGATGAGCACTGCCGGCATCGTGGTGTGATGGATCACGTAGAAATTCTCGTGGCGCGGTCCGATGTCGTTTGTCCCGGCCGTCCCGACGACGGCGTGTTCCAACGTCGTCGCGAGCAATTGATCTTGCGGTTTGTACCAATAGAACGTCGTGCCGTTGATTGTGCTGCTCTCGGAGTAGTTGACGTGAATGCTGATAAAGAGACGCGCGTTGACATTGTTTGCGACGTCGCAGCGCGTCTGCAAATAGGCGCGGTCACTCGGATTGGGCTTTCCGTCGGAAGCCATCAACGCGAGGTTCGACTGGGTGACGGGATCGACGTCGCTATCGCGCGTCATACGGACGAGCCAGCCTTGCGCCCGCAGGAGCGTGCGCAACCGGCGCGCGATGTCGATCGTGATCGATTTCTCAACCAGACCGTTGTGCGCGGTTCCCATATCGTCGCCGCCGTGACCCGGATCGAGAACGATGACGCGCGAGCCGTTCACCGGAGGCGCGTATTTCCAGTCGGGCGGCGCCGCGGGGGTCTGAGCAGCCGGCGCAACCGGCACCGGAGCGAGCGCGACATTCGGATCGACGGCACCCGAACCGATGCGCCCGCCGCCCGTTCGCACCGCGGCGATCGCGTCGACATTCGTCGCCCCAATGGTGAAGCCGTCGGCGGCCGGCTCGACGTCGATGCGCTTTTCACCGCGCATCGTCAGCGCGATGCGCACGACCGGTACTGCCGCGCTGCCGATCTGCCGGACGCGCACGCTTCCGACGGCCGGGATATCGGGATGTTCATCGCGTCCCGCGTCGGTCAGCGTCGCATTGTGAATGTCGACGTACCAGCGCAAATCGGCGAGGCGATGCCAATCGTAGCTCGCGCTGCCGTCGAGGGACACGCGGATCGCAAGACCGTCGTCGACGGGCGTCAATACGACGCCGGTGACAACGGCTGGTGTCGCCGCGGCGACCACCGGAGCATCGGAGGCGGACGGCGAGGCCGGCGGCGCGGGCATGCCGAGGACAGGCGGCGGGGGCTGCTGCGCGGGCGCCGGCAACGTTCCAACGGCGGCGCCGATACCGGTGAACGCGAGCGCAACTTCGAACGGCGACGATGGGACCTCGATCTCGTGCTGCGCCCCGCGCGGCGCATCGAAGGTCACGACGGTCGTCGGGTTCTTCGGCGAACCGCCGCTGACGATCGAGACGGTTGTCGATGCGCCGATTCGCCGGTCACCGGCCAGTGTCGAAGCGACCCCGCTGAACGCGAGCTCGACATGTTCGGGCGTCTCGACGCGCTTCACGTATGCGAGCTGCGTGGCACCGCGGATGACGACGACGGTTCGCTTGGCGTCGGTCCGGACGTCGAGTGCGCCGATCTGCGGCTGTAAAATCGTCTCACCGGCACCGGCCACCGGCTCGACGTAAAGCGCGTGCGCCAGCGTCTCGAGCGGGAGAACCGGTTGATTGCCGTCGAGATACGGCGCGAATGCCGCTCGCGCGGTGATACCGCCCGCCGTGTATTGGTTCGAGCCCAGCGTGAACGCGATCGTTCGATGATCGGCCGCCGTGACGATCACATAGCGCTCTTGCGGCGCAAACGAGAGCGTCGCGCCCAACCGCGCGAGGAAGCGCTGCAAACCCGGATCTTGCACCGAAACGGCGACGTCGCCGTCGAGCGCGAGCGCGTGCGTGAAGATCAGCCGTGTCCCGGCAAACCAGAATGCCGGCGGGGCCGATGCGTCCTGCGCCGTTGCCGGAAGCAGCGGCGCAAGGACGGCAAGTGCGGCCAGCAGCGCGCTAAAAACTCTGACGCGTAAGCGGTTCATCAAGCTCGAGATGACCTCCGGGAAGCGTCGCAACGGTCGTGCCGCCGACGTGAACGCGAACGGATGTGATGCCGGGAAGCGCCGTGAGCGTGTACACGAGGGCTTTGAACTCCGCGCTTTCCGTAAAGCTGCCCTCGACGTGTCCACCGACCTCGGTCGAAAGATCGACGACGGCCGTCGTGCCGTCGAGCTCCGTCGAGATCACGCGCGTTCCGGCCGGAAACCGTACGGCATCCGTGCCGGCCGGCGGGCCGGCCACGGCTTGCACCGCCGCGTAGAACGCGACATTCTTCGGGTCGCGGGCCGGCCCCAGCGTCACCCGCCATGGCGTAACCGTCGTGCCGTCGGCTTTGACGTAGTAGACGGCAATCGTGTCGGGTTGCCGCGAGCGATGGCCGAAAAACCACCACGACGCTGCGACGGCAACCACCAACACGAGCACCAAAGCGACGGCGCGCGCGGCTCGCATGTTGGAGTCATCGCATTCGCGTTGCGCACCGTTCTCTACTCCGTATGCGAAAAACGAGGAGAGGCCGGGGGCCGGGCGCTACGGAATCTCGTGAATGCCATGGTACTTTCCGTTGGCTGTACGAACGGCTGCGCCGAGGGGTTTCGGTAGGCGGCCTTGTCCCGTCTGTTTGAGAGCTTCGGCGACGACGCCGACGAGGCCGAATTTCCCGTTGTTTCCCTTCCGGAGGCGGAAGCGGCCGACGACACCGTCGGCGCGGAGGGCAAAACGGCGTTGCTCGCCGGCGTCGACCTGGATGACGCGTTGGCCTCGGGCGACCCGCTTGACGAGGGTGCCTCGGGAAGCAGGGCCGATAGCGCTTCATACGAGCCGCTTTCCGACGACTACGACATCCCGGATTTCGACGCCGACGCGAGGGATATCAGCGCCTACGAAGATGCGAAGCGCCGCCATCTGCGCCAACAGATATCGTCGGCCGAGACCGGAATTCACGCCTCGTTCAAACAGAAGCGCGAGCAGTTGCAGCGTGAGGTGAAGAACGCACGTTCGTTCGAAGAGGAGCGCCGCGCGAGCGCGATGTTCACGACGCGCCAGTACGCGAACGCGTATCCCAATCACGTCGACAAGAAAGGGATAACGCCGGCGTCGTTCTTCGAAAATCTTTTCTCGTTCGGTCGTGCCGGCCGACTCTACCGCGCCGCCTCCGTCGCGACCGAAGCGCTGGAGCAACTGCGCACCGCGATGCGCAAACGTGAAGAACAACTGGGCGCGCTGGAGAGTCAGATGGGCCGCGCGATCTATCTCAAAGAAGAATCGATCAAGAAAGCGATGGAGACGGAAGCCGGCCTCGCCGAGTTTAACGATCGCCCCGAGATCAATCCGCTCCACCGGCGCACGCAGCGCATCACCAAAGAGCGGGCCGCCTACGCACGGCGACTCGAACGCAACGAGGTCGCCGACGACGAACAGCGCGACCGCGCGATGGCCGAACACAAGCTCAAGTACGCGGAGTTGCCGCTGATGGGCGCGATCATTGCGAAGGTTGCGCGGTACGGTACGCTCTCGTATTTTCAATTGCGCGATCTCGCAAAAAAAGAATCGCTGCTGACGTACGACCCGCGACTCGATCCGCTGCGCAACTCGGTCTTCGATGTGTACTCGGTGGCGTCGGCGGTCGCGGCAAAGCTGAAGCGCAACGATAACGGAACCGCGTTTCGCGTGGCCGATCACTTCAAAGCGTGCTGGCGTAACCAGGAGCAAGCCGAAGAACTCTACGGTGCGCACCGTTCGGCGCTGCGCGAAGATCGCGGTCTTCCGAAGATGGAACCGCGCGACCCGAGCGAAGCGGAAGTGCTCGATCGTTTGGCGGCGCTCGCCGCGCAAGTCGACGGAGGCGGCGTCCGCGACCATCTACCGCCGGCGATCAACGGCACCTCGACGCTTCGCGGCTAGCGTTCGGCTAACGCTGTTTACATGAAGACGGGCAGCGCCGAATGGACGTCGCTGCGCGCCGCGACGCCGGCGACCGCATCGAGTCCGAGCGGTGCGGTGATCTCGACGCCGTGCGTGCCGCGCACGACGACGGGAAGACGCAGCGGTGCGACCGCGATGGGATCGCCGACGGTACGCCGGCGCAGGAAACTCCCATGCTTGCGAGCGTCGAGTGCTGCAACGATATCGCCGACGACGCTCGATGCCGACGCGTCGCCGCCCGCGCCCAGTCCGAAAAATTCCAACACACCGCAACCGGCACCGGTCAGCCGCACCACGTTTTCGGCGCCGCTCGGCCGCGCGAAGGGATGATCGCGCGCGACGAACATCGGCGTTACGCCGGCTTCGATGCCGTCGGCCGTACGCCGCGCGAGCGCGACGAGCTTCAGCCGCCAGCCGCGTTCACGCGCGAGCGCGATATCGTCCGGCGTGATTGACGTGATGCCCCATCGCCGCACCGCGTGCAGCGCGACCGGTTGCCGGAACGCGAGCGTGGCAAGAATCGTTAACTTGTGCGCCGCGTCGTGCCCTTCCACATCGTTTCGCGGATCCGACTCGGCGAAGCCGCGGCGCTGCGCTTCCATGAGCGCGGGCGCGTACGCAGCACCGCTCTCCATCTGCGAGAGCACGAAGTTCGTCGTGCCGTTGACGATACCGCCGATCTCGCCGATCGTCTCGTCCAAAAGCGACGATTCGAGCGAACGCAGAATCGGAATGGCTCCGCCGACCGCCGCTTCGTAATGTAACGTTGCGCCGGTCCGCGTCGCGAACGCCGCCAGCCACGGGCCGTCGATCGCGATCAACTCTTTGTTCGCGGTGACGACGTCTTTACCGTGAGCGATCGCCCGCAGAACCAGCTCGCGCGCCAATCGGACGCCGCCGATGCATTCCACGACGATACCGACCGACGGATCGTCGACGACCGCGAACGGATCGGAACTCCAGTTCGTCCACGCGACGTCGCGCGGTTTTGTCGTGTCGCGCACGGCGATGCCCCGGACGAGTCCCGGCTCTCTTGCCAACAGCCGTCGGGCCACCGCCGAGCCGACGACGCCGCAGCCCAGCAACCCGATTCCGAGCGTGGGCGCGGGTTTTCGCTCGGGAAGCTGCGAGTCGGAGACGGCGCTAAGCATAATTCCTCCGGGTGTAGACAAAGAAAAAACCCTCGCACATCGGCGAGGGTCGTATCGGCGGGCTTGGCGTTCGCGTTCTAGACCAGCACCGTTCGACACTCACCCTCGCCGAGGGGAATGGTCATAATGGTGGTGGTCATCGTGACACGGAGCGAACACATGCGCCGACGATAGCACACCCCGGCGCCCGCGCGCAACCGCGTGCGCCGAGCGGAAACTCATCGTGTGATGCCGAGTACAGCCGGCGGGAGGTTCCGTATGTTCAAGATTGCCGCCATCCTCATCGCGGGTGCGATTTTGCTTTGGCCGACGTTCTCGAAGGCGGGCGCGAGCTTTGTCTGGCGTCCGCCGAACGCCGTTCGTTCGATCGTGGCGTTGATCGCGCTGGCGTTCCTGTGGACCGTCGGCGACTCGTTCGGCGTCGTCCCGGCCGGTGACACCGGCGTGAAAACGCTCTTCGGCGGCAAGGTCCTCAACGACACCGTCGGCGAGGGGCTCTACATCGTTCCGGTCGGCATCGTCCAGGTTCACGTCCTCGACACCAAGCCGCACAAGCTCCAGCTCGACGACGTGGAAGCGGTCACCAGCGACCGGCAGAAAGTGCACACGACGATCGCCTTGATCGTGCAGATCGATGCGGTTGCGGCGCCGACGGTCTATCGCAGCTATCGCAGCGTCGACAACGTCGACGCGCAGGTCGTGCTGCCGAAGTTTCAAGAAGCCGTGAAGACGATCACCGCACGGTACACCGCGCCCGATCAGATCAGACAACGTCCGCAGATCCGGGATGAAATGGTGCGCTTCATGCAAAGTGAACTCAAGGACACCGGCATCGTCGTGCGCAGCAACAGTCTCGCCATCATCAACTTCGCCTACGATCCGGCCTACCAGGAAGCGATCGAGGCGACGCAAGTCGCACAACAGAACCTGATCAAGAGCGAAAACGAACTGAAAGTCTCGCAGATCGAGGCGAAGAAAGTCGTTGCGAAGGCGCAGGGCGACGCGCAAGCGGCGCGTTTGATCGCCTCCGCCAATAATGCTGCGTCGATTCAAAAATCGCTGATCGACAAATGGGACGGGCATATGCCGCAAGTCGTCTCGGGTACCGGATCGGGTCTCGTTTTCAGTCTTGCGTCGATGGGACCGAAAGAACGCTGAGCGCGTCAGTCGAGCGCGACGAACGTCTCGTCGATATCCAGTTTCTCCGCTGTGAGCGCCTGTTCGGCGGCATAGCCCAGAAACGCGTCGATGGCCGCGGTATTGATCGCACGACCGTACGGATAGGGGTCGCCCAGCGCGGCGCGTGCCGCTTCGAACGTCAGCCCCGCGATCGGCGATTCGATCTCGACTGCGCTCGGGTGCGCGTATGCGAAATCCCGCGACCGCGTGAAGAGTTCGTACAGCGACGCCGCAAGGCCGGGCGTATCGCGCAGCAACGGTTCGCGCACGACGATCGTATGCATGAGCGGATAAATGCCGGTGCGCCGGCGGTATTCGAGCGACGTCGCGACCGGGTCCTCGAAAAGGAACGCGAGCTTGCCGTCGCGCGCGGGCGGCCGCGGGGCGAAGATCGCGTCGACCGTGCCGTCGAGCACGAGCGACGGCAACGGGCGGTCCTCGACGGTGGTCACGCGTACGTCGGGTGAAAAGCCGACGTCGAGGCGCTCGGGCTGCGTCGTCACCCAGTTGATATCGCGCGCAGCGACACCGTATTCGTGCACCAACAGTCCACGATGCCACATGCTCGACGTCATCCAAAACTGCGGTAGCGCAACGCGTTTGCCGCGCAGATCCGATGCCGACGCGATGTGCGCTGACGGCGCGCAGGCGACGCACGGTTGCAGGAACCGGCGTCCCATGAAGATCGGCAAGGCCATGAGTTCGTGTCCGCGCGAACGCGCTTGCACGTAGGTGGCCATCGACATCTCCGCGATATCGTACCGGCCGCCGATCATGGCCCGGCTGTTTTCATCGACGGTCGCCGTCGAGAGATCGAGGTCGAGCGCCGAGTCCGCGACGTTCCCCGAGAGGATGGGCTCGGTCAACGCCGACGCAATCAACGTAACGGAAATCGCCATAGACCGGGATTTTACGCACTGCGCCGGGCAATCACTCCCGCGATGGAAGTCGATTATGATTCAGCGGAGGTTCACGAGCTGCGCGAAAAAATCGCACTCGGCTGCCGCATTCTTGCCAAACTTGAACTCGTCGATTACCTGGGACACGTCAGCGCGCGCATTCCCGGTACCGACCTCGTCTTGATTCGCGCACGCGGCGCCGAACAGGGCAATCAGCTGCATATGACGGCTGACGGCGTGTCGCTCGTCGATCTCGAAACGACGCACATCGCCGGCAAATATCGCGTCCCCGACGAAACGAAGCTGCACACGGAGATCTACAAAGCGCGGCCCGACGTCACCGCGGTGGTCCACACCCATCAGCCGATTGCAACGATCTTCGGCGATCTCGAACGACCGATTCTGCCGATGCAAGGCGTCATGGCCCAGGTGCTCGCGCGCGGCGACATCCCGATCTATCCGTCGGCACGCAAGGTCACGACGACCGAACAGGGCGCGGAACTCGCCGCCGTGCTGGGCGACAAACCGATCGTTCACCTCCGCAATCACGGGATTGCGATCGCCGGGACGAGCGTCGAAGAAGTCGTCATCTCGTGCATCTGGCTCGAACATCAAGCGAAGCTCACGTGGTGGGCCTCGATGATCGGGACGCCGCGCGGCATGAGCGCCGACGATCTCGCCCACCAAGGTGCCGACGCGTTCGGTTTCGGTGCGCGCTGGAATTACTATGCAAGTCTGCTCGACGAGTAGCCCGTGCGAGGGCACACTACGCGAAGACGGCGCTCACGACGCGTCCGAGAGCGGCAAGTGCCGCTTCGCTCGCCTCTGCCGATAGCTTCGAACCGGTAAGATATGCCGTGACGATGACCGGTGAGCGATGTGGCGGCCGGAGAACTGCGATATCGTTGTGCGTGCTCGAAGCGCCGAAGGCATTCGGCGGACCCCCCGAGCCCGTCTTGTCGCCCGCGCGCCACGACGAGGGTACGCCGGCGCGAAGGCAGCCGGCGCCGGTGCGGCAGGCCACCAGCCACGCGGTCAGACGGTCGCGCGACGCCGGCGCGAGAGCATTCGCGTGCAAGATCCGCCGCATATCGCTTGCCATGGCGACCGGCGTGGTCGTATCGCGGACATCGCCCGGGACCGCGGTATTGAGCGTGGGTTCGGTGCGGTTCAGCGTCGTGAGCGTATCCCCGAGCGCCCGCGCGTAACGCGTGACCCCGGGTGGTCCCCCGATCGTCGCCAAGAGCAAATTTGCGGCGGTGTTATCGCTATAGACGATCGCCGCTTCACACAGCGCACGAATCGTCAAGAACCCGTCGGCGGCATGCTTCCTCGCGACCGGCGCATACGCGAGCAGATCGCGCGGACCGAACGGTATCTGCCGTTCAAGTTGCTCGCGCCCCGCGTCGACGCGCGACAAGACTGCGGCAACGGCCAGAAATTTGAAGGTGCTGCACATCGGAAAACGCTCATCGGCGCGACGGGATAGACGTCGCCCGGTGTGGGTGTCGAGAGCGAACAGCCCGAGCCGGCCGCCGCTGCTCGTTTCCAAAGCTCGCATCTGCTCCGTCGCGACTTCTCCGGCGAGAGTTGCCGCCGGCACCGAAAGGACGGTCGCCGCTGCGGTCGCGCTCGTTACAAACGTCGCTCGCCGCATTGGCGCCCTCCGCTCGGATCGCGCCGGGACTGCAACCGTTGATCCTCCGCCGAGCGTCTTTTCGAGCACACGATAGCGCTCGGCGACGACATCAGAATCGGGCATCCGCCGCGTATTCGACGGGATGCGCGCGAACCATCGACGCATCAATCAACCAAGGAGCGCACCGTGGCGGATCAACCGATCGTCCAAGCGCGCGCGAAAATTCGCGCTCCGCGCCGATCTCACAACGAACACCATTTCGACGCCGGCGATACGGTACGCGACGTCATCATCGGCATGTCCGACGGGCTGACCGTTCCCTTCGCGCTGGCCGCCGGCATCAGCGGGGCCATCGCGGCATCGCACATCGTCGTGACGGCCGGCATTGCGGAACTCGCGGCCGGCGGAATCTCGATGGGCCTGGGCGGCTACCTGGCCGCGCGCTCCGACGTGGACCATTATGCCAGCGAACAACGCCGCGAGTACCAAGAGACAGACGAAGTTCCCGAAGAAGAACGGCGCGAAATCGAGGTGATCTTCGCGTCGTACGGCGTGACCGGAGACGCGCTCCGCCATCTGGTCGACACGGTGACGGCCGACAAACAGCACTGGGTCGACTTCATGATGCGTTTCGAATTGGGACTCGAGGAACCCAACCCGCGCAAAGCGCCGCTCAGCGCGTTTCGCATCGGCGGCTCGTACGTCGTCGGCGGGTTGCTCCCGCTCATTCCCTATATGGTGTTACCGTCGACCCGTCTCGGTTTGATCTGGTCGGCGATCGTCACGTTTGCCGCGCTGGTCGTGTTCGGAGCAGTGAAAGGGCGCTTCACGGGCGTGTCGATCTGGCGCTCTGCGTTGCAGACGTCCGCGATCGGTGCCGTCGCGGCCGCGGCCGCTTTCGCGCTCGCACGTCTGGTTAGCGGCGGCGCCCCGGCGTAGGCCGCGTTAGCGCCGGCAGACGTCGCCCGCGCTCTCGCGAAACGATGCACCGATAAGGCGCCCGAAACCGCGACGGATCGTCGCACCGTCGCGCCGCCATTGCACCGCCTCGTGCACGACGCGCTGCGGCATCGTATACGATCCGGTCCACGTCCACACGCCGTCGACGGGACCGGGCGAGACGTTCGTCGCGAAGCTTCCGTCGTCGTGAAAAACGTTGTACAGCCAGGTTTTTTCGAGCGGCAAATATCCGACGTATGCAACGCTGCCGCCGTGCGCGGAGGCGGTCCCGACACGCGTCCAGGTGCTGTGGGGAGCCGCCGCGATCGTCCACGGCGTCCCACCGTGCAGGGTGGAGATGCCGCCCCCCGGCGGCGCGCACGTCCACGCGCCGCCGAATGCCGCGAGAAACGCGTTGAGCGCGACGGCCGCGAGCACTACGGGACGGCGGCCTCTTCGAGCGACGGACCGTCGGCCGGGTCGCGTCCGCGCGTGACGTCTTCCGCGTAGTGGCGAATCGCAGCGGTCACGATGCCGCTCAGGTCTGCGTACGGTTTCGCGAACGGCGGCGGGTCGATACTCATCCCCAGCAGATCGTAGAGCACCAAAATTTGCGCGTCGCAGTGCGCACCGCTCCCGATGCCGATCGTCGGAACCGGAATGCGCGCGGTGATCTCGCGCGCGATCTCGGCGTCGATCATTTCGAGCACGACGGCGTATGCACCGGCGGCTACGACCGCGTCGGCATCGGCCAGCAGGCGCGTCCGGTCGGTGCGCCGGCGAAAGCCCGAACCGAGCGACGCGGTCTGCGGAATCACCCCGATGTGCGCCATCACCGGAATGTTGGCCGACACGATGGCCGCGATCCGCTCGGCGCGTTCGACGCCGCCCTCGAGCTTGACCGACGACGCACCGGCACGAACGAGCCGTCCGGCACTTCGCACCGCATCCTCGTTCGAAGGCTCGTACGACATGAACGGGAGGTCGATCGCGACGTGCGCGCGCCGCGTGCCGCGAGCGACCGCTGCGCCGTGGCGCTCCATATCTTCGAGCGTGACGGCGACGGTGGACTCGTAGCCGAGAACGACGTTCCCGAGCGAGTCGCCGACGAGGATGACGTCGACGCCGGCCAGTTCGGCCGCTCGGCCGAACGCCGCATCATATGCGGTGATCGTCGCAAACGGGCGCCCTTTCCGTTCGCGAATCGCGGCGGCCCGCGTGCGATGAATCATTGCGGCACCAGCGATGCCGAGTCGTAGCCGGCGACTTTTTTGTATGCATCGGTGATCGCGGCGAGTTCGACGCGCGTCACGACGTCTTCGATACGTTCGAACGGGCGATCGCCCGTGCGTTCGTACACGACCCGCAAGATCGCATCGGGCGGATTCACGCGGCTCGTCAGCACCACGTTGGACGTCGTCGGAAGCCGCGACGCTTCGTAGGCAAGAAGCGCTTCGGCTCGATCGGTGTACGCACGCAACATCTCGGTGAGTACCTTCGCGTCGATGATCGATTGACCGGCCCCGTTCGAGCCACGCGGCACCATCGGATGCGCCGCATCGCCGAGCAGCGTGAGGCGACCGAACGTCCAGCGATCGAGCGGATCCTGATCGACCATCGGATATTCGAGAATCGTCTCGGCGTCGCGGAACATCGCCGGGACGTCGATCCAGTCCCAGCGCCAGTCCTCGTACGGAGTGATGAAATCGTCGAGATATCCGCGTCGCGTCCAGTCGCGCGTAACGCGTTGCGGCGTCTCGTTTTCCGCCAGCCAGTTCATCAACTGGTTGCCGTTCTCATCGATGTCATTTCGAATCGGGTACATCACGAGCTTGCCGGGCGTGAGCCAGCCGGCGCGGACGAACGTCGCGCCGGAGAGCACCGGCCGCATCTTCGTTACGCCGCGCCACATCGTCACACCCGAGTAGCGCGGCTCTACTTCTTCGGGGTGAACCTGTTTGCGAAGCACCGAGTTGACGCCGTCACAGGCGATCGCGATGCTGCCGCGCTGGTCGTCCAATACATGGCCGTCGCAGTCCGCGAAGTGCGCGGTCGCGCCGGTCGCATCCGTCGTAACGCTCGTACAACGCCAACCGCGTAGAACGCGATCCGTACCGAGCCGCTCCATGACGGCGCTGATGAGCGCGAGCTGCAGATCGCCGCGATGGATCGAGAACTGCGGCCACGCGTAGCCGGCCGCGCGACCGAGCGGTTCGGTATAAATGTGCTGACCGAAGCGGTTGTAAAACGCCGCTTCTTTCGTTTCCACGGCCACTGACGCCATCGCCGGTTCCAAACCGAGCCTCGTCAGTTCGCGCTGCGCGTGCGGCAAGATGTTGATGCCGACGCCGATCGCCTTGAGTTCGGGGGCGGCTTCGAACACGCGACACGCGATACCGGCCTCGTGCAACTCGAGCGCCAATGTCAGGCCGCCGATGCCGCCGCCGATGATGAGAACGTCGTCGTTCACGATACTACGGACGTAAGTCGCTGATTACTTGTCCCAACCGTAGAGGTCGATCGACGTTTCGCCCGCCTCGAGCTTGCGCATCACATCGGCCTCCTTGTCCTCGCGCGAACGCGAACGATCGAGGACGTCCGCAACGCGTTCGCGCGGAATCGCGACGACGCCGTCGGTGTCGCCGACGATGAGATCGCCTGCGCTGACCGTGACATCGCCGACGAGCAGCGGCTGGTTCAGCCAGCCGCGGGCCGAAAAATCTTTGCCGGTACCGCGGATGCAGAGCCCGCGGGCGAAAATCGGAAAGCCGACGCGCTCAAGAATCGCGCCGTCACGCACGCAACCGTCGATCACGAGGCCGCCGAGTTTGCGCGCACGCGCGGCAGTCGACATGATCTCGCCCCAGTACCCGTGTTCGTACGCGCCGTCGACGAATACAACGAGAACGTCCCCCGGTTGCGCTGCGACGATCGCGCGATGCAGCCACAGATTGTCACCGGGCGGTGAGTGCACGGTGATCGCCGGCCCGCTCAGTGCGAACGACGGCACCACCGGTTTGATCGCCGACGGAAACGCGCCGATCTTCCCGCCCGCTTCGTGCAACGTGGCGGTGCCGAACGAGGCTGCACGTTCGACGAGCGCGGCATCCGGCCGTTCGAAATCGACGGAAACGGTCGGCAGGTCGAAAAACTGGTAGGTCTTGGTGTTCATGGGTTCTCGCGCGTCTGAAGGAAGTGGTATCCGAATTGCTTGCGCGCATCGGTCAACCGCATCCCCCCGCGCACCGCACTCCGGATGCGTTCCTCGACGGTATCGATCTGCTCGGCTGCTTCGAGAACCCGGTCTTCGTCCGCCTGCGGAACGACGACGACGCCGTCGGCATCGCCACGAATCAAGTCGCCGGGTTGCACGCACACCCCGCCGATGCTCACCGGAACGTTCGTCGCATCAAGTTGCACGCGATCCTTCCCGGTGCGCATCCAGTGGTCGCGGCTGAATACCGGATAGCCGAGTTCCCGGCAGAGTGCAACATCGCGGCACAATCCGTCGATGAGCGTGCCGCCTAGCTTGCGGCGATGCGCCACTTCGGTGAGAATATCGCCCCAGATCGTGCCGCTTTCGCGCCCGCCGTTATCGAGCACGAGCACGCTCCCCGGCGGGACGTCGTCGATGAAGTCGCCGACCGTGCCCGGCGGATTTCCGGCCACGGCATAGAGCAACGTATAGGCGCGGCCGGCCATGCGGAACGACGCATCGCGCGGTTTGATCGGCCAGCAAGCGCCATTGAGCCCGAACCGGTCCAAAGCGTCGCTCAGCGTTGCGCAATCGAGCTTCGCAGCACGCGCAACGTTCGGATCGGCTGCGGCGAATCCGTTCACGCTCACGCATTTACCGCGAGCATGTTTTCGTAGTTCGAACCCATCACGGTCGTAACGCTCGCGCCGCCGAGGAGCGCCTTGGCCATCGCCGCTTCACGCGCGGCGATCTCTTCGGCCGCGTCGAGGACGCGCTCGATCGCATCGGCCGGAACGAACACGACCGCGCTGTTGTCGGCGAGCACGTAATCGCCGGCAGCCACGGTTGATTCGCCGATGCGAACGTCGACGTTCGTCGCTTCTTCCGCAATACGGCCGCGCGCGGTGCGCGCCGTCAAGCCGCGGCTATAAATCGGCAAGTCGTACGCACGCGCTTCATCGATGTCGCGCACCGGGCCGTCGACGACGACGCCTTCGATGCCACGCAACCGAGCTGCAAGCGACAAGATGCCGCCCCACGAGCCCGCCTCGATGCCCGTTCGCTGTTCGATCACGATGACGGAACCCGGACCGCCGGCCTCGACCGCGCTCGCGCCGAGATGCACCGGCGGCCCGGCACGCTCGGGCGCATCGTCCTTAACCACCAAGCGGACGGTCACGGCACGACCGGCGATGCGCCGCGACGCGGAACGTTGCACGAGTCCGCCCTCCGCTCCGTGCAATCCGAGTTTGTCGAGGGCATCCGAAACCGCGCACGCATCTAAGCGCGCGAGCCGGACGACGAGGGCGTCGCCGCTCATTTCAACGTTCTCCGCATGCGTTATGGTAAGGTACCTGCGCGAAGAATTCCCGGCTCGGCGTTGCATGGATCAATCACGACCCGTGCATCGGTTTCGCGCCGACCAAGTCGCGACAGATTCACGGAACGTGAATCCTCTATAGTTGCGCGAGGGAGCGGGCACGAGCCGGCGCGAGCTGAAACTCGATCGCCGGTTGCAGCAGATGGCGCGTTTCGATCTTGCGCACGGAGTGCGAGATCGTCGAGACGATCAACGATTGCGTATACGCGCAGCCGGAAGCATAACGCACGCCGTCAAGAAAGTTTCCGTCCGTCACGCCGGTCGCCGCAAAAACGCCGTCATCGGCCGCGCACAAATCGTCGAGGGTCAGAATCCGACGAGGATCGAGGCCGTCGGCGACGGCGAGCTCGCGATCGCGCGCGTCCCGTAGCCACAACCGTCCGAACATCTCTCCGCCGAGCGCTTTCACCGCGACGGCCGTAACGACGCCTTCGGGCGAACCGCCGATCCCGGCTAGCATGTCGACTTGGGACCCGTCGTCGAGCACGGCCATGATTCCGCGCGCAACGTCCCCGTCGCCGAACTGCGACACGCGCGCGCCGACCGCGCGGCATTCTTCGAGCAGCGTCTCGTTGCGCGGACGATCGAGCAGCGCGACCGTCACCTCGCCGACGGGACGCTCGAGCGCTTCGGCCAACGCGCGAATATTCGCACCCAGCGGTCGATCGAGAGAGATGCGGCCGCGGCCGGCCGGTCCGGTCACCAGCTTCTCCATGTACGGGACGTGCGTGTGAAAGAGCGAGCCCCGACGAGCCGCCGCGACAACCGCGATCGCGCCGGGGCCGCCGCGCGCCGCCAGCGTGGTGCCGTCGATCGGGTCGACCGCGACGTCGAGTTCGGGACCATCCCCGGTTCCCACCGCTTCGCCGATGAACAGCATCGGCGCCTCGTCCTTTTCGCCTTCCCCGATCACGACGGTTCCGGCGATGTCGACCTCGCCGAGAAACGCGCGCATCGCATCGACGGCCGCCCCGTCGATCGCGTTCTTATCGCCGCGCCCGACAAGCCGGCCCGCAGCGATCGCCGCTGCTTCCGTCGCGCGGACGAGTTCGTACTCAATACGTGCTTCACTCGGCATCTTCATCGGGCGATTCCCCGCTTACGAACGTCCGAAACGCAACCGGCGGCTCGCGGATAGCAATCGAACATCTCCCGCGCTATACTGGGGCACACATTTATGGCGGAAGCGACCCCACTTGACGCGTCGAGCCAAACGTCCGACGAGCGACGCCCGATGCGAACGATCTACTACGACGCCGACGATCTGCGCCTCACGCGCTGGGGCGGAAGCTTGCGTTTCCGTTTACCGAACGAGTGGACCCTGACGCTGCCGCCGCCGGCCGAGTATCTCGCATACTCGACCGAACACGTGTTCCACGGCGCTCGAACGGCGATTCCGCCGCGCGCTCTCGACTTGGCGACGGCGTATCTGCGCGGAGCGGTGCCGCGACCCGTCGCCGACGTGCAACTGCTGCGCAGCGTACCGGACGTTGCGCTCGATCCCGGCGAACCGCCCGACCTTGTTGCGCCGCACGTCACGTGCGAGACGCGCATCGACGACGTCATCCGCGCGACGCTGATCAGATCCGTGCAGCAGTTGATCAACGTCGACGTCGCGATGCGCATCGGCGGCGATCCGCGCGCGGTCCACCAAGCGCGCGTCGCCGTTCGGCGCCTGCGTTCGGACTTGCGCACGTTTCATCCCGTGCTCGACGAAACGTGGGCGACAACGTTGCGAGAGCGGGTTCGCTGGCTTGGCGACGCACTGGCCGCCGCCCGCGACGCGGACGTCCTACTCGAGCGGTTGCAACGGCACGCGGCACTTCTGCCCGACGTGGACCGCCATCGCAAGGAACTCGTGCTCAACCTGCTGCGCGGCGTCCGGACCGCTGCATACCGGCAACTCGGTGCGATGCTGCGCCAGCCGCGTTACGTGCTCGTCCTCGCCGACTTGCTTGACGCGGTTCGCGGACCGCTCTTCAACGAGCGCGCGGCCGAACGCGCAAGCGACGCGGCGCCCGAACTGATGGACGCAGCGTGGCGAAAATTACGCTACGCGGTGCGCAAACGCGGCCGGCCTCCCGAAGATGGGGAGTTGCACGGCATCCGGATCAAAGCGAAGCGCCTACGCTATGCGGCAGAGGCGTTCGTCCCCGTTTGCGGACGCCGGGCGGCGACGTTCGCGAAGCGCGTCGCCGCGTTGCAGACCGTGCTCGGCGAGCACCACGACGCGGTCAACTCATGCGATCATCTGCGCCGAAATCTCGGCGGCGGCGACGGCGCTTTCGTCGCGGGTGAACTCGCCGCACTCGAACGCGACGCAGCCTTTTCCGCGCGACGGCGTTGGCTCGCCGCCTGGCATGACGTCAATCGCGGCGGCGGACACTTCTGGTGTTAATCTTCTTCGTCTTCGATTGCGTGCGCGTGCGGGCGGATCGTGCGGTCGACGCGATAACATCGCACGAACTCTTCGGCGTATGCTGCGGTCGAAATCGTCGCGAGCGTTGCGAGCAACGCAAAATACGGGAATGACGGCGGCCGACGCCGGCGTGTGAACTGCAGCGGCCAGCCGCGCGCGATGTCGCGAAAAGCCGTCGGATCGGCGCTTACGCTCAGCGCCAACATCGTGAACGGCAACACTTCAAGGAAGCTATGGACGTGCTGCTCGTTCGGCGGAATCGCCCGCAGCGGCGCCGCGTAGGCGACATCCCAGATGACGATCGCCTCGTGCGCGAGGACGCTTGCGACCGCGACGAGCGCGACGCTCGGCGTCATCTCGAACGTGAGGCTCAAGAGCACCGGGACGCCGCTCACCGCCGTCATCAGCAGGTGCGTCAGCGATTCGTGCGTACCGCTCGTCCGTTCGATGCGTGTTCGGCGATGACACACGTAGTCCAAGATGCCGGGCACGACCCAGATCGGAATGATCGCGTCGAGGACGCGTTGAGCGTCACTGCGCGCGGAGCGTGAGGCCATGGCGGCGGTATTTCGCCGTGACCTACCGTACCACTGCGCGGTGCCCGGTTCGAATGCTGCACTGATCTCGCTGCGCGACGTGAATCTCCACCTCGGCGGCCGTCGCGCGCTTGCGGACATCACGTGGGAGCTGCACCCGGGCGAGCATTGGGCATTCACCGGGCCGAACGGCTCGGGGAAAAGTGCGCTGCTCCGGGTGATTCGCGGCGACCAGTGGATCGATCCGGACGGCGGCGAGCGCAGCTATCGCTTCAACGGGCCGGTGCGGACGATGCGGTCGGCCGGCGGTGCCATCGGCTTCGTGTCGCCCGAACAGCATGAGAAATACGTCCGGCTCGAACTCCCGATCGTCGGCCGTAACGTCATCGAGAGCGGCTTCGACGACACGCTCTACGTTCACCGATCGCCGGCCGGCGACGAAACGCGCGCCGTCGACGCGATCGTCGAGCGGCTCGATTTGGCCGCGATCGCAGCCCAACCGGTGCGCACGCTTTCGTTCGGCCAGATGCGGCGGCTGTTGATCGCGCGCGCACTCGTGCGCCGGCCGCGCGTTCTCGTGCTCGACGAGTTCACCAACGGTCTCGATGCACCGTCCCGAGCAAGCGCGTTCGCCCTCTTGGAAGAAATCGCGCCGGACGTTGCGCTGCTGCTCGCCTCGCATCGCGACGACGATTTTATCGCGTCGATCACCCATCACGCGCGGATGCGCGACGGACGCATCACCTCGGTGAGCGGCAGCCGCCCCGCCCGCGACGATCGCGTCCGCACGGCCCTCGGAGATGCGCCGCCGCCGGCGGGCGACGCCCTCGTCGCGGTCGCGCATGCCGACGTCTATCGCGGCGCGACGCGGGTGCTCCACGATGTGAACTGGTCGATCCGCCGCGGCGAACACACGGCGATCGGCGGTCCGAACGGCAGCGGAAAAAGCACCTTCGCCGCAGTTGTCGCGGGCACGCTCTCGCCCGCGTTCGGTGGTGAGGTTCGCCGGTCCGGTGCGGGCGGTCCATTCGACGTGTGGCGCATCAAAGAAACGATCGCGCACGTCTCCGAAGAGTGGCAGATCGCATTCAACGTCAATCACACCGTCGCGGACGTCATACTCTCGGGTTTCGCTTCGAGCGTCGGGCTCTTTCATGCTGCGGGCGAGGGCGAACGCGAGCGAGCCGCGACGCTCACGGACGAACTCGGACTCCGGCCGCTGCGCGAGCGACGATTCATGGAACTCTCGTTCGGCGAACGCCGCAAAGTGTTGATCGCGCGCTCGCTCGTGCGGCCGCCCGCGCTGCTAATCCTCGACGAAGTCTGGAACGGATTGGATGCGGCATTCCGCGAACGGCTGGACGCGCAACTGCACGGATACACCGCGGCTGGAACGACGCTGCTGATCATCGCCCATCATGGCGATGATTTGCCCGCGACGATCGTACGCCGTCAGCAGCTCGACGACGGACTGCTGCGCGATGCATGAGCCGCATGCGAGGCGTTAGAACGGCGTGAGGCCAACCCGAATGCGGTGAAACCCGTCAAGGTCGGCCTACTCGGTTTGGGAACGGTGGGCAGCGGCACATTCCGCGTCCTCGAAAACAACCGTGAAGAGATCACGCGGCGCGCCGGACGCCGGATCGAAATTGCGATGATCGCCGTGCGCGATGTCGGCAAAGCGCGCGCGATCGTCGGTGACGCGATTCCGGTCGTCGACGACGTTCGGCGAATCGTGACGAACCCGGAGATCGACGTCGTCGTCGAGGTGATCGGCGGGACGACGGTCGCGAAAGAAGCGATCCTCGCCGCGATCGTGCGCGGCAAACACGTGGTCACGGCCAATAAAGCGTTGTTGGCGCTCGAAGGCAACGACATCTTCGCTGCGGCGCGTCAACAGAACGTGATGGTCGCGTTCGAAGCCGCCGTCGCGGGCTGCATTCCGACGATCAAGGTATTACGGGAAGGGCTCGCCGCGAATCGCATCGAGTGGATCGCCGGTATCATCAACGGTACGTGCAACTTCATTCTCTCCGAAATGCGCGCGAAGGGACTCTCGTTCGCCGCCGTTCTGGCGGAGGCGCAGCGCCTCGGCTACGCCGAAGCCGATCCGACGTTCGATGTCGAGGGCGTCGACGCCGCGCATAAAGTGACGTTGCTCGCGTCGATCGCGTTCGGTATCCCGGTGCAGTTCGCTCGCACGTACGTCGAGGGCATCAGCAAACTGACCGATAAAGATATCACTTACGCCGAGGAACTCGGCTATCGCATCAAGCTGCTCGGCATCACGCGACGCACGGCGGACGGCATCGAGCTGCGTGTCCATCCGACGCTGATTCCGGCCGAACGCATCATCGCAAGCGTAGACGGACCGATGAACGCCATTCTCGTCAAGGGCAACGCGGCAGGCGTGACGATGTACTACGGCGCCGGGGCCGGCTCCGATGCGACGGCCTCGGCGGTGCTGGCCGACGTCATCGAAGTGACGCGTTTGATGCGCTCCGAACCGGACGAGCGGGTACCCTATCTCGCATTCCAGCACGACGCGATGAGCGATCTTGCCGTACTGCCCATCGACGACGTCGAGACGTCCTACTACTTGCGCGTTCGCGTGCGCGACGAAGTCGGCGTGCTGGCCGACATCGCGCGCACGCTCGCAAATGCGGGCATCTCGATCGATGCGATGCTGCAAAAAGGCGCGGGCGATCAGGCCAACGAGACCGACATCGTTATACTCACGCACCGCACGCGCGAGCGCAACTTCAACAGCGCGATCGCGGCGCTGGGCACGCTGCCGGCGATCCGGCCCGAATACTCGCGCATCCGGCGCGAAGACCTCGTGTGATCAGGGCTTCGCGATCGCCTGAATCTGCAATTCGATGTCGATGTCGTCACCGACAAGAAGGCCGCCGGTCTCGAGCGCCTGATTGAACGTAAAGCCGAAGTCTTTGCGGTTGATCCGGGTCTTCGCTTCGTACGCGATGCGATCGTTGCCCCACGGGTCGGTGAGGCGCCCGACGGCTTCGGTCTCGAGGACAACAGGCTTGGATATGCCGTGGATTTCGAGGTCGCCGGCGACGGCGAAGGTCTGGCCGCTCTTGGGCGTGATACTCGTGCTGGCAAATCGCATGTGCGTGTATTTTTCGGCGTGGAAGAAGTCTTCGGACTTGAGATGGCCGTCGCGCTGCGCTTCGCCCGTGGTGATGGACGCAACCTCGATGTCGGCATTGATCGCAATCGGCGCGCCGTCGGGCGAGAGCGCGATCGTACCGGCGATGGCGGGGAACGATCCGCGCACTTTCGAGAGCATCATATGGCGAACCGAAAAATGAACGCTCGAGTGGGCCGGGTCAATCGTGTACGTGGTGGCTTGAACAAGGGTCATGAATCTCTCCGAATTCGTGAGAAAGGGTGACGAAGGCGAGAACCCTAGCCGATGCCATATAGTTTCCAGTAGTAAACGATTGATCTTCGGTAAGACTTGAGTGTGAAGTGTTCGCAACCGTGGCCGAAGCAACCGGTAGGAGGATATCGGACATGGACGTACCGGTAGCCGTCGCGGCCGCCCCGATCCCTGCGCCCGATGGTGCGCTCGCCGGGCAGGCCGCAAGCGAACCGGTCGTCCCGGCCGTCGCGGCCGCGCCCGCTGGTCCGGCGACGGCGGTAGGGCAACCCGCAGCGACGGCCCAAACCCTCAAGCCGCTTGTCGCCAAGCTCTTCAACGCGCAAGCACAGAACGTCGAAGTGTCGTTCCGGATCGTCGATAAACCAAACGAGATCGTCATCGTCTTCACCGACAAATCGACCGGAAAAGAGATAATTCAATTTCCGAGTCAAACGTTGATCGCGCTTGCCGAACTCTACAACACAGGGCGTCACCGACGTGCACGCGCTGCGCGTTGCGGCGTATGCCGTGCTGCGCCGCGACCCCGATCATCGCGACGCACATTTGCGGCTCTACGAAATCGAGCAGATGTTGCACACGCCGGTCGCCGCCCTCGCGCATCTGCGGGCGGCTTTGCGCTCGTCACCGCTCGTCGCGTCGCAGTCGGCGGTGCGACCTACGCACGGTACGCGTGTTCTCGCAATCACGCGCATCGCGCCGTGGGAAGCGAACGTGCCGCTCGAACTGATCGTCGACGAGACGCAGATCGCCTTGACACGCATCTACATCGACGGCAGCGAAACATTGGACGCGCTGCTCGGTCACGTGCCGCCGCACGACGTGCTCTTCAATGCGATTGCCGAATCCGACGACGCGCGACCGGCGCTTGCCCTCGCGGCACGATTGGCGGCGGCGTGCAGTGAACCGTGCGTCAACCCGCCGGACGACGTCGCGCGTCTGAGCCGCGACCGCGTTGCTGCCCGCTTCTTACGCTCTGCGACCGTCGTCGCGCCGCCGGTCGAACGCATCGAACGAGCGCTGCTCGCGGGGCGTTCGATCGATGCACCGATCGTCGTGCGGCCGGTCGGCTCGCAAGCCGGCATCGGATTGGAGCGGATCGCGTCGACGGAGGAACTTCGGGCCTACCTCGAACGGCATGTTGCGCCGACGTATTACGTCATGCCGTTCGTCGACTACCGGCGCACCGACGGCTATTTCCGCAAATACCGTATCATGTTCGTCGACGGTACGCCGTTGGCGTGCCATCTCGCGATCTCGCCGCGCTGGATGATTCACTACTATAACGCGCCGATGAGCGAACACGCATGGATGCGCGACGAAGAAGCCGTGTTTGTAGCCGATCTTGAGACGGTGTTCGACGGCCCGCGCGCGGACGGGTTACGCGAAATTGCCGCTGCCGTGCCGCTCGCGTATTTCGGCATCGACTGCGCGATTGCCGCCGATGGCCGGGTGCTGCTGTTCGAAGCCGACGCGGCGATGCTGGTGCACGGCACGGACGCCGCCGACGTGTATCCGTACAAAGCAGCGGCCTACGGGCGCATCAAGACGGCGTTGACCGTGGCGCTGCAGCGACGCGCGGCTTCGGCGTAGCCGAAACGCGACGGGTTCGGCTACGCCGAACCGTCTACGGCAGCGTCAACGGCCGGTAACGCAAACGGTGCGGACGCGCCGCTTCTTCGCCCAGCCGCTCGCGTTTGTTCTCTTCGTACTCCGCGTAGTTTCCCTCGAAGAAATACACGCGCGAATCACCCTCGAACGCGATGATGTGCGTCGCGATCCGATCGAGGAACCAACGGTCGTGACTGATGACGAGCACGGTACCCGCGAACTCGCCAAGGGCATCTTCGAGTGCGCGCAACGTCTCGACGTCCAGATCGTTCGACGGCTCGTCCAGCAGCAAGACGTTGGCCCCGGCAAGCAGCGTCTTCGCGAGATGGAGGCGTCCGCGTTCGCCGCCCGAGAGGGTGCCGACGAGTTTTTGCTGGTCGCCCCCTTTGAAGTTGAAACGTCCGAGATACGCACGTGAGGGCATTTCGAAGCGCCCGACTTTCAAGAGATCGAGGCCGCCGCTGATGTCGTCGAACACGCTCTTCTCGTTATCGAGCGTTTCGCGCGTCTGATCGACGACCGCGAGCTTGACCGTCGGGCCGATCTTGATTTCACCGCGATCCGGATGTTCGGTACCGGCGAGCATGCGGAACAGCGTCGTTTTACCGGCACCGTTGGGACCGATGATGCCGACGATCGCGCC